>JAWKWE010000005.1:0-300000 GCA_041397645.1 Hyphomicrobiaceae bacterium | reverse complement strand
CGCAGAACAGATTAAGCAGCTTCTCGAGTTTTTTCCAAAGGAGCAGATCTGCTTTCTGCGAACCGATGCTTTGTGGCGCGAGCCTGGCCACGTCCTGGAAACCGTCGAAACTTTTCTTGGCATTGCTCATCAACTTCAAAGGTCGGTGTCACCAAAGTACATCGTGCCTGAGAGGCCATCTACCAGGATACCGATGCCTAAATCGGCACGAGCCTACCTCGATTCAGTTTACGCAGGCGACATCGAAGAAACATCGCAATTGACGCAAATCGCCCTCAGCGATTGGCTCGATCCATCCTACGTCGAACCAATGCAAACCGGCTGACTGCGCCAGCCCCGACCGATCTAAAGTCGGCGTGATCGGCGGTCCCTTCGGGGAGAAGTCGATCGATGACTCACGAGCGTTGCGCGAATCAAGGGACCGCGCACGATGCGCGAATCGCCTGCGTAGCCAATTTCGTTATGTCCACTTCCTCAATTGTTGCGATTTTCCGAGCAAACAGATTGTCCTCCCAAAATGGTCTGGACGGCGGCAAGGCGATGACCGATAGCATTGATCGGAGGAACTAACTCGGGGACTATCGGCTTCTATGGGTCGCCATCTTTATTCCTTTCTCATCGATCGCCCGCTCGATCATGCCTACAAAGCGTCGCTCTTGGTCGCCGGCCTGATGAAGATGGCGAATGCAGACGCAGCCGACATCCTCGTGCATCACACCGATGACGTAGAAAAGGACGTTCTGGATTATTTCGAGAAGTTGGGATGCAGAGCGCGACGAGTCGAGCCCTATCTCGACCAGAAATACTGCAACAAGCTTCGTCAACTCGAAGATCTGGAGAGTTTCAATCGCGCCGATGTCGAAGGTATTTTCCTGCTCGATATCGATCTGGCAGTTGTCGAACCACTGGACCTCCCCGACACGTCCGTTTGCTGGGGCAAGATCGTCGATGCCCCCAACCCTCCGCTTGATGTTCTCGAACGCCTCTATGAGGCCGCGGGCATCGATCATCCTGAGGTCGTCCTTTGCGAATGGGGCAATGGACAGACATTCAAATCCAATTTCAACGGCGGATTTCTCTACATCCCCTGGCGCTATCATCGGCAGCTTCACGCAGAGTGGTGCCGCTTAGCTGAATTGCTTTTTTCGACCAGCGACCTTGTCGTCGATCCAGGTCACCGCAAGCATATCGACCAGATCTCCTACGGCATGGCCCTGTGTTCGCTGAAGCTCCCCTATGAGTTGCTCAGCACGAACTGGAACTTTCCGTGCCATCGGCCGAGAAGGCCGCTGTCGGTGGATCTCAACGCTCCGGTCCGCGTTCTTCACTACCATTGGTGCCTGGACGAGTTCGGCCGCGTCGATCCCGCCTACAATCTCGATGACCGGGTCAAACCTGCGTCAGGCAAATTCAATCGACTCTTGCCAGATAGCATCGACGTGCCGTTCTTCGAGCGTTTGAAGCGTCATCAAGCGCAACAATTCACCGCTCCTATAGTCGCCATAGAGAGCGCCCAAGTCGAAGGGATCAGGAACCAGCTTTCGAGCTTTTCACGACGCTTACGATTCATTCTCCACGTCGGAACGCCCAAGACTGGCACTTCGTCCCTGCAATGGCATCTGGGGACAAACCGGAAAACATTGGCAGAGCACGGTGTCTGGTACCCGCAGCCATCCAAAACGCCGATGCCCAAGCACCAGCGACTAGTCGACATGATGCGCTCGAAAAAGAGCAATCTCATTGCGGAGCATCTCGAAACCGCGCTCGCCGACATGCCGCCCAACACGCATACAGTCTTCATGTCCACTGAGGGGATTTTCAATCACTGGTGGGATTTCAATCCTGAAAGCGTCGGCATGTTCAAGGCCATCGTACAGAATTTCGACTTCGAGCTTTGGGTGTGCTTCCGCGAGCCTGTGAGTTTTGCCGAGTCTCTGTATGCGCAATATCTCACCAACCCAAACTTCCCTGGCGTCGCTGAGCGGGTTTATGGACGCGACATTTCATTTGCCGAGGCCATGAACGAACGATGGTTTCGCAGGCATCTCGACTACACCGGATTCATTTTTCAATGTCAGGAAGTGTTTGGCGAAGAGTGCGTCCATGCGTTTGCATATCATCGCAGCATTGCCGAGACGCTTGCTAAGCGCGTGATAGACATCGAATTGCCAACGATGCCGCGACAGAACACGACGATGCGCAGCCCCGGTATCGAGATCGTGCGCATCGTAAATCGCTACAAGCTCTCGGTCCCCGACAAGGAACGGGCGGAAAATCTCATCCTGGAGATCGAGGGTCTTATCGGCGACCAGGCCAAGAAATTTTCGCTTACTGACGAAGAGCGCCATCTGGCGAGCGCCTACGCTGCACACAACTGGAGCATAGCGCAGAAGTTCCTTATTGATACCGCAGCAAGCTGACATCCTCTGACAGAGGGTCAGTATCGCGAGCCCGATCCGCTGCATAATGCAACCCGTCAACTAGAGGGTGGGATTGGCATGGGGGAACGGCACACAGGGTCGATTGGCGCGCAGAAAGCCGCATAATTGCGCCCAACCATCCTTCCTTTCAAAGTCCATGATGAGAAGGTCGTCAGGCCGCCTGCAAAAATACGACAGCACCGCAGCATTATGCTGGCGATAGCGCCGAAGGTAGACGTCCTCATTGCCAAGCGGCGAGCCCACGCCATAGATCCACTCACGCATCGGTGTGGATTTAGCGCCGAAATATCTAATTTGACTGCGGAGCCATCTGTCCTCCGCCCTGCGAGTCAGAATGAATTTGCTTCCGGGGAAGTTTGCATCCAAGTCCTTGAACAAAATTGCCCAGGGATTGTCGTTGAATGCATCGTAGCTGCGGGCAATCTCGAGTGCGCGGCGCAAAGCCACCTTTGCGATGTCGGGGTCTTGCGCCCCAAACGGGCCCTTGACGCGGTAACCCAACGTGGTCAGCGCCTGACCTAACGTCTTGGTTCCGGTTTTATGAAAACCTATGCCGAAGACCTTCTGCTTGCCCAATGGCAATGGACCACCCCCTCTATCGCCGTCACTTACGCAACAAAGATGATAGAGTTCGATCTGAAGATATATTCGGGGTGTTACTTACGCTGGCGCAGGAACGACGCTGATCTTTTCGCCGGCGTGGACGCTCTTAAATTGTTTCACGTCGTCAAGTGCTTCAGCCCAAACGTTGCATGGGCTAACGAAGCGAATTTCGCATTTGGAGCGCGAAATGGGAGTCGGGCCGAAACCAATCGCAATGGCATCGCCGTCGGGCCAAAAGGCAATCTCGCCCGGCTTGATGAGGTCGCGGGCATTCGGTTCCGGGTCGGACGTGACATCGGTCTGAAAATAGACCTCGGCACCCCAGGTCTGAGCCGAGGCATAGATAGGCAATGCCTCCCAGATCCTGGCGGCGGTCGGGGTATCAAGAAGCCTAGCGCGAACGCTGATACTTCCTGCACTTATCACGACTTCGCGCATGCCGGCCCCGCACTCATCTGCGCCAAAGAATTGGCCAACACCCGAAGCGAAGTCGGGAGATGGCCCGATAATCTCTCATCGGGACGGCATTCATTCAAGTGCAGATTGCGCAAAAAGTAGCCAATTTAGGCTGGCGGAGGACCGAAAACCAACACTGCGTTGAGGCCACCGAAGGCAAAGCTGTTCGACATGGTGTAGCCGATTTTGAGGGCGCGGCCCGTGTTTGGAATGTAGTCGAGGTCGCAACCCTCGCCGGGCTCATCAAGCCCGATCGTCGGGGGGGCCCATTGCTCCTGCATTGCCTTGATGCAGGTCGCGGCCTCGATACCGCCACCTGCGCCCAACGGATGGCCCGTCATCGATTTCGTCGACGAAATGGCGACCTTGTAGGCGTGATCGCCAAACACGTTTTTGATGGCCTTCGTCTCATTGATGTCGTTGTCGGCCGTCGCCGTGCCGTGCGCGTTGAGATAGTCGATGTCCTTGGCCGTGATGCCGGCATCATCGAGTGCCATTTGCATGGCGACGCTCGGACCTTCGACCGTCGGCTTGACCATGTCCTGACTGTCCGATGCCATACCGTAACCGCACAGCTCGGCGAGGATCGTGGCGCCGCGCGCCTTGGCGTGTTCCAGGCTTTCCATCACGAGGATGCCGGCGCCCTCGCCCAGCACTGTGCCGTTGCGCTTCTTGGCGAACGGGAAGCAGCCTTCCGGCGAGAGCACGTGAAGCGCCTGCCAAGCCTTCATCGTTCCGTAGTTGATGACGCTTTCGGATGCACCCGCAATTGCCACATCAACGATGCCGTCTCGGATATAGTCGCGCGCAATGCCGATGGCGTGCGTTGCGGTCGAGCACGCCGAGCAGGTCGCAAAGGTTGGACCCTTGATACCGAACTCGATGCCCACATGGGCAGAGGCCGAAGATCCGATGATGCGCAGCAGTGTCAGGGGATGGGTCGCGCGCTTGTTGTGAATGAACAAGTCGCGATAGGCGGTTTCGTAGGTCGTCAGACCGCCGGCACCCGAGCCTATGATGCAGGCCGCCCGATAAGGCTTCTCAAAAGGATAGTCCAGTCCGGACTGACGCATGGCCTCATCGGCAGCCACGGCGGCGAACCATGAGTAACGGTCGGCGAGCGTAATAATACGGTCGCGCTTGAAATGCTTGAGGCGGGCTTTGTGGTCGAAGTCTTTAATCTGGGCTGCGATCAGAATTTTCAGATCGTCGAGTGGGAAGCCGCCGAGCGCGCTGGTGCCGCTCTTGCCCTGCTTCATGCTCGCCCACATTTCATCGACAGTCGTCCCGATCGGCGTCACGGCGCCAAGACCTGTGATCACGACTCTACGTGCGCCGCCCGCTTTAGTCATAAGCTTCGCTCTTTCTTATCTTGAAATACCAAATGGACGCGCCACGAGGGCTCGCAGCGCGCCGTGCTCACATCCATCCGTGAGACAAGAGGCTGAGGGCGTCCTGTAGCGGATGCCCTCGAAGCCTTGACGCATTAAGCGTTGGCCTTGGCCGCAATCAGAGACTTGACGCGGTCGACAACCGAACCCACGGTCTTGAAGTCTTCGACGTCCTCATTGGCATTGTACGGAATCTCAATGCCAAAACCGTCTTCGATGTCGAAAACGATCATCGCAAGATCAAGCGATTCAATCTTGAGGTCCGTCAGCGCGGTGTCGAGCGTGATGTCGTCGCGCGGCTCCTTCATATGCTTCTTGAGAATATCGATAATCTTAGTCGCGACTTCGTCCATTTCACTCTCCCACCTTGGCGATGCTCGCCGAAGGTTGCGTTCTGCTTGGTCTCTAAGTATTGCAAGACCGGATAATCAACAAGCTGGACCGTCACATATCCTTAAATGCTGGGCAAGTCCAGCTACGTGCCGTCACAGGGAAACCGCGCCAAATCAGGGCGAGAAAAGCCCGTCCTCAGCCTCCCACGAATATGTGTCGTTTGCCCCCTAGCCTGCCACTTTCCAGCTACCAGCACCACCCTACCCCAGAAGTGTTAATTCCAGTTTTTGCGTCCGCCATCTTCTGGTCAGCTCCGCGAAAAAAGTGTTCAATCTCGTAATTCAGACGATTGAGCCGGCAAATCGCGTGGCCGCAGAAGTTGCATCAGCGACCCAGCTGCGCACAACAAAAGATCAAGCCGGAGGGGAGGTTAACATGAACCAGACGATTTCAGGCGCGGGCACGCCAATCTGGGTGAGCAGCTATTCCCAGGGCGTGGACTGGGGCATGGATCTCACCGGCCGTCCCTTAACCGCCCTTCTCGACGATGCCGTTAGGGACTTCGCCGCCAATCCCGCGATTGTTTTCAAAGGAAAGAGCACCACCTACGGGTCCCTTGCGGACCAAGTCCAGCGCGTGGCTGCCGGCCTCCAGAGCCTGGGCGTGACGAAAGGTACTAAAGTTGGACTATTTCTACCTAATACTCCAACCTTCATCATCTATTACTTCGCAATTCTGAAAGCCGGTGGGACGGTCGTAAACTTCAACCCCCTCTATACCATTGAAGAACTGACCTTCCAGGCGCGCGACAGCGACACGCGCATCATGATTACTCACGATCTTGCCGCCCTCTTTGGGAAGGTCGAGACACTTGTCGATAACGCAGTGCTGGAGAGGGCCATCGTCGTACCCTTCGCTCCGTTGCTGCCGCCTCCATTGGCGCTGCTGTTCAAGCTCTTCAAACGCAAGGAGGTGGCAGACATCTCCGGTTCCCGCGTCGCCGACCGGATTGTGGCGGGGGCAAAGGTTGAAAAATCTGGCACGACCTTGAAGCCGGTAGCCATCAACCCGGATGACGACGTCGCCGTGCTCCAGTACACGGGCGGAACCACGGGCACGCCTAAGGGCGCAATGCTGACCCATACGAACCTCTATGCGAACGCCACACAGATCAACGCATGGGCGACCAGCCTGAAACAAGGCGAGGAGAAGGTCTTGGGAGCGTTGCCGCTCTTCCATGTATTCGCCATGACGGTCGTGATGAACATGGGGATCGCCAAGGCGGCCACGATCATCCTGATGCCTCGCTTCCAGCTGGACGAGGCCCTCGGCCTCATTCACAAGCAAAAGCCGACCATGATGCCGGCAGTGCCTACGATCTTCACGGCCATGCTCAATCATCCGAAACTGAAAAGCTTCGACATGTCGTCGATGAAGTTCTGCATCTCGGGTGGCGCTCCCCTTCCGCTTGAGGTCAAGCTGCAATTCGAGGAACTGACCGGTTCGTGTGTGGTGGAAGGCTACGGACTGTCGGAGGCTTCTCCCGTCGTCACTTGCAATCCGATGGACGGGGAGGTCGTTTCCGGCTCCATCGGCGTCCCCTTGCCGCAAACGCTGATATCGCTGCGTAGCCTGACCGATCCCTCCCAGGAGGTGCCTCAAGGCGAGCGCGGAGAATTATGCGTCAAAGGTCCGCAGGTCATGAAGGGATATTGGAACAAACCCAACGAGACGGCCGCCCAGTTCATGGGCGACTACCTGCGCACGGGAGACGTCGCCGTGATGAATGAAAAAGGCTTCTTTTTCATCGTCGATCGCATCAAGGATCTTATCATTTGCTCTGGTTTCAACGTCT
This sequence comes from Hyphomicrobiaceae bacterium, assembly GCA_041397645.1. NCBI lineage: Bacteria > Pseudomonadati > Pseudomonadota > Alphaproteobacteria > Hyphomicrobiales > Hyphomicrobiaceae > Hyphomicrobiaceae bacterium. The sequence goes on along the minus strand of JAWKWE010000005.1, from coordinate 292,921 downwards.
ACCCGCGCCGCATCGAGGAGGCGATCTACGAGCACCCGGCAGTGGAGGAAGTGACCGTTATCGGCATTAAAGACGGATATCGCGGTGAAGCTCCCAAAGCCTTCATCAAGCTCAAGTCCGGAATGAGTGCGACCTCCACTGACATTCTCAGACACCTGGAATCCAAGATCTCAAAGATCGAAATGCCGTCGCAGATCGAGTTTCGAGACAGTCTGCCAAAGACCATGATCGGCAAACTCTCGAAAAAGGAGCTGATGGCCGAGGAAGCCCGCAAACAGGCATAAGCTCCGCACCGCTCCAAAGGATAAAGGCCCTGGCATGAGTTCGCCCCGCGCGCCAAAGGGCAGCGCCTCTTTGAATGCTGAACCGGCGCCCGGTGATACAGCCGCGCGCGAGACCTATTCGATATCAGACCTCGCGAGCGAATTCGGCATTACAACACGCACAATCCGTTTCTACGAAAGCCGCGGTTTGATCGCACCCAAGCGCGTCGGCACATCGCGGCACTATTCCAAGCGCGATCGTGCCCGTCTGATGCTGATCCTGCGCGGACGCAATCTCGGCTTCACCGTGGAGGACGTGGGCGAATACCTCGCCCTTTACGACAGCGATCCTGGTCAGTTCGCCCAGACACGACTTCTGCTAGACAAAGTGTCCGCTGCCATAACCGAACTTGAAAAGAAGCGGATCGATATCGATGCCGCCCTCGCAGACCTGCGCGAGATCGTCGAACGCTGCGAAGCGCATCTCAAAGGTAGCTGAGCTTCAGCGGTAAAGATCGGCGCGTGTCGGAGGCAGCGGAGAAGGCCCCTTGGCACTCTTGGAGGCCAATGTCTGGAACAGACGCAACGTGCCACGCGAAAAGGCCAGACTGACGCCTGCAAGATAGGCGACCCAGATCCGATACTTCTCTTCGCTTACGTGTTTTATGGCCTGTTCGCGATTTGCCGTGAGCCGCTCGCACCATAGCTGGCAGGTCCGCGCATAATGCAAACGCCAGCCCTCGACGTCGTGAACCTCGAAACCTGCGCGCTCCATCGCCGAGATCGAATGCCCGACATCGTCGAGCTCACCGCCTGGGAAGATATACTTCGCAATCGCCTTTTTCTCAGGCCGCACGCGGCCTTTGTACCAGGCCTTGCTATCTTTGGGCGCCTTGCGTGAGATGGCATGGTTGAGAAAAAGACCGTCGTCAGCGAGCAACGAGCGCACTTTCGACATGTAGGCCGGAATGTTCTTCAAACCGATATGCTCGTACATGCCGATCGAAGCAATCTTGTCATAGCTTCCGGTGACATTCGAATAGTCGATCAGCTCAAAGGTCACGCGATCTTCAAGCCCAAGCCGCTTCACCTTCTCGCGCGCAAACGCAAGCTGCTCTTCCGACAGCGTGCAGCCATGTGCTTTGACGCCATAATTCTGCGCCGCGTGACACACGAGACCACCCCAACCCGAGCCAATATCGAGCATCCTGTCACCCGGTTTCAAGCGCAGTTTGCGGCAGATCATCTCCAGCTTGTCACGTTGCGCTTGCTCCACCCCGTTCGACCAATCGGTGTAGTAGGCGCACGAATAGACCATCTCGGGATCGAGAAAGAGCGCGTAAAAGTCGTTCGATAAATCGTAATGGAACTGAATGAAGTCCTTGTTGTCAGCGGTCTTACGTTTGCCGCCGGTGATGTCGCCCTCAAAGCCGTGCGCGTCTTTCGCGCCATCCGACTTGGCAAACATGAAGGGTGCAAGCTTGAGCCCCAGCCGCGCGAGGTCCTTGGGCTTCAACTTTACTGACTTGCCGTCTTTCTGAAGCTGATGGCCGAAGTCGACCAGAGTTCCACCGGAGAAGTCGACACCCTTGGCGACATACTGCTGAATAATGGTGTCCAGCGTCGGCCTGCGCATCATGGCGCCAATAACGCCGGGATCGCGGATCATGATCTCGAATTCGCCCTGCGCGCCCTTGCCCAGCGGCAGACGTGAGCCGTCCCAGAGCCTCACAAAGGCGTCGAGGTTGAGCTTGTCGGACAATTCACGCACCAGTGCGCGCGCGGATTCGATCTGTTTGTCGTCTTTTGATGCCATCTTTCGTGCTCGCGTCCCCTCGGGTCAGACGTCCGCTTAGCGCAAATTACAAGCGGTGTCTGCCCATGGGAGACAACGTGCCACGAAGTTGGGGGAATTTGTGCTCGCCCCTGTCGTTTGTGGGCAGGCCCGGCAGGCTGGAACGCGCACGGCCATCCGGGCCCACAAAAGGCTATTTTCAGACAGCACTTCAAGCCAGATGGCGGTGATACTCACTCAGGTCGGTTCCGGCCATCGAAGACAGCGCTGTCTTGGCCTGCTTGGCCGGAGCTTGGGCTATTTGTTGCGTCAGGTGGTATGGCGCGAAAACCTGCGCCTCGGGGGCGCGCGAAAGATCAGGTGCTGCCAATGCAGGCGTGGCGAAGGTAAGCGCGGCCGCTATAGCGATGATCTCCTTCATGGCAATGTCTCCTCAGCGTGTGTTCAATCGCAGCGGTGCGGGACCGCTGCTAAGGACCCTGCGCGCCAACTATCCAACTCAGCGAACAGCGACCCTCTTACTGAGCATGTGAGGATGGCGAATGAGACAGCCAAGGGCTCGCAACGCCTAATACGCGATACGAATCCGTAAACACACGAAGCCGTGAGGCGACGGCACAGTCGATGCCTCTGGTGCGTTTATCTCGATTAGGCTGCTTTGCTCATCTCGTTTGCCTTGGCGCTTTCGAGAATGGCCGCAACACCCATGCCACCAGCTGTGCAAACCGAGATGAGTCCCTTGCCGCCGTGGACGGACAGCAACTTGGCGAGATTTGCGATGATGCGTGCGCCGGTCGCTGCAAACGGATGACCGAAGGCGAGTGAGGACCCTTTTACGTTGAGCTTGGAGCGATCGATAGATCCAAGCGGCGCATCCTTCCCGAGATACTTCTTGCAGTATTCCGGATCCTCCCACGCCTTGAGTGTGGCGAGCACCTGTGCTGCGAAGGCTTCGTGGATCTCGTAATAATCGAAATCCTGAAGTTTCATGCCTGCACGATCCAACATCTTGGAAACGGCGATGGTCGGCGCCATCAGCAGTCCGTCGCCACCGACAAAATCGTTGGCCCAGTGCTGCGAGTAGGTCATGTAGGCGAGTACCGGCAGACCGTGCTTGGCGGCCCAATCCTCACTTGCGAGCAACACCGCGGCAGCACCGTCGGTCAGCGGCGTGGAATTAGCGGCCGAAAGCGTGCCGTGCGACCCCTTCTCAAAGGCATTCTTGAGGGTCGACATCTTCTCGAGGCTCATATCCTCGCGCAGATTGTTGTCGCGGAACACGCCCGCATACGGCACGACAAGATCATCCATCCAGCCTTCCGCGTAGGCTTGCGCACCCTTCTTGTGGCTTTCAATCGCGAACTCATCCTGTTCGGCGCGCGGAATGTGCCACTGCTGAGCCATCAACTCGCAGTGCCCGCCCATCGACAAGCCCGTGCGCGGCTCGGCGACAGATGGTGGCTGAGGAGTGAGCTCGGCAGGCGACAGCCCCTTGAAAACCTTTAGCTTGTCCATCGCCGTTTTCTGACTGCCGAGCTTGACCAGCCGCTGCGAAAACTTCTTGGAGAAGACGATCGGCGCATCCGAAGTGGTATCCGAGCCAACCGCTATGGCGCATTCAATCTCGCCGACGGCAATCTTGGCGGCCGAGCCCATGGCCGCTTGAAGGGACGTTCCGCACGCCTGCGAGAGGGTGATGCCTGGCGTCGATGTTGCGAGCTTCGTGGAGAGAACAGCCTCACGCGTGAGGTTGAAGTCTTTGGAGTGCGTCACCACGGCGCCGCCGACAACTTCATCTATGTGCACGCCTTTGAGCTTGTACTTGTCGACGAGGCCGTTCAGCGCCGCCGACATCAAGTCAAGGTTGGAGAGATCCGCGTACAAGGTATTCGAGCGACAGAAGGGAATGCGCACCCCGCCGATGATTGCTACGCGCCGCAGTGTTCCGGTCATTCAATCTCTCCACCTACGCGCAAACTTCGAAATCGAGTCAGCGTCAGATATACGTGTCCAAAACTCTATGCCATCGCCCGCCGTTGGCGGGGATGCGAAAACATACCTACTCCGCCGCAGCGGATTGTTTGGGCGGCGTCGACTTGTCCCGGCCTGCCTTGTAGTGCAAAGGCCCGCCGCGGAACGGCGCAAAGCCGGTGCCGAAGATCATACCGGCGTCCACCAGATCGGCGCTCGCCACCACACCTTCATCCAGCGCCTTCTGCGCTTCAGTAACGATCGGCTCCACGAGCTCGCGTCCCAGCTTTTTCAGTTCCGCCTTCGTCCACTTTGCTTCACCTCGCACCGGCTTGCCATCCTTCCAGACGTAGAAGCCTTCGCCGGTTTTCTTGCCCAGGCGGCCGGATGAAACCAGTCGTTCCAGGCGTGACCCTTCCGTGCCCCCGCCGCCTAGAATTTTGGCGACGTGCAGACAGATGTCGAGCCCGACACTGTCGGCCAACTCGATGGGGCCCATCGGCATACCAAACGTCCGCACAGCCTCGTCGATCTTCTCTTTGTCCTCGCCCTTCTCGAGCCGCTCGAAGGCCGCGAACATATAAGGTGTGAGCACCTTGTTGACGAGGAAGCCCGGAACGTCCTTGGTGATCAGCGGGAATTTGCCGATGGCGGTGACGAAGGCAGCGCCTTTCTTGGCTTCCTCTTCGCGCGTCCCGTCGCCTTGAACCACTTCAACGAGCGGCATCTGCGCTACCGGCGAGAAGAAATGCAGGCCGATAAGACGGCCAGGATCTTTCAGCGGCGCAGCGATATCGGACAGCTTCAAGGATGAGGTGTTGGTCGCCAGAATCGCACCCGGCTTCACCTTGGCCTCCAAGTCTGCAAACAGCTTCTGCTTGATATCGAGCTTTTCGACGATGGCCTCGATAATCACGTCGGCACGGCCGATCCCTTTGCCTTCAGGGTCGGCGATAAAGCGGGCCTTGGCCGCATCCTTCTGAGCCTTGGTCTTGAACTTTTTGCCGAACAGACGCCCTTGCGCCTTCATGCCCTTTTCGAGCTGCTCTGGCGAAATGTCTTGCAGCGTTACTTCCATGCCCGCTGCCACGCACACACCTGCAATATCAGCGCCCATCGTGCCCGCACCGATCACGTGAACACGCTGCGGCTTCCACGCCAGCTTGAGCGGCGCCTGGTTCTTCAACAGTTCGGTCAAGCGGAACACGCGACGCAGATTGCGCGACGTATCCGACACCATGAGGGGTGCGAACGCCGTCGTCTCGGCGAGCTTCATGGCATCAAGGTTGCCGCCGTACTTTTCAAAAAGATCGATGAGACGGAAAGGCGCTGGATAGTGATCCTCGCGAACCTTCTTGGCGGTCTCCTCGCGCATCTTTTTGGCAAGCAGGCCCCGGGCTGGCTGCTTGGTCATCAGCACGCTTGTCAGGCCCGCTGGCTTCGACTTGCGGTTCTGCAAGACCGCTTTACGGGCCGCCCAGCGCAGCTCTCCAGGCGAATTGACAAGCTGATCGATGAAGCCCAGCGCCTTTGCCGTGGACGCGCGGATCATGGCGCCCGTCAGCATGTTTTGCATGGCCGCCATCGGGCCGACCTGCTTGATGGAGCGGGCGGTACCGTTGAAGCCGGGGAAGATACCGAGCTTCACTTCCGGGAAGCCGACGCGGGTGCCGTCATCGCGGGTGGCAATTCGGTAGTGGCACGCCAGAATGAGCTCCAGACCGCCGCCGACGCATACGCCATGAATAGCCGCGACCACCGGTACCGGCAGGTGCTCTATGCGATCCAGCATGGCGTTGACAGGTTTGAGCGCGGCGATCACCTGCGCCTCGGTTTCAAAGCTCTCGAACTCGCGAATGTCGGCGCCGACGACGAAGCTTCGCTCCTTGCCCGACATGATAACGAGGCCCTTCACGCGGCCCGCCCGCGCATCCGCCTCGACGCGCTCTACGATTGCAGAGAGCTCTTCGATCGGGCGGCGGCCCATCGAATTGGCGCTTTCGCCTTCGCGGTCGAAAATCGCCCAGGCAATACCCTCTCCATCGACGGAGAAGCGCCAGTCTTTGAGTTCCGATGTCGTGTCAGCCATGCCTGCCTCGGATCCTTGCGTACACTACTATCGCGGCGTGTTTTCTATTCCGCCGCCAGAGATTTGGACCCACGGGTGTTGTGCCCCAAATCAACGTAATTGGGTTTCAGTTCCGCCGGATCGAAATGATCGACGGCGATTACACGGGCAACGAGTCCTTCCACCTCCTTAAGCTGGGCGGCCTCGGCTTGGGTAATCACGCCTTTCTCAGCCGCGTCTGCAAACCAGTCGATGCCGTGATACCGGCGGACTATGCCATTGCGGATAGCCTTTTCGAGCTTTTTCTCGGCAGGCTCGGCGGCGATGACTTTCTCCAGCGTTACTTCCAACAGACCTGTTGGGTCGTCGACGCTCTTCGATACAAAGATATGGCGGGTTAGGCGATCACGCGCTTCGCCGGGCTCCAACGCGTGGCGTGCCACCTTGCGCGCTAATGTGTCTGGCGCAGGCTTATAGCGTTTGCCGAGCGGGAAGACTACGAGACGCATCAACGGACGGGCGGACGTAACGGGGAAGTTGTCGATGACTCCAGCCATGGCCTCCTGGAAGCGATAAAGCGCGTTCATCGCTGCCAATTCGACGATGGCGTGGTCACCTTGCGGGCGGCCGTCGTCCTCATAACGCTTCAGAACAGCCGACAGCATGTATAGCTCGGAGAGCGCGTCCGCCATGCGCCCTGTGATCTTTTGCTTGGTCTTCAAGCCGCCGCCCAGCAGCGCCACGGTAAGATCGGCCACGAACGCAAACGAGCGCGAGGCACGGGCAAGCTGGCGGTACCATTGCGACATCAGCTGCACGTTGTCGGGGCTGGATGCCAACGCACCACCCGTCAGATTGTGGAAGAACGCGCCGGTTGCATTCGACAGGGAGAAGGCGACGTGCCCGCTCAAGGCATCGTAGAACGTGTCGAGCCCGCGCTTCTTATCTGTATCCTGTGCCGATTGCACTTCCTTGTAGAGATAAGGGTGCGAGCGCAGCGCACCTTGCGCGAACGTTATGAGCGTTCGGGTGAGGATGTTGGCGCCCTCGACAGTTATGCCGACAGGCACCATCTGGTACGCGGACTGGAGATAATTGGAGGGGCCATCGCAAATTGCGCGCCCGCCGTGAATGTCCATGGCGTCATTGACGGCGCGGCGCAGCTTTTCCGTCGTCTGGTACTTCATCAAGGCCGAAATGACGGAAGGCTTCTCGCCGCGTGACACCATCGCGGCCGTCATGGCGCGCGCGGCCTCGTTCACGTAGGCCGTTTCGACGATGCGAACCAGCGGTTCCTCCACGCCCTCCATGCGCGACACCGGCAGGCCAAACTGCTTGCGGATGCGCGCATAGGCGCTCGTCACACGGAGCATCATCTTGGCGCCGGATGTCGCCGACGACGGCAGCGAGATCGCTCGGCCCGCCGATAAGCACTCCATCAACATGCGCCAACCTGCGCCAACCATTTTCTCCCCACCGATGACCCAATCGATCGGGATGAAAACATCTTTGCCCCAATTAGGGCCATTGGGAAACGCCGCACCTGAAGGCAGATGCCGTCGCCCGATATTGACGCCAGGGTGGTCGGCCGGGATTAAAGCCAGCGTGATGCCAACGTCCTCACCTTTGTCGAGCAGGTTGTCGGGATCGAATAACCGAAACGCCAGACCGACCAACGTCGCCTTAGGGCCGAGCGTGATGTAGCGCTTGTCCCACGACAGACGGATGCCAAGGGTTTCCTTGCCGTCATAGATGCCTTTAGTCACGTAGCCGATGTCCCGCATGGTCGCGGCATCGGAGCCCGAGGTTGGGCCCGTTAGCGAGAAGCAGGGCACTTCCAGTCCTTTGGCGAGGCGCGGCAGGAAATGATGTTTCTGCGCGTCCGTACCATATTTCTCGATCAGTTCGCCGGGCCCTAGCGAGTTCGGGACCATGACGATGGTGACGACGTCGGGCGAACGCGAAGCGATCTTGCCAAGAATGAGAGACTGCGCCTGAGCTGAAAATCCAAGACCGCCATGCTCTTTGGAAATGAGCATACCTAAAAAGCCGTTCTGCTTCACGAAGTCCCAAATGGCTTCGGGGATCTCACGATTGGCATGGCGCACCTGCCAGTCGTCGATCATCCTGCAAAGCTCTTCGGTCGGACCGTCGAGGAACGCCTGCTCTTCGGTGGAGAGTTGTATTGCCGGAATTGCCTGCAGCTTGTTCCAGTCGGGCGTTCCGGAGAACAGTTCGGCATCGAAACCGACCGTGCCCGCCTCAAGCGCCTGGGCCTCAGTATCAGATACCTTGGGAAGGATGCCGCGCACCATGCCGTAGGCGGGCTCGACGACTGCCGCGCGCCGAACGGCTGGAACGCTCAATAGTCCGAGGACAATGGTAGGGATCCAGGCAAGGGAGCCGAGCAACCCAGGGTCGGGCCAATGAAGATCACCAGCCAACAACCCCGACTGCCATAACAACGTAAGGCCGCCGACGGCCACGGCCCATAACCACATAGGGGAGCGCCGCATTCCCAACGCCAGGAAAATACCAAGCAAAATTAGAAGGAAAACTACCGCTGCCATCGTGCGCCTCCCACAATCGGCCCTGGTATCGACTTCAGTTGCTCGGGATCGGTCATTCCAGCCACGACGCTACCATGACCTGCGCCTTCCGGCGCGCGCACCCAAACCCGCACACATGTTGTTGACCTATACGTAAAGTTGACGTATAGGTCAAGAGAAATGCAGCCTCCATTCCCTTTCGCCCGATCGGGAATGACGGATCGCGCCTCATCTAATCACGTTTTTCCGGCGTGCCAAAGCGAACGCCCATGTCAGGTGGGATGATTGCGGGCTGGCGCCGATCACTCGTCGGAGGTCGCGGCCCCCGTGGGCAGTGCGCGCAGTCGGTTCCGCAACCGCTCGATCTCGTCAAGAAGATCGAGAACGAGCGCCACACCCGGCGTGTTGAGGCTCAAGTCGCGCTCCAGCCTTTTGGCTTTGGCAACTCGCATGATGCTCGCCGCTGCAAACCGCTGACCGGTTTTGCCCCGTCCCGAAATCGGGTCGATCACGCCATGTGCCACGAGCGCTGTCACCCAGCCTTCTTCCACCTGACACGCGATGCAGATTTCTTCCAGCGTACAGACGGCGCCGCTCTCGGCAATTTCCGATTGCGCGGTGTGCATGTCTTTCTCTTTGCTCACGACGCACCTCCAAACTTTGCGCGTGGATCGAACGTGGAAAAGCCTTTGGCGAAAGTCTCGTATGCTGTCTTTGCATCGGGATCGCTTGCAGGTGGCAACACGAGCTTCAGCACTGCGTAAAGATCGCCAGGCTCTGAAGCAGGAATGCCTCGGCCCTTGACGCGCAGCTCGCGCCCTGGCGACGAACCAGCCGGTATCTTCAACATAATGTCACCGGAGGGCGTCGGCATCTTCACGCTTCCTCCCAAAGCTGCTTCCCAGGGAGCAACCGGAAGCTCGACATAGAGGTTTTTGCCATCGGGACGATAGACTGCATCTGGCTTGAACTGAACTTCGAGATAGAGATCGCCGGCGGGAAGCCGCCCCTGCCCTGGTCCGCCCTGCCCCTTCAACCGGATATGCTGACCTTCGACCACACCCTTCGGGATCCGCACGTTCAAGGTGCGGTCGCGAACCGACACATGCCCTTCGGCATCGAGTTCCGGCACCCGCAATGAGATCTGTCGCGTCGCACCCGAAAAGCTGTCGCGCAAGTCTATGAGCACTTTGGCGTGACGGTCTTCGCCCCGGGCGTGGAATTCGTGCGGCGCGCCGTGCGACTGCCACGCGCCTCCACTACCTGCCCCCATCCCTCCAGCGCGACGGGAGCGGCCAAACAGACTTTCGAAGAAATCGCTAACGTCGGCGTCACTCGGACCGGAGGATGCGCCCGAATACTCAAAGCCCGCATCCCATCCCGGCGGCGGACGGAATTCCTGTCCCGCCTGCCAGTCTTTGCCAAGCTGATCGTAGGCGGCCCGCTTCTCGGGATCAGACAGGACGTCGTTGGCCTCGCCGACCTCCTTGAACTTGGCCTCCGCACCTTCCTCCTTGTTCACGTCGGGATGGTATTTGCGAGCCAGCTTTCGAAACGCGCGTTTAATGTCGTCTTGGGTCGCGTCGCGCTCGACACCCAAAATTTTATAATAGTCCTTGTACTCCATGGCCCATCCTTGAAACGCGGCGCGACGTTACACCGGCGAACAAGGCCCTATTGGGCCTTGCCTGCTGTTGCCTGCACGTCCTTCGCAAACAACGTGTTTGTGAAGCTCTCATACCACGCTGCGCTCTCGTTATAGGTCTCGCGGCGAAGCTCCGCACTCTCTCCGGGCTTCGACACGAATGAATCGTGCGGATCAAGATGCGGTTTGCCGTCCTTCATGCCCGCCGTGTAGTCCGCGCCAATCTTGGCGCTGTTCTCAGGCGCCAGCATCGACCAGCAGGTGTTACGATACTTGCCCGACGTGCGTGGCTTGCTCGTCAGGTCCGCAACGATGTCTGCCGCGACCACCGCCCCTTGGCTTGAAGCCGCATAGGCTGACTTGGGCATATCGGTGGCGATAGCCGCGTCTCCCAGGACGTAAACATCCTTCACCTTGGCAGATGAGAAGTTCTCGGCATTGATCGTGCACCAATCGCCTTCGGTGCAGCCTGCGATCTGCGCGATGCTACCAGCCTTTTGAGCGGGAATGATGTTGGCGACCGCGGCGCGTTCCGTCCGGCCAGATTTGGTCGTCACATCGCCGGTCGATGGATCGACTTTCACGACCGCATAATCGTCGATCTCATTGGTGAGATTCACCTCGATGATGCCCTTGTAGTATTCGGCGAATGCCTCCTCGAACACACCCTGCTTTGAAAACGTCTTCTTCGCGTCGAACAAGATGAGCTTCGACTTCGGTTTTCGCGTCTTAAGGAGGTGCGCGATCATGCACGCGCGCTCATAAGGTCCGGGTGGGCAGCGATAGGGATTGCCGGGTATGGCCATTACGACAACGCCACCATCGCTCATGCTCAAAAGTTTCTCTTTCAGCAGGACCGTCTGAGGTCCCGCTTGCCAAGCGTGCGGCATGATCTCTGCCGCTTCTTTCGAGTATCCTTCGATGCTGTCGTACTTGATGTCGATGCCCGGCGCGATCACAAGCCGATCGTAGGGAAGCTTCGATCCCTTCGACAGGCTCACGGTCTTGCCCGCCGTGTCGATACCCGTTGCGGTATCGTGCACCACGCGGATGCCGCGACGGACGAGGCCGTCATAGTTGTGCGTGATGGATTCGAACGAACGGAAGCCGCCGATAAACAGGTTCGAATAGAAGCACGTTGTGTATGCTTCCTTCGGCTCAATCAGCGTCACGTCAATTCCAGGGTCAGCCGTCTTGATCTGATTGGCGACGGTCGCGCCACCCGGACCACCGCCGATGATCACGACTTTCGCTGCGCCCTGCGCAAGTGCGGGTCGTGCGAGACCCGCCGAAAGCACGATTAAACCCGCACCCGCGGCGAATTCCCTGCGGTTCATGCTCATCTCGAAACCCTCGCTCCCTGGATTTGTTTTTTGGTGCGTAGGCAGCCGCAAGCAATGGACCGCCTCGTGCCTCTATTTTGTCAGGAAATAAATCCTTTGTAACTAGAGACAACGCAAACTTATGTTCTATAAGGCAGATAAAGCAGGTTGGCGGCCAAACGGGGAGGTCGGCGCAAATCTCGCATGACGACGAACGCTAAAGTGCACCTAACGATCAGCGTCCTGAATCGTAGAAGCCTGCTGATCACGGGCGGTGCAGCCATGTTTCTGCATCCGCTGCTCGCTGCTGCACAGGACGCAGCGCCACAGGCGATGGAGCGCAGCAAGATCTTCGAAGAAGCTTACGCCATGCTTACGGCTGGCGGAACACCGCTCGAAGGCAAGGTGACCCTTGAGCTTCCTGAAATTGCCGAGAACGGCAACTTCGTGCCTGTGACGATCACGGTCGACAGCCCGATGACCCCGGAAGACTACGTTAAGACCATCCATCTGCTGTCGACCGCCAATCCCGTGGCCCGCGTCGCCAGCTTTCACCTGTCGCCCCTAAATGGCATCGCTAAGGTGCAAAGCCGGATGCGTCTCGCCAAGACACAGGATGTCATCGCGTTAGCAGTCCTGTCGAATGGCACGTTGGCCGTCGGCAGCTCGACCGTAAAGGTTACTATCGGCGGATGTTCGAGCTGATCTGAGGAGCATTGCATGGCGCCAGCAACCAAGCCGCGGATAAAGATCCCCGAGAGCGCACGCGCTGGCGAGATCATCGAGGTGCGCACGCTTGTCACTCACGTGATGGAAACGGGTAATCGCAAAGACCGTGAAGGCAAGCCGATCCCGCGCGATATCATCAACAGCTTCGTCGCCAAGTATGCCGATCAGGAAGTCTTCCGCGCCGAGCTGGGGCCTGGAATTTCCGCCAATCCCTTCATCGCATTTTCTTTGAAGGTGCCCGGGCCCGGAACGTTCGAGTTTGCCTGGACAGATGACGAAGGCACGACCCTGATCGAAACCGCGCCGCTAAATGTTGTTTGAAGACAGCCAGCCTCTCTCTGCCTGAAAGGCTGTGTGGGTGAAAGACTGTCAGCGAGAAAGAGCCTCAGCGAGACAAACTGGCCACCGCAGCCGCGCAGACGGCCTCGTCTTGAGAGCCTGTTCCACCTGAACATCCGATGGCTCCGACAACGGCGCCCTTGTCCAGCAGCGGAATACCACCGCGCGAGGCGACGACACTTGGCAAAGTCGTCAGGTAGTTGAACGATTTTTTCTGAATGGCCTCTTCGAAAACCTTCGTGGGTCTGCGGAATTTCACAGCCGAAACGGCCTTGGCGATGGCAATGTCTGCCGACGCCAGATTGGCGCTATCCATGCGCAGGAATGCGACCAGCGTTCCACCGCTATCGACAACGGCAATACTCAACGGCCAACCGTGTTTCGTCGCCTCCGAAACGGCTTCCTGCAGCAAGCGCTGTGCAGTCGTGACGGAGATCGGCAGCCCATAGGGTTCTGCGAATGGCAGCTTCTCAGGAATGGCGTCCAACGGATAAGGCGTTGCAGCCGGCTGCTCATCCACTGCGAATGCCGGACTGATCATGGCCGCCGCTGCGACCGCCGCGAGCGCGCTGCCTAGGCGGAGGGTGGTCATCGTTCCTACTCCCAAAGTTCACCAAAAGACCAGCAGACCTTAACCCGTCCCGGCAGAGGTGCCCATAGTTCGCGCGACGGATGCCGCATCTCGCAGGCGCGCAAGTTCAGACCACCTCGGCCTTGTCCTTCAGGAGCTTGAAATTGATCGAGTCCAGCAGCGCCTCGAAACTCGCATCGATGATGTTGGGCGATACACCGACCGTCGTCCAACGCTCGCCTGTTTCCGTGTCGTGGCTTTCCACCAGAACGCGGGTCACCGCCTGCGTGCCGTGCGCGCCCGTCTGCGTCAGGATGCGAACTTTATAGTCGACCAACTCCACATTTTCGATGTGCTTCTGGTATCGGCCCAGATCGCGGCGCAATGCCGTATCGAGCGCATTGACCGGGCCATTACCCTCGCCCACCGACCACAGTGGCTGGCTTTCGCCAGCAATCGAGACCTTCACGGTGGCCTCGGAAACCGTCACGAGCTTGCCGACCGCGTTGTGACGGCGCTCAACCATGACTCGGAAATTTTCTACCGAGAAGTAGCGCGGCACCGTCTCCAGCATCCGCCGGGCAAGCAGCTCGAAGGAGGCCTCGGCCGCTTCGTAGGCATAGCCTTGATCTTCGCGCAACCGCACTTCTTCCAGAAGTGCGGCGATCTTTGGATCGTCCTTGTCGGCTGTGATGCCGAGTTTATCGAGTGACGATAGGATGGAGGAGCGCCCGCCCTGTTTGGACACAAGGATGCGGCGCTCGTTGCCGACGCTTTCGGGGGCGACGTGCTCATAGGTTTGCGGATCCTTGAGCAACGCCGACGCGTGAATTCCCGCTTTTGTCGCGAACGCGCTTTCGCCGACATAAGGCGCATGGCGATTGGGCGCGGCATTGAGAATTTCGTCCAGGACCCGGCTTGCATGAGTTAGCACGCGCAGGCGCTCAGGCGTGACGCGCGTTTCGAAAGCGTCCGCGAATTCGCTCTTCAGCAGCAACGTCGGGATGATGGAGGTCATGTTGGCGTTGCCGCAACGCTCTCCAAGACCGTTCAACGTTCCCTGGATCTGACGGCATCCAGCGCGTACCGCCATCAATGTGTTGGCGACGGCGTTCTCGGTATCGTTATGAGTGTGGATGCCCAGGTTCGCACCCGGCACGTGCCTGGTCACATCGGTAACGATGCGTTCCACCTCGTGAGGCAGCGTGCCACCGTTGGTGTCGCACAGAACGATCCAGCGCGCGCCTGCTTCGTATGCCGTCTTGGCAACAGCCAGCGCGTAGTCGCGATTGCCCTTGTAGCCGTCGAAGAAATGCTCGCAGTCGATCATTGCCTCGCGCTGCGTCTCGCGAATGGCCTCAACCGATTGCGCGACGCTTTCGAGGTTTTCCTCGTTGGAAATGCCTAGCGCCACGCGCACGTGATAATCCCACGACTTGGCGACGAGACAGATGCTGTCCGACTTGGCCTGCAACGTTGCCTGCAAGCCAGGATCGTTGGAGACGGATCGCCCTGCCCGCTTGGTCATGCCAAAGGCGGTGAACCGCGCCGACTGGAGTTTGGGCGCCTGCGAGAACAGTTCGGTGTCCGTAGGATTGGACCCCGGATAGCCGCCCTCGATGTAATCGAGACCCAGATCGTCAAGCACGGTGATAATGCGCCGCTTGTCGGCAATCGAGAAATCGACCCCCGTAGTCTGCGCACCGTCGCGCAGAGTTGTATCGAACAGGTAGAGGCGGTCCTTCGACATAGCGGTCTCGAAACTACTTTTCTTTGAGCGGCACGTCCCATCGCCAGGATGGGCTGCCGGATACGCGGGTTGCGCTCTTCCGTCCGGCCCAGAGGGGACGCGACTATTTTACGGGCTTTGCGTTAACACGCCGGACGGCTCAAGGCGTAAATTTCACCGATTTCCGGGCAACGTGTCGCAATTTTACTAGCGTTTCTTTTCAGTGCGCCTTGGACTTGGGTGCATCTTGCGCCTTGAGGGGCTTGGTCATGGTCGTGTTGGTCAGCCATAAGTCTCCGACCGGAACCGAGTTTCGCCGCACCGGCGCATAGCCGCGACCCTCGAAAAATAAGATCGCCGTCTCGCTCGCATCGGTGGCAATGGCCTCGGCCCCGCGCGCCGCCGCGATCTTTTCGAGGGCGTCGCACAGGGCGGTCGCCACACCCTCACCTGCGTGGTGGGGATGGACGTACAGCATGTCCAGCACCTTGTTGTCCTTCAGCGAAGCAAATCCGAGGTATTCACCTTCGACATGAATGACGAGCGTCGTGGCGCCCGCAAGCCTCCTGCCGAATGCGGCGGCATCCTCGGCGAGCGAAATCCAAGCGAGCCGCTGATCCTCGTCGTAGTCGTCCTGCGTCAACTCCTCGATCGATTGAGCGAACAGATCACGCAACGCCATGGTGTCGGCGGGTAGAAACGGGCGAAGGGGATAGTCTGTCATTGCCAAATGTCACCCCAAGAACTCACATCAAGCCACCAAACCGCAAAGCATATGAACAGCACTACGATAGCTCCGGAAAGCAAATGCAGGAACCATGTCAAAGCGGCGGCGGCCCAAACCATTTTTCTTGGCAAATCCGGCTCATTTAATGCCTCCTCACGCGCGTACTTTGCGCCGACATTCGCGCCAACGAGGATCAATCCTAAGTAGTAGCCCGCGGCGGCAAGTATCATTGCCTTTGCAACGACAGCAAGCGACGCACTACTCACCGAGCAACCTCCCAGGTAGCCTCGATCTCACCGCCATAACTGTCATCCCAGGGCGTGTCCCTGGGATCCATCAGGCCACAAGAGCTGACGCTGGAAGTAAGTCGATGAATGGATCCTCGGCACAAGGCCGAGGATGACAATGGGAGGGCGCAGGCAGACCTCACCGCGCAACCTCCCATGTCGTGACGATCTCGCCGGTCTTGGGGTCCTTCGAATCCTTCAGCGCGACGCCCATGGCGGCAAGTTCATCGCGAATACGGTCACTTTCGGCAAAGTCCTTGCGCTTGCGCGCGTCGAGACGTGCTGCGATCAGCGGGGCCACGCGGTCGGCCATAGCGCCCGCGACTTCCGCCTGCTTTTCGGCCTTTGCGCGTAACGTTTCCCCAGAAAACCCAAGGAAGCGCAGCGTATCGCCGAGCGTCGATCCCCCTGCATTGGCCAACTTGTGAAGCTCTGCAATCGCGGCGGGTGTATTGAGGTCATCGCTCAAGACTTCAATCACAGAGGGGGCGGGAACCGTGTCAGTGCTTGCGTCGATTGCAGGTTTCCAGACATCAAGGATACGGGCACTCTCTTCCAGGCCCTTCTTGGTCCAGTCGATAGGCTGACGATAGTGCGTGCGCAGCATGTTCAAGCGCAGCACCTCTCCGGGCCATCCGTCTCCAAGCAACTCATGAATAGTGATGAAGTTGCCGAGCGACTTGGACATCTTCTCGCCTTCCACCTGCAGGAAGCCGTTGTGCATCCACACGTTTGCCATCACGTGCGTGCCGTGCGCGCAGCGCGACTGTGCGATTTCGTTTTCATGGTGCGGGAAGGTCAGGTCGATGCCGCCGCCGTGAATATCGAACACCTTGCCCAAGTGCTTCCAAGACATCGCCGAGCATTCGATGTGCCAGCCGGGACGCCCCGGCACCTTGATACCTGCCGGTGAAGGCCACGCCGGTTCGCCGGGCTTCGACGGCTTCCACAGCACGAAGTCCATCGGGCCTTTCTTGTAGGGAGCCACCTCGACCCGTGCGCCTGCCTCCATCTCCTCCAGCGAGCGGTTCGACAGTCGGCCGTAGTCTGGCATGGAGGAAACATCAAACAGCACATGGTCGGCAGCGACATACGCATGGCCGTTCTTCACCAGTGCGTCGCACAGCTCGACCATTTCGATGATGTGCTCGGTCGCGCGCGGTTCAACGGTCGGCGGGAGCACACCAAGAGCGGCGATGTCCTTGTGGAATTGCGCCGCCGTCTCCTCGGTCAATTTTCGGATGGCGATTTCAGGGGCAAGATCGGGATAGCGCTCGGCCGCCCGCGCGTTGATCTTGTCGTCCACGTCGGTGATGTTGCGCACGTAGGTAACGTGTTCGGGGCCGTAGATGTGTCGCAACAGACGGAACAGCACGTCAAACACGATCACAGGGCGCGCGTTTCCGATGTGGGCGTAGTCGTAAACGGTAGGACCGCAGACGTACATGCGCACGTTATCGGGATCGATGGGCCGGAACTCACCCTTCTGGCGCGTCAACGTGTTGTAGAGCCTCAAAACCACGGGCAACCTCGGACGTTGTTTGAAATCCGCATGGACGTATGCCGCCGCCTTACATCACCTCGGCGCCGCCAAATCCGCAACGGGCCTTATCGGCTGCCAATTCCTGCCGCGTCAAGGCGCTCAAGGCACTGGAAAAACGCCAAAAGCCGCATTTGCTCCTCATTGACCCCCTATTGGCTGCACTCTAAGTCTGTTTGTGAAGCGGGGGATCTCCCAAAGCCTTGGGACGAGCCTTTGTTGCCGCATCTGGAGGACGCCATTTGAGCGCCAACGAACTGCAATCGCCGCAAGATGATGGGAAGCCGGGCATGATCCGGCGCGGGCATGTGACCCTGCGCCGTCGCGCCGCTCCCGTCGGCCTTGGCGTCGTAGGTTCGCTGGCGATTGGCATCGTAGCGCTCGCAGGTGCGCTTGCGCCTGCCCATGCGCAAAGCTGGTGGCCTTTCGGTGGCAACGATGAGCCGGCCCGTCCAGTTCCGCGTGAGCCAGTCTATCGCCAGCCGCCGCCTGCTCCAGCGCCCCAGGCCCAGCCTCAACCAGGGCCCGATGGAACCAATTGGGCGACAAGGAACCCGATTTGTCTCCAGCTCGAGCAGCGCCTCGTTCAAGAAGGCCAGAAGGGCAGCCAGTCGCGTGATGCGCTTGCGCAGGTCGAGGCTGAGCGCAATCAGGTCGATCGGGCCTTCAATGTCGGCGCCAGCAAACTTGACGCCAATTGTTACGAGACGTTCCTATTCACCCGCTCGTTCCGCAACACGCCCCAGTGTAAGGAGCTCGCCAAGCAGGTCGAGGTTTCAAAACGCCGTCTGGCGGAGCTTGAAGCCCAGCGTCAAGATCTGGCCTCCGGCCGCAGCTATCAGGACGACATTATCCGCGAGCTTGCCCGCAACAATTGCGGCGCCAATTACGCCGACCAGGCACGCCGCCGCGACAACAGCGGTATGTGGAGCGAGGAAGGCGAGATCAGCACCAACAACTGGACGCCCTATGGCTCAACGGGAGAAACCTATCGAACGGTCTGCGTGCGTCTGTGCGACGGCTACTATTTTCCAGTTAGCTTCTCCACGCTGCCGAGCCACTTTGCGCAGGATGCGGAGGTTTGCTCGTCGAAGTGCGCCGCGCCCGCGCAGCTCTATTACTACCGTAATCCCGGCGGCACCATGGATCAGGCTGTTGCGCTCCAAACCAGCGACCCCTACACGAAGCTGAAGTCGGCATTTCGCTATCGCAAGGAATACGTTAACGGTTGCTCGTGCAAGGAAGCCGAGTTCGTCCCGACCACGACGGCGGCCGATCAGAAGGCCGAAACCGGAAAGTCCCAGCCGATTACCACCGGCTCAACTACGGCTGCACCGCCCCCAGCAGCGCCCCCCTCGAACCAGGAGGGTGCGCAGTCCTCAGGCTGGGAAGCACAGTCCATTCCCCCATCGGAGGGCGATTGACGACGGCATTCGCCCGCTCCATACCCGGCCAGCCTTGCCCATTCGCACCGGTCTAACGCCTTCAGAACCCCAGCATTCACCGGCCATCTCGCCGCGGCGTGTAGGGTTTACGCAGCCGCCCCGCCTAAGCTGAGACGGGACGGATGCGACCTCTTGCAGCCGCACCGGATGAGTGAATTGCCTTTCAACGGCTTCGCAACATATACTTTTCAGCTTGGGCGTTCTTAGATTCAGTGTGCCAACAGCAGATGCCGGCGATTAAACAAGCAAAATTCTCGGTCGGCGATGTCGTGCGCCACCGCTTCTTTCCGTTCCGTGGACTGATCTTCGACATCGACCCCGTTTTTGCCAACACGGAGGAATGGTGGTTGGCCATTCCTGCCGAGATCAGGCCGCGCAAGGATCAGCCCTATTATCATATCTATGCTGAGAACTCGGAGACGGTATACGTCGCCTACGTTTCGGAGCAAAACCTCCTGCCCGACGAATCTGCCGAGCCCTTACGCCACCCTGATATTCCCGACCAATTCATCCGTGACGCTGAGGGACGCTATCGGACGCGCGAGAAGGCCCATTAGACGGTCGACTGGCCGTCAGGAGCGCCACCTCGCCAACAGCAATTGAGCCAACTGCAATAAGTGCGCGCCGTACTCGCGTTCCCCAGCCTGAAGGATTGAAGCCAATAAAAAACCGCCCCGGCGCGAGCTGGGGCGGTTAAAGTCGTCCGGGGACGTGACTACTTCTTGGCAGCGGGCTTAGCGGTGGAACCCGTCGTTGCAGGAGCGTCACCGCCGGTCGTGTTTGCGCCCGGCAGATTGCGCATCGCAGCCGCCTTCTCTTCCTGATCCTTACGATACTGGTCTGCAAGCTGAGCCTGACGCTCGCGGATCTGCTTCATCAGCTGGCTGCGAGCATCGGCGTATGCCTTGTTGTCGATGGGAGGGCCGGCGTAAGCGTCGGAGAAGCCATCAAGCGGAACAGGGAAGCCGATCGGCTGAGCATTCGCGTTCATCGCGACGACCATCATGCCGCCACCGGTCTTCATCTGTTCGATGATATCGGCAGTGGCTTCAGTTTCTGCAGTGCAGCCTGCCGGATGGCAGAGCGAGAACTTCAGCTCGACGGGCTTAAGCAGTTTGTCGTCAACTTTTTCGTTCTTGGAAACAGCGCCCCACTGCTCCTTCGTGTAGACCGCAGCGCGGATACCTGGCGGAATAGCCATGCCCAGCGGCACCATTACCATCAGAGACTTCTTCTCCTGGCCTTCGACCTCACGGATCGCGGCGGAGACGAGAACCATGCCGGTATTGCCGTCGAGACGCTCATGGTGGGTCAGGCAGAGGTTCTTTTCTTCCTTAACTTCTTTGCCGTCCTTATCCTTCTTGACCAGCGGAGCCTTCTCACAGAGCTTCACCCAGGCGCTCTTGTTACCCTCGGCAGCAGCAGCGGCTTCTGGACCGCCAACCGTCGCGCCAGCCTTTGTTGACGGCTTGGCGGCAGCCGTCGCAGGCTTGGCCGCGGGCTTTGCGGCAGGCTTGGTCGCCGCCGGCTTGGCAGCGGGCGCCGCCTTCTGATCTTGGGCAAGGGTCGGTGACGTTGAAACAAGTGCTGCAAGGGCCAAAGCCCCCCCGATGCGCAAAACAGCGTTTGTCATGAAGTCAAAATTCCTTGTGCTTACGAGCCGGACTACAATTCCGCCTCAACCCCTCTCAACCCGCCATGAGACTCTCGGCACGGGCCCAGCGCCTTCAAGACGCCTTCAAGCTTGGGCAGTAAGGCTCGGATTGCGGCAATCCCGTGACGTCCGTAAATCAAGATCGGGGAGGATATGAGTCGTGAGCGGGATTCGTGACAATCGGGCAACTGCGACAGACTGACGAAGGTCGCGGAGTGTAAAGTAGGAACATTTCCACGCCGCTTCCCGCAAACGGCACAGGTGCAGGATTTAATTGTGAAAATACGACCCGCCTACCCGCTACGGACGATCAATATGCGGCGGCTCACATTAACTCTAATCGCGTTTTTTAGTACTTGCGGACCGCTGTGCGCCGAGCCCCGGACCTCTGTCGCGATGCACGGCACACCCAAACTTGCGGCGGGCTTTGATCATTTGCCCTACGTGAACCCGGACGCGCCAAAGGGCGGACGGATCAGACTGGGCAACCTGGGAAGTTTTGACAGCGTCAATCCCCTCATCATCAAGGGCGAGCAGGCCGCCGGTGTGCGCGAATTCAGCATTGAGACGCTCATGGCCCGCGACCTCGACGAGCCATTCACCCTTCACGGTCTACTCGCAGAGAGCATCGACATCGCCGATGACCGCAAGAGCGTGGTTTTCGCCATGAACCCCAAGGCGCGGTTTTCCGATCGCTCGCCTGTCACCGTCGATGATGTGTTGTTTTCGTTCGAGATGTTGAAAACCAAAGGCAGGTTGAACCACCGTACCTATTTCGCCAAGGTCGTCTCGGCAGAGCGGCTCTCCGATACCCAGGTCCGCTTCACGTTCGCCGACGCCAGCGATCGCGAGTTGCCCCTCATCCTGGGACTGATGCCCGTCTTCTCAAAGGCTGCGACGAACCCTGATACTTTCGAGCAGACGACCATGACGCCGCTGGTCGGGTCAGGTCCCTATACCATCACGAAGATCGATCCTGGCCGCTCACTCACCTACACGCGCGATTCCGACTATTGGGCCAAGGACGAACCTGTCAGCCGAGGCCGCTTCAACTTCGATGAGATCCAATTCGATTACTACCGAGAATCCACCGCGATGTTCGAAGCCTTCAAGAGCGGCTTGATCGACTTGAGGCTGGAGGAAGATCCTTCCAACTGGGCAGGCAGCTATGAATTTGCAGCCGTGCGCGATGGCCGGATTATCAAGGCGGCCTTCGACATCGGCTTGCCTGCGGGCATGACGGCGCTGGCCTTCAACACGCGCCGCGATGTTTTCAAGAACCCGAAGGTACGGCAGGCGCTCATAATGCTGTTTGACTTCGAGTGGATCAATCGCACGCTTTACAATGGCCTCTATAAGCGAACGGAGAGCTACTTCGAGAGATCTTACCTTTCGAGTGCAGGCAAGCCCGCCGACGCGACTGAAAGATCACTGCTCGCACCCTACGAAGCACGGGTGAAACCGGAAATCATGGCCGGCACTTACAAGTTCGCCGAAAGCGATGGATCCGGCCAGAACCGGGCCAACCAGCGCCTCGCCTTCGACCTGCTGAAGGAGGCGGGCTATGAACTGCAGGGCGGCAAGCTGGTGGACAAAGCGACGGGCAAGCCTCTGCGCTTTGAAATCCTTGCACACAACCAGGTCCAGGAAACCCTCCTGTCGGCCTATGCGCGAAGTCTCGCGCCCCTCGGAATCAACGCGCGCGTGCGCGTGATCGACAGCGCGCAATATCAGCGCCGCTTGAACGCCTACGACTACGATATGATCCAGACCACTTGGGCGTCCTCCCTGTCTCCGGGAAATGAGCAGCTCTTCCGCTGGTCCTCAGCCAATGCGATCGCGCCTGCGACCTGGAACTACGCGGGAGTGCAGAACGACGCGGTCGATGCCATGATCGCGGCACTCCTGGCAGCCGAAAGTGAAGACACGTTCGTTTCGTCCGTGCGCTCCCTCGACCGCGTGCTTCTGTCTGGCGACTACGTCGTTCCGATGTTCTATGTTCCCAATCAGTGGGTCGCCCACTGGGCCCGCCTTAAGCATCCAGACAAGACACCGCTATTCGGCTATGCGCTCGATACCTGGTGGATAGAAGAAAAAAAATGACCATCGCTTATCCGGCCCAACTCAATCTAGCCCAATACTGCCTGGCCAATGCGGTTGCCCAGACGCCCGACAAGGACGCTCTTGTCGTCGTTCGCGATGCCGCAACCGGCGAGCCGCATGAGAGATGGACGTTCGCAGAACTTGAAGACTGCGTATTGCGCGTTGCTGCTGGCTTGCAGGATGCCGGCTTAAAGCAAGGCCAGAGGCTCCTCATCCGGCTCGACAATACCAGCACGTTTCCAATCTTATTCCTGGGCGCCATCGCTGCTGGAATTGTCGCCGTGCCAGCCTCCAGCCAGCTGACCGCGGAGGAAGCTTCCTTCCTGCTGTCGGATTGCGAGGCCAATGGGGTTGCGCTTGCGCCGCACCTTCCACGCGGGGACATTCCCAAAGATATTCAGGTGCTCGGCGAAGAAGAAGTGCGCGCGATGATGCACTTTGAAAGACGCGCCGCCTATGCCAAAACCGCTGCCAACGATCCGGCCTATTTGCTCTACACATCGGGCACTACCGCGCGCCCTAAAGGCGTGGTCCATGCACACCGCGTCGGCCCGGGACGCTCGCCGACCTACCAGAGCTGGTATGCCATCACGCGCGATGACCGAATGCTCCATGCCGGCGCCTTCAACTGGACCTACACTTTGGGCACGGGCCTCATCGACCCCTGGGCCAATGGCGCAACGTCAATCATTTTTGACGGCGAGAAGCGTCCGGAGGTGTGGCCCAGGCTAATACGCCAGACACGCGCCACGCTGTTTGCCGCGGTTCCAAGCCTGATCCGTCAGATCCTCAAGTATGCGCCACCGGGCCACATCGATCTTGGCCACCTACGCCATGCCCTGATTGCCGGGGAGAAACCTCCCGAAGATCTGTTTGACGCTTGGCGCGAGCGCACCGGACTTGAACTCTACGAAGCGCTCGGGATGAGCGAGATCTCGACCTACATCTCCACCAGTCCTCGCGTCCCGCGACGGCCCGGCACAGCGGGAAAACCGCAATCCGGGCGACGGATCGCGATACTCCCAGTCGACGAAGGCGAAACGCCTTTGCCTGCCGGCCAGGAAGGCCTCATTGCGGTTCATTGTTCCGACCCCGGCCTCATGCTCGGCTACTGGAAGAGGCCCGACGAGGAAGCGGAAGTGTTTCGCGGCGAGTGGTTTCTCGGTGGCGACCTCGGCATCATGGATCAAGATGGCTACGTCACCCACACCGGCCGCGCCAACGACATCATGAAGGCGCTCGGCTACCGCGTTTCTCCGCAAGAGGTGGAAGCCGCGTTAGCTTTATGTCCAGGGGTGGCGGAAGTCGCTTGCACCGAGGTCCAAGTGCGCGCCGACGTTTCCGTCATCGGGGCCTTCATCGTCATTAAGCCGGGCGCGACTCTTGACGCCGACACTGTCAAGGCGTTCGCCGCCGTCCACCTCGCGGGATATAAGTGCCCGCGCGAAGTCGAATTCGTAGATGCGTTGCCACGCACCGCCAACGGCAAAATCAAGCGCAACGCGTTGTGTGCGATGCGGGCACATGTGCCAGCGGTCTGATCGGCATCAGTTCTAGCACCTGACGACGCAGACGACTTAAAGCATTCTTCACGATCGTCCCATTAGGCTATGCGGATAGGCGTTCAGCGCAAAATCCATTCGAGCCAAGTCATGTTCACAGCCTGGAAGAACGAGACCGCTTTCGATCTCGCACCGAAGCCCGCGGCCCCTGCAGCGAGTGCCCCCACGCAAGTCGTTACATCGCACAAGGTCGATGAAGTTGGCAAAGCCGATGCCCCCAAGGATGCCTATTCGATTATCAACGAATGGCTGACCATGCGTGGCGAGCTGGAAAGCGATGGCGACATTCTTGTGAAGGGTCGTGTCGACGGAAATCTGCGCTGCCGAATGCTGATCATCGACAAAGGCGCCCGCGTCGAAGGCACGATTGAGGCGCAGGACGTCGTTGTGCGCGGTTGCGTGCGCGGCACTATCCGTACCAGGCGCATATTTTTGGAGAAGACCGCTGTCGTTGATTGCGACATCTTCCAAGAGAGTTTTGGGGCGGAAGAAGGCGCTCAAGTCAGGGGAACTTTGCGTCGCTCAGAAGATGAGGCTAAAGCGACAATCGTGCCGGTGAGACGTACGGCCGCTCTCGCCACTGTTGCGGAAAAGAGCGTGACAGAGCTTTTCCGCGACGCCAACAAAGTATCGCAGGCGAGTGCCAAACCATCGAGCACTCTTTACAACATGCTCAATACCGCGCGCGTGGCGAACGGTACTGCGCGCGGCGCTTAAGTTCTCACGCCCCGGGCCCACCATAGTCCCGCGATAGTTCAGGCTGCCTTCTTGGCTTTGTTGGCAAGGTCGGCAAACTGCTGCACGAGCGCACGCACACCCTTCAGACGCGCTTCTGGCAAATCCCAGTCAGCCTTTTGCACGAGCCGCTGATCGGGCATGACCTTCAACGAGCCGCGAGAAGCCTGCACAAGCTGGATGAGGCCTTCAGGGTTGGCAAAGGTGTTCCGATAAAGCGTAATGACAGCGCCCTTTGACCCAGCGTCAACCTTGGCGATGCCCGCCGCACGGCAAAGACCCTTGACCTCCATGACGTCGAGCAGATGGCCGACCTCTTCCGGCATCTCGCCGAACCTGTCCACCAACTCGGCGGCAAAGGCGTCAATGTCGGTGCGCTTCTCCAGTCCGGCCAGACGGCGATAGAGCCCAAGCCGCAATTGAAGATCCGTTACATAGGTCTCCGGAATGAGGATCGACATTCCGAGCTGGATTTCCGGGCTCCACTTGTCGGCAGCCTCCTCCAAGTCCCCGCCCTTCATGGCAGCGACGGCTTCCTCCAGCATCGACTGATAGAGCTCGAAGCCAACTTCTCTGATATGTCCCGACTGCTCCTCTCCAAGCAGATTGCCCGCGCCGCGAATATCGAGATCGTGCGATGCGAGCGAGAACCCAGCGCCCAGCGTATCGAGCGACTGAAGAACCTTCAGACGCTTTTCCGCACCCTCCGTCA
Organism: Hyphomicrobiaceae bacterium; assembly: GCA_041397645.1. NCBI lineage: Bacteria > Pseudomonadati > Pseudomonadota > Alphaproteobacteria > Hyphomicrobiales > Hyphomicrobiaceae > Hyphomicrobiaceae bacterium. The sequence continues at coordinate 267,175 of JAWKWE010000005.1, read as the reverse complement.
GCTTCTGGCCGGGCGGTGTCGTGAAATAGGCATAGGCGCGCGTCTTGGAGCGACCGACACGGCCCCGCAACTGGTAAAGCTGCGCCAAACCGAACATATCGGCGCGATGCACGATCAATGTGTTGGCGTTCGGCACATCGAGTCCGGACTCCACGATGGCCGTGGACAACAGAATGTCGTACTTGCCCTCGTAGAACGCGGTCATGACGTCTTCCAGTTCGGTTGGCGTCATCTGCCCGGTGGCGCGTGCGAACGTCAGGTCTGGCACCGTCTCGCGCAGAAATTCGGCTACGTCATCCAGGTCGGAGATGCGAGGCGCAACATAGAATGTTTGTCCGCCACGGAAGCGTTCGCGCCGCAGCGCTTCCTTCAAGATGACCGGATCGAACGGCGATATAAAGGTGCGCACGGCAAGGCGGTCCACGGGCGGCGTCGTAATGAGTGACAGCTCCCGGACACCCGTCAACGCCAGTTGCAGCGTACGCGGGATCGGTGTCGCCGATAGGGTGAGGACGTGAACGTCCTCACGCATCTTCTTCAAACGTTCCTTGTGATTGACTCCAAAGTGCTGCTCCTCGTCGATGATGAGCAGCCCCAATCGTGCGAACTCTATCTGCTTTCCAAGCAGAGCGTGCGTTCCAACGACAATATCGACGCTACCGGATTTGACACCCGCTTTGACCTCAGAAAGTTCCTTTGGTCCGACCATCCGCGAGGCTTGCGCGACTGTAATGGGCAGGCCCTTGAACCGGTCCGAGAAGGTGCGGAAGTGCTGACGTGCAAGCAACGTCGTCGGTACGACAACCGCAACCTGCAAACCATTCATGGCGGCGACGAATGCGGCGCGCAGAGCAACTTCCGTCTTGCCAAAACCCACATCGCCGCACACCAGCCGGTCCATGGGTTTGCCGGCGCCCAAATCCTCGATGACGGAGTCAATACTTGCCGCCTGATCCTCGGTCTCCTCGTAAGGGAAACGGGCCACGAATTCATCGAGCGCGCCAACGGGCGCCTGCAGTACCGGCGCTTCGCGCAATTGCCTCAAGGCCGCGATCTTGATCAACTCGTTGGCGATCTCGCGCAGCCGCTTCTTCAACCGCGCCTTGCGCGACTGCCAAGCAACGCCGCCTAGCTTGTCGAGTTGTCCGTCGCCCTCGTCCGCGCCATAGCGCGTGAGCAACTCAATGTTCTCGACCGGCAGGAACAGCTTATCGCCGCCCGCATAATGCAACTCAAGACAATCATGCGGCGCGCCAAGTGCGGTGATGATCTGCAGCCCCGCAAAACGTCCGATACCGTGATCGGCGTGCACCACGAGATCACCGATCGACAGGCTCGTCGCTTCGGTCAAAACGTCGGCAGCCTTGCGTTGGCGCTTTCTCTGGCGCACTAGGCGATCGCCAAGGATGTCTTGCTCAGCGATGACAGCAAAGTCTGGCGTTTCGAAGCCCTGTTCCAGACCCAGCACAGCAAATGCCGTGTGGCCCGGCCTCAATGCCAAAACTTCCGTGAAATTCTCCACCTTGGCGGTGTCTTTCAAGCCATGATCGTGCAGCAGCGATAGCAAACGCTCGCGTGCACCCGGCGTCCAGGCGGCAAGAATTACGCGGCGCTGGCTGGCGTGAAGGTGCGCAATATGGCGAACGACAGCATCAAACAGATTGCCGTCAGGATCAGCCCGCTCGGCCGCGAACGTCCGCCCCCCGCGGCCGTGCATGCCGTAAACATTTGAGGCGGCCGGATCTTCAAACGGCGTTAGCCGCGTGATGTCACGGGTCGCAAGGGCATGAGCCCAATCCTTGCCATCGAGAAACATTCGGTCTGGTGGAACCGGCTTGTACGGTGGCGCGCCAAAGCGCTGCCCTTCCAGACTGTCGACCCGTGCCTCGTAGTGCTCCTGAATCTGGCGAAACCGCTGTTCGATCGCTTCGTCGGCCATATGGTCGAAACTGACGTTAGCGTTCGGCGCATAGTCGAATATCGTCTCCAACGTCGGATGGAAAAACGAAAGCCAATGTTCCTGGCCCTGATAACGCCGTCCGCTGCTAACGGCCTCATAGAGCGGATCGTCGCCCGTCGCGCCGCCGAACAACTCCACGTAGCGGGTGCGAAACAAGGCCGTCGCGCTTTCGCCGAATGCAACTTCGGAAACCGGCATCAGCGCAAACTTTTGAACCGGCTTCGTGGAGCGCTGCGTTTGCGCGTCAAACGCCTTGATGCTCTCCAGCGTATCGCCAAAGAAGTCGAGACGGATAGGATTGATGCGGCCGGGTGGAAACAGATCCACGATGCCGCCGCGCACCGCATATTCGCCCGGCTCCATGACCGTGCTCGAACGCTGAAAGCCGTATTGCTCCAAACGGCGCTGAAGCTCTCCCATGTCCAGCCGCTGCCCCGGTGCAATCGGCTTGAAAGCCCCACGCACGAACGCGCGCGGCGGCAGGCGTTGGAGCACCGCGTTGACGCTCGTGACGATGACGGCGGGTTCCTTGAGCGAGCCGATGACAAGACGACCTAGCGCCATAATCCGCTTGGCAACCAGCTCCGCATTTGGGCTCACGCGGTCGTAAGGGACGGTATCCCAGGCGGGGAACGAAATTACCTTGAGCTCCGGCGCAAAGAACGCCAGCCCCGCTTCCAATTGATCCATGCGACGGTCGTCGCGAGCAATGTGGATGTGAAGCTTAGGTCCGCCCTGGCGCCCAGCAGTTAGCCCAAGATCGGCAATGACCCTGGCGTCCAAGCCTTCCGGTACGCCCGAGGCTATTGTGCGCGCGCCGCTTTCCTTGCTCATAACTTTGCCCACAACCGCTTCACGACCGGTCCTCAAGACCGTGAAAGCGGCGCATCTTCCTCACAAGACCCTCAAACTCCGGCGAGCCAACCTGCTCAGCGCTGAAAAACCAGCCCTGTAATAAGGGATCGGGCAGTGCCAGGAAGCGTTCGAATTCAGCCAACTCGTCACCCGTCATATCGCCGAGATGCACATCGGCATAGCGCCCAACGAGATGATCCATCTCCTTGGTGCCTCGGTGCATGGCCCTATAGAGTGCGCGGCGCCGGCGCGTGACGACGTCGTCCGTCATGTCCTGTTTCTGCATATTCAATTGTTGTCCGCCGCAGCGGTGGAACGGCTCCAGTGTCAAGCTTGACTGGACCCGTGCGAGCGGTCACTTTTGCGCCCCTGCTGCAGTGGTATAGCGCCACCGGCAGATTCCGCAAATGAGAACAGCAAGCTCTCGCCATGACGACGCATTTTGCCGCGATCGAACGCGCGCCGGGCATCGGCCGCTCAAACCCTGGACGGTAAGCTTTTTCATGCGTCCTTCCGCGCTCAATCCGCTGTTTTCTTCGGCTTTGACCCTGAGCGGCATCGGCCCGCGCACCGTCCAGCTCCTTAAGAAGTGCCTGGAGCTACCACCACAGGCCGTCGAGCCCCGCGTTCTCGATCTGCTCTGGCATCTGCCGACCGGCGTTATCGATCGCAGGGCGGAACCGCTGGTGCGCGATGCGGTCCCTGGAACCATTGTGACCCTTAAGGTACGGGTGCTGAAACACAAGGCACCCCCGCGCGGCAATCACAAGGTGCCCTACAAGGTCACGTGCGAGGACGACTCCGCACGTCTCGATCTCGTGTTCTTCCACGCCGAGCACAAATTCATCGAGCGCCAGTTGCCGGTCGGCGAGATCCGCTACGTATCGGGACGCATCGAGCGCTACGGCGAAACAATGCAGATGTCCCACCCCGACTACATCGTCGCGCCGGAAGCGCGCAGCGATATGCCGATGCTGGAGCCTGTCTACCCGCTCACCGCCGGATTGTCCGGCAAGGTGCTGCAGAAAGCCTCACGGCAAGCCGTCGAGCGTGTGCCAGAATTGCCCGAGTGGCAGGACAAGGGATGGCTGCAGGCTCGCGGATGGATGGGATTCACCGACGCGCTGACCCTGCTGCACAAGCCGCAAGAGCCTGGTGACATTTCACCTGCATCGTTGCCGCGCCAGCGTTTGGCCTATGACGAGTTGCTGGCTGGGCAATTGGCGCTCGGATTGGTACGCCTCAATATGAAGGCGCAGCCTGGACGCTCCGTTAAGGGTGATGGGCACATTAGAAAGCGGATCGCAGCCGCGTTGCCGTTCAAGCTGACAAATTCACAAGTCAACGCGCTAAAGGAAATCGCGGAAGATCTGGCCGCGCCCCACCGTATGCTGCGTCTGCTGCAGGGCGATGTCGGATCCGGCAAAACCGCCGTGGCGCTGATGAGCATGGCAATCGCCGTTGAAACCGGCGCACAGTCTGCTTTGATGGCTCCCACCGAAGTCCTTGCACGTCAGCACCTTGAAACGATTGCGCCGCTTGCCGAAGCCGCCGGGTTGCGCATCGGTTTGTTGACCGGGAGAGAAAAGGGAAAGGGCCGCGAGGAAACGCTGAAACACCTCGCCGCGGGAGATATCGACATCCTAATTGGCACACATGCGCTTTTTCAATCCGACGTCGTCTTCAAGGATCTCGCGTTTGCCGTCATCGACGAGCAACATCGCTTTGGTGTGCATCAGCGCCTCGCACTCCAGGCGAAGGGCGCAGGCGGTGCGACCAACGTCCTAGTTATGACGGCAACTCCGATTCCGCGCACGCTGCTCATGACGCACTACGGGGATCTCGACGTCTCGCGTCTCACCGAAAAGCCCGCAGGGCGCAAACCTGTCGTTACAAAGGCCATTCCCATCGATTCAATGGAGCGTCTGATCGACCGGCTGCGCGTACAGTTGGCGGAAGGCGCTCAGGTCTATTGGGTCTGCCCATTGATCGAAACGTCCGACACCTCAGAGCTTGCGGCCGCCGAAGAACGCCATGCTCATCTCAAACAGATCTTCGGCAATACCGTCGGTCTTCTGCACGGCGCCATGGCAGCCGCCGACAAGGATGAGACCATGGCGGCATTTGCCACCGACAAACTCAAGATCCTGGTCGCGACCACCGTGATAGAAGTCGGCGTCAATGTCCCCAATGCCAATATCATGGTGATCGAACACGCGGAGCGTTTCGGCTTGGCGCAGCTTCATCAGTTGCGAGGGCGGGTGGGGCGTGGCGCACGCGAAAGCTTTTGCATGTTGCTCTACAAAGAACCGCTAGGCGAAACGGCGAAAGCTCGCCTTGAGATGATGGAAAAGACGGAAGATGGCTTCCTCATAGCCGAGAAGGATCTGGAGCTACGCGGCGGCGGTGAAATGCTGGGCTCGCGCCAAAGCGGCATGCCGGGCTTCCGGGTTGCAGAGGTGCCGGGCTTCGAGACGTTGCTTGCGGCAGCGCGCGACGATGCGCGACTGGTCCTGTCCAACGATCCCGACCTCGTATCGCCGCGCGGTCAGGCGCTCCGAACATTGCTTTATCTGTTTGAATGCGATGAAGCCGCACGACTGTTCCGCGCGGCTTGAGTTCTGTCCCTAATCGGCTCAGATAGGGTGCTTAGTACGTAAGCACCTTGCTCTCGCCCGTCATGATGTCTTCGATGAAATGCGCGGCACCGACGATGCCGTTGCACTCGGGAATAAGATCTTCCTTGTGCATGTCGAACAGATCCAGTCCCGGCGAGCAGCAGTAGAACTTCACACCGGCGGCATGTGCATCTTTGATGAAATCGTAAATCGACTTTGACGCATCGGTCCGCTGCTTCAGTTCGCTCGCCACGCCTTTGCGCATCAGCCGCGTCGCCGATGCGGTGCATATGACTTCCACCTCATAGCCCATCGCCGCCGCGACCGAGGCTTGAAAGATCGGCGCGCCGAGCTCTTCTGTATTACGCGGATCCGTATTGGCCATAATGACGATCAGCTTTTTGGCCATGGAGGCTCCTGTGGGGTTCGAAGGCGCGCGATGCTAGCGCTTCGCCGCGAACGGCTCAAGACGTGTGAAAGCGCCCGTAGTTCCGGCGTGATGCGAAAGGCTATTGCCCTGCTCAGGCGTTAACGCCGCACCCTGTCCGGGCTACGCGGAAAATACCTGCGATAGAGCGCAATGGAAGCAGGCAGGATGACCAACTGCCCGATCAGCGACGATCCCAGACAAACCGCTGTCAGCTGACCGAAGCGGCGCAGCGACGGCAGGTCGGACAGCATCGTGACACCCAGGCCCAGCGCAAGAACGATCGTGGTCAACACTACGGCCGGGCCGATGTGATGCACCGTATGTCTCAGCGCCTCGACCTCGCTGCCCGACCCTCCGCCTAGCCTATCCTCCTCAAGGCGGAAGCGATTGAGGAAGTGAATTGTAGAGTCAATCGCGAGCGCGAAGGCAACGGTGATCGCGATGATGGACGCAAACTGCAATCCCTCACCAGCAAGCCACAACAGCGAGCCTGTTGCGAAAATCGGAAACAGCGACGGCAGAACGCTGGTTACTCCCGGTAGCACCGACCGCAACACGAAGCCGAGGAAGATGAAGATGACGAACATGTCTCCCACCAAGCCCCAGTTCAACTCGTCGATAAGGCGAGCTGAGTTGCGCGCCGCGATGGCAGGCAAGCCGGTCACGATGATGTCATAGCCAGGATGGGCGGTGCGGACCTTCTCAAGTTGGTGATCGAGATTTTCGACCACGGGGAGGATCTGACTGGCATCGACATCGGGCAGACGCGCCGTCACCAGAACCGCGTTCTCCTCCACCGATATGAACCGCCGCACAAGATGCTTAGGAAGCAAGCCCACGTATCTCTTCACGGTCTCGATGCTGTCGTCGCCCGCATCGCGCAGCCAGCGCCGCAGGCTGTCGAGCGACCACGTATTGCCAAGTCCGGCTTTCTCTTCGACGACCGCGTGCGCATCGGCAATGACCGCGAGCGTCTGCTGATCGTAAAGATTGGCCTTCGCAGTGCCCTTACCGGTCTCGTTGCCCCAACTGATCATGACGTGGACAGGATTGGCTCCCGTCAGTTTCTGATCGAGGCGACCCGTGGCGTCCAGCGCCTGTTCCTTGTCGGGAACCTGATCGGCGAGGCGATACATCGGCACCAGCTGCGAGTAGGCCCACCCCGTTGACACGACAGCAATGAGACCGGCCAGCGTGTAGACGATGGGATAGCGAATGACGTGTCCCACGATGGCGGTCGTAATTCGATAAAGCCAGCCGATGCCGCCGCCGGTATCTTCCGGATGTTCGATCGGGGGACCGGTCTCCTTGGCGATCAGCAAGGCTGCGAGTGTCGGCACGACGACGGCGACTGCAATGTAGGATATGGCAATTGCCAGCAGCGACGCGAGGCCGAAGGTGCGGATCAGCGCGGATTCCGCCAACGAGAACGATGCAAGCGCCAGTGCAGCGTTCATGGCAGTCAGCAAGCAAGCGGGCGCCACTTCGCGCACGGCCATACGCGCCGCTTCGAGCCTGTCGGTTCCGGCCATGATCTCACGCCGTATTGCGAACACCAGATGCATGGAATCGGAAAAGCCCGAGACTAGGATCAAGGGTGTGATGACGTTGATGAATAGGTTGAGGCGGAAGTCCAATCCGCCAAGAACACCCAACGTCCAAAGGATAGCGATTGTAGGTCCGAGAACTGCGATGATCGTGAGCGACAGACGCCTGAAGAACAGGTACGCCATGACGAAGCCGGCCAAAAAGCCCAGCCCGTTGTAGACGAGCCGGTCGCGCTCCACCGCGTTGCGGATCTCAAGCTGCATCACCGGCGCGCCGGTCAGTTTGGCGGACAGACCGGCGGTGCCCAATTCCCTCTCGGCCGCCTCTTTAATGTTGCCGATCACCACCTTCGGCGTCTGCTCGGTCACGACCTTTCGATCGAGCGCTAGTACAATGAGCGCAAGCTGGCCGTCATCGGACAAAAACTTGCCCTTGACGATGTCGTTGCCCCTCAGCTGCGAAACGATCCTGTCGAAACCCTCTCCCTCCGGCAATTCGTCAGGCACGATCGGCGGCGCATAACCTGTCTCATCAGGTTTGTCGCGTGCAGACAGCATCGAGACCAGCCCGCCGACACCGTCAACGAGTTGCAGCTCCATGGTTGCGTTCGAAAACGTCTCAAGCCCTTCGCGGGTCAGAAGGTTCTTGCCTTCCACAACGACAAGCACGTCGTACTCGCTGGAAGGGAAACGATGGTCGATTTCCTCGTAGCGACGGAATTCTTCCGTGTTGGTGCGAAACAGCTCCGAAAGGCTGTCATCTACCTTGAGCCGCATCACGCCGAGCACTGCCAGCACCGTGAGCATCAGAATTAGGATCGCAGAGACGTAGGGCGCCTTCAGCGCCACAAGCCCGAGCTTGTCGATGCCGAAAGACAACAAAAAGGAGCGGCGCTCCTCCTTCGGATGCTGCGGCATCTCCATTTCGGCTTCTGGCCCCACCCCCGCTGTAGCCCCGACCGAGGCATCGTTTCGACAGGTGCTTCAGCCGGCGTCCGGCGAAAGCCCCTCGCTACCCACCTTTTCTTGCGTCACCTCAGGGCATGGATCGGTAGTCTTCAAAAAATGCAAGACAACCTGCGCTTAAGCGTCATCCTCCACGGCGACGGGCACGACTTTTAGCCCATAGGGTTCGCCGCAACGAGCGGCGAAGGGGCCAGAATCGCGCCATTCCACCGACCGTTGCACTTGAGCCCGGCCCGCGCAACCCGCCCCAGGTAGCACGCAGCACCCTATAAGATCATAAGGGGTTGAGAGCGTTGGCTCCTTCGCTTACTCATGATGACGCGCAAGCGCCAATGACCTGGGGATGAAGAGCACACAGTGGCCGACCGCACTCTCGATACATCAGGGCTGACCTGCCCAATTCCGATATTGAAAGCCAAGAAAGCCCTGGCGGACATGGCCCAAGGAATGGTGCTTGAAATTCTGGCGACGGATCCGGCGGCCCCGAGGGATTTCGTGGCATTTTGCAAGGCCACGGGCCACACCCTGATCGGCACGCGCGAGCAAGAGGGCACCTTCCACTTTCTCATTCAAAGGGCCTGATCCAACGGACCTTATGCAGCCCGCCGAACCCGACTTGCGGGCCAGCTCTCCCCACCGGGACAAGTGCTTTGTGTCCAACAGACCGTTAGCCCTCCACGGCGCTGCCAGGGCGATGTGACACCCGAGCAGACTTGACAGCCCGCCGCGCGCCCTCCCATAAGGGCGTCCCGATGACGGGCGGTTAGCTCAGCGGTAGAGCACACGCTTCACACGCGTGGGGTCACAGGTTCAATCCCTGTACCGCCCACCATCTCCAATGCGGAAATCAACGCCCTAGTCAATCGCTTCAATCGAGCACCTGCTTTCAGCATAGGGCTGGGAAGCACATGGGAAGCACCAAAGTGTCGCGATGGATGACGCGGCCACCTCGTGGCAACAGCATCACGAAAGTTGCAATCCTGCACCCTACGGAGAACATCACCGCGATGCAGCCGGGAAGCCAATCGTCGGCGTTCTGCCTTTATCAGAACTGGTCCGATTCCACCTGCTTGGTATGGCCGCGCTGATGGCGGTTGTTGGACGTGGGGGCTCGGCTGATGGAAGAAGCTGAAGAAACCGTTGCCATCGATGTCTGATTTTTGGCCCATCTCGGTCGTTTGGCCATTTAGTCCGTGCGTCTGCTCGTGAGGGTTTAGCTGTCAAACAGGCGCGTCAGTTCTGCTGCTAAGGGTAGAGCAGTCGTCACGCAAACATAGCTCGGACGGCAGAGTCTGACCCACAGCTGACTCAGTGCCGAGGCTCAACACTCACGATGCAAATTTGCAGGGCGTGCAGCTGATCACGTTGTGCACAGCAACACGTTCACCTTGAGGGCCGTTCAGCATCAATGGCAGCTTACCCCTCGGGTCCGTCTCCGTTCTGGTCGGCGAGGTGGGCCAACTGCGGCAATTGGCGTTGATGACCACCTTGATGGCGGCTATCGTGAACCGCCGCAGAAGGTCTGCTGATAACAATTCAGCTTGTTCCATCCGTGCAATTTGGAAACGCTAGTATGAAAGCCATTTTTAAAGGGGCCGCCCTTGCAGCGCTAGTGTCTCTGGCGCATCCAGCAATCGCTCAGGATAAGCTCGTCGCGATAGACGTTCTCCTTGAGCCCGACCAAAAAATGCTGGCTGCGGCGGAGGATTGGAACAAACGTCTGCGCGAACAGATGCCAGAAGGCTTCGCGCTTGATGAGACGCATCGGCCTCACATAACGCTGTTGCAACAATACGTCGCCGAAAAGGACCTCGATGCATCGCTGGCAACGATTAAGTCACTTGCAGCGTCAGAAGACCTCAGCAAGTTGAAGCTGACCGCAAACGGGCTTTACCACATACCGAGCGGGAAGATTGGACTTCAGGGGATCACAATCGAGCCGTCGAGCGAGATCGTAGCTCTACAGGCAAAGGTGATCCAAGCAATGGCTCCGTTCCGCAAGTCGGGAGGTGGCCAGGAAGCCTTTGTACCCGACCCCACTGGGACGCCATTCGACCCCGTCCTCTTTAAGTATGTCGAGTCATTTCCGGAGAGCCAGGCGGGCAAGAAGTTTAACCCGCACGTAACGACGGGAACCGCTCCCCTTGAGTGGGTCCAGGCACGAGAGAAAGAACCATTTGAGCCTTTCGAGTTCGGCGTCGACAAGCTCACCGTCTACAAGCTCGGTAATTTTGGGACGGCCGCCAAGCGGATCGGGGATTGACGGTCCTGTACTGACTAAGGCCGGTGTCTGAAGCGGCACTTCATTAAGTAGAGTGGCTGACGATCGCATGCCCTGGCACGACTTATCAGCGGCGGTCGCTACGGCACTTCCGGCTCCAAGTCGTGTTCAAGCTCGAAACGTCAGGAACTGACCGAAGTCACTCACACAGTAACGGGGCGATGTTGCACTCGCTCAGTGTTCGCCGTCAGGACCTACCGGACAGAATGAGCTGATTGCATAAGAGAGATTTTGCGGCTCATCGTAACCCCAGAGAGGGACCCGATGAGACAACATGGCAAGCAGCAGGCTCCGCAGAACGCGGAGGAAACGGTCAGGGATATCCGGCGAGCGACCCGGAGGCAGTTCTAGGCCGAGGAGAAGATCCGCATCGTCCTTGAAGGCCTGAGGGGCGAGGACAGCATCGCCGAACTCTGCCGCAAGGAAGGTATTGCCCAGAACCTCTATTATCGCTGGTCGAAGGAGTTCCTCGAAGCCGGCAAGAAGCGGCTCACCGGCGATACCGCCCGGGAGGCAACCTCCGATGAGGTCAAGATGCTCCGAACCGAGGCGCGTCAGCTCAAAGAGGCCTTGGCCGAGGTCACTCTCGAGAACCGCCTGCTCAAAAAAAGCGTGATCGCGGATGGGGAGGATGCCGAATGAGGTATCCCGCATCCGAGAAGCTTGAGATCATCAGGACCGTCGAGGCCTCGCACCTGCCGGTCAGACGAACCCTCGACAAGATCGGCATTCCCAAGACGACCTTCTACGCTTGGCTCGATCGCTATGCGAGCGGCGGCTTCGATGCACTCGAAGACCGCAAGTCAAAGCCGAAGCGGGTCTGGAACCGCATCGCCGATGAAGTCCGCGATAGCAGCCAAGCGCAGCGCGCTGGCTCTACCAGAACCAGTCTGACTGCACCTGTCTGGTTCGACGACGGCGGTTGTCGGACGGAGGGCGCGGCTGATCGAAGAAGCTGAAGAAGCCACCGCCGCCATCCCAAGGCCTGCTGACAGGAGGAGCGGGGGGCGTCGGCCGACGTGTCTTGAAGCCTCCCTGGGGCTGATTATTCAGCACGGCAACAAACTCGGTCCGATAGTTCGTCTCGCGGCTCAGAGGCTCGTCCGAGATGATGATCGAGGATCGCGGCAGAGCGGTCGGTCCTATGCGGTCCAGCACGTCTTTAGGGATGGCGATGCGGTCGAGCGCGTGCCTAGCGTCATCGCCGTCATCAATCGAGACTGCAGTCCAGCGAAGCCCCGCGCCTTCGGCCGCCATCGCCGTGAACACATGGGTGCCGATCGGCATATCGGCATCGCGGATCGTGACAGGGACCTCAATCGTCGCGTCGTAGACATCGCCTCCGTCCGGCCACGGCTTGCGCGTGTTCCGCCGCACATAAAGCTTTTGAGTTGCACGGCTGATGTAGATCGAGACCGGCTCAAGCGCGAGCTTTGCCTCTGTTGACGCTTTCTCGATTTCGGGCTTCCTGTTCGCCGCCTCCTTGGCGGCGGCCTGTGCTTGGGCCGCGGCTTCGAGCTTAGACTGCACATCGGATTTTGCTGCATCGAGTTTCGCCGTCGCGTCGGCGGCCTTGGTGGCGGCTTTGAGCTTGCGCTCCTCGGCACGCATCTTGGCTTGGTCGCTTTTTGCGACGGCAAGGGCCTTTTCGGCGCGCGCGAGCTCGGCGTCCGCCGCAGACTTGTTGCGTTCCAACTTGCTCAACGCCGCCTTGGCCTTTGCCGCATCGCGTGCCGCTTTCGCAGCAGATTTCTTTGAAACGTCGGCGGCCTTGGCTGCCTCGGCAGCCTCGAGCCCGAGCCTCTCGGCACGCTCCGGCGCAGCAGCGAGGGCCTCAGCATTCGGCACCAGAAGTGCCGGGTGGGAAAACTCGACGGGTTCAGAGTCGTTGGGGGAAATAATTACCCGCATTCCTATCCGCGTCCTGTCGAACAGAGCCTCGGCGAAACCGTATGGCATTCGCACGCAGCCGTGGGACGCGGCATACCCCGGAAGTGGTCCGCCATGCAGCGCGATACCGTTCCAGGTGAGGCGCTGCATATGCGGCATGCGGGCATCGTCATAAAGGTTCGAGCGGTGGTCGGCGTTCTTCTGGAGGATGGCAAAGACGCCGGCGGGCGTTTCGCGGCCCTTGACGCCAGTTGATACCGGCGCTTTCAAAATCCAACCGTTGTCGTCGTAAAACGTGATCTGTTGGGATTTGATGGACACGATCGCCATGATCGGTTCGCCAGCGTCGCGCGGCGCCACCGCCTCCTCAGCGGAACGGGCCGACTTTGCACTAGCGTCGGCGCTCAGCGCGGCAAGTCCCACAAGGGCCGCAATCGCCACAATCGTGGCAAGCTTCCAACGACGATTCCTAACTTCCGCCATACTCAACCAAACTGACAAGAAACACCTCCCGATTGATGCCAGCCTCCGACGCCATCAATCAAGTTTCAAGTTGCATAGTTAATGTCACGTTAGCGGTACCTGCTTTTGATGTGTTCTTTTTAACACTCAGGGGGGCCGAGCCAGAAATTCTCGCGATCTCTGATTTTTGGGTCGAAGCCGCCGACATCGCGATGTGCTGACCGGAACACGATGCGTATCCTTTTTGACGGCGTTTTCATGACGGCTGCACGCTTTCGCCGAGAGCCGTAAAGCTCGCCGAGTTGCATGAAGTCTCGTCAGCCCCACGCGTACTCCCGTTGGCAATGGCGTTTGCTTCACAATGGGACCTGACAAAGCCCTGTCAGGACCGGGGTCTTCGCGGTGATCAAATTTACGTCTACTCGCTGCATGCGAGACGTCATCGGCCCCTTACTCTCGAAGGCGCCTTGAAAGGCCCTGATGCCGCCAGCGCGCGACCAGGCGGAAGCAACGCTGCCGCACAGGTGCACACCGCCCCACGCGCCGCACGCCAAAACGAGATCCCCGCACACTTGGCCAAGAAGCCTGCTGAACGCGAGGACGAAGCTATCTGCACTCTCGTCTGTCTCGCAAACCGCGAATAGATCGCCCACCTGCGTGGAAGGGAATTTTCCGGCGAACGACCATAGCCGCTGCCGACGCACTTTATCGCTGAGCGTCAGGCCTGAAATCACATCCTCGACCGAAACCGGATCGCTGAGATTCGCCGCCTCAGAAGCAGGCAGGGCTAACGTCATATGTCCAGGTTCACAGGCAACAGCATGCCAGCCCGCACGCGTTCGAACCAGAAGTGCCCCTCCGAAGCCGGTACCGACATTGATGACAAGGCGAGGCCCATTGAGTGGATTTGCGCGTGCTATGAGCCCATCCATCTCGCTCTCTTTGAGCGCGGGCAGCGCCAAGGCCGCCGCTTCGAGATCGTTGAGCAGTGCAACTGGTTTGCCACCGAGCGCGCGGCTCACATGCGCGCGGTCAATGACCATGTCGCGATTGGTCAGACGCACACAGCCGTCCTCTATGGGACCGGCGGCCGCGATGGCTGCGCCTTGTAGATTTTCCGCGTCGGGAAACCGAGATGCGTACGACATCAACACATCGGCGATGCCTGTTCTTTCCTCCGAGGCGATCACCTGCGCATCGCTCAACTGCGACGGTCCGTGAGAACGCGCGCACCTCAGATTGGTGCCGCCCGCGTCGCACACGATCCGCCAGCCGGTCATATGGCATCATCCCATGAGGAGGACAAAAGCCGTGCTGCGTTGATGATGCCGACCATCGAGTAGGTCTGCGGGAAGTTACCCCAAGCTTCTCCAGTCTCAGGCTTAATATCCTCCGACATCAGGCCGAGATGATTGCGGTTGGATAGCAGGGCCTCGAAATATTCGCGTGCCTCGTCCTTGCGACCTGCGCGCGTAAGTGCCGTCACACGCCAGAAGGCGCAAATATTGAACGCCGTATCGGGGGGACCGAAATCGTCGGGCGCCTCATAGCGCATCATGAAGGCCGATCGGCCCAAGGTCTTCTCGGTTGCATCAAGCGTGGCAAGGAAACGGGGATCTCGCGCGTCGATGAAGTTGACCTCTGCCATCAGCAACACGCCCGCGTCGAGCTTGTCGCCACCGAAGGAATCCACGAACGACTGGCGCTTGTCCGACCAGGCATGCTTCAGAATGGCCGCCTTGATCACGTCGGCCTTTTCCTGCCAGAACGCAACACGATCGGTACGCCCCAAGTGGCGTGCGATACGCGCTAGCCGGTCGCAGGCTGCCCAACACATCAGGCTTGATGTCGTATGCACCTTTGCCGAATAGCGTAGTTCCCACATTCCCGCATCGGGCTGATCATAGAGCTGGATTGCCGTCATCCCCGTGCGCTCCAGAAGTTCAAATTCCCCCGGTCCCGGCTTGCTGAGAAGTCTGCAATCGAGGAAAGCCTGGGCGGCGCCGAGCACGACGTTGCCGTAGGAGTCGTGCTGGAAATGCTCATATGCCTGGTTGCCGGCCCGCACTGGTCCCATGCCGCGATAACCAGGCAGCGATGGCACCAGATGTTCGGTGAGCTTGCGCTCAAGCCCCACGCCGTAGACAGGCTGGATATGCCCACCATCCGCTGTCGAGACGACGTTCATAAGCCAGCGAAAATAGTTCTCCATGGTGCGAACGGCGG
Source organism: Hyphomicrobiaceae bacterium (assembly GCA_041397645.1). NCBI lineage: Bacteria > Pseudomonadati > Pseudomonadota > Alphaproteobacteria > Hyphomicrobiales > Hyphomicrobiaceae > Hyphomicrobiaceae bacterium. The sequence goes on along the minus strand of JAWKWE010000005.1, from coordinate 251,940 downwards.
AAAGACTGTTGAGCGCGCGCACGACGAAATACGCATCACGAATCCAGCAAAATCGGTAGTCCCAGTTACGCCCGCTGTTAGGCGCCTCGGGGATGGACGTAGTTACGGCGGCGACGATTGCTCCAGTTGGTTCGTAAGTACAAAGCTTCAAGGTAATGGCCGCGCGAATGACCGCTTCCTGCCATTCAAACGGAATGGCAAGCCGGTGCGACCACCCTCGCCAATAGCGTTCTGTCTGTTCAAACTCTGAACCTGCGAAACTCGAAACGGAATCGTTCAAGGTCTCATCAGGGCCTAGAACGAGATTGAGCGGCTCATGCAGGTTGAAGGCGGTCGTATTGAGCACGTAATCGATGGGTGCGTCGGTCGTCAGTCGCAGCGTGAACCTGGGCCCCACGAAGCGGATGTGGTTCGAGCCGTACGTGAGAACCGGATTGACGGCGCCATATTCGAACCCGGGGCGCAATTTGATCCGGATACGCGGCGTGCCCGATAGTGGCCGGATCTGACGGACAAGTGTCTGGGGGCGATAGGCGCGCCCGCGCGACTCATACCGCGGGGCAAAATCAATAATCTCCACCGCGCCCTCGTTGCTGTGAAGCACGGTGCGAAGTATGGCGGTGTTTTCGATATAAGCTTGGTCGCTCTGCGTAAAGCCGTCCACCTCGATGGAAAAAGTGCCATCTCCATGTCGTTCAGGCGAACAGCCTAGGAGGCTGTGAAAGACCGGATCGCCATCAATGCGTGGCAGGCAATACCAAACAATGTTCGCACGCTTATCGATAAGCGCTGCGACGTTGCAGTTGCCAACCAACCCAAGATCAAGCGTATTCAATTTCCCGCCCCTTCACTTTGCCCGGATTTCTGGACGAGCCATTGACGAAACTCCGCCGCCGTTTCAAAGCCGAAAACAGCGCGCGAAGGTCCATCGCCAATTTTGATCGATACGCCATTCATCGAATTGACGAGATCAAACCCATCCTCGTCCGTCACGTCGTCACCGGCAAACAGAGGGATGCGGCCATTAAATGGTTCAAGTCGCATGAAGTGCGCGATTGCGGCGCCTTTATTGGCAACCGCCGGCAGAATTTCCACCACGCATTTTCCGATGATGTATTTCAACGCAGCGTGGCCAGCAACGATCTCCCGCGCGATGCTCACGATTGCGCTTTCGTTTTGCGGACATGCCCGATAATGCACGGCAACCGACAGCGGCTTTCGCTCAATGAGCACGCCTGCCATCGCTCCTACCCGTGCTTCCAGAACGCTTTGAACGCTCGCAATGCGATCTGCGATCGTTCTATCATGCGCACTGAACCCCTGCATCGTGCGCATTTGTGCGCCGTGAATACCAGCAGCTGAAATCTTCTGCAGCCCCGTCATGGCATCAATGTCGTCCAGATGCCTGCCCGAAATCAAAGCAACGGCCCCATCGAGATGATGAGCCAGAACCTCTATTGCGGTGACCGCTTCTCGTGGCACGCGCGCCTGGGACGGGGTGGCAACAATGTCCGCGAGCGTTCCATCAATATCGAGGAACAAGGCATACCCGGAAAGATCATTGAGGGTCGGGGCAGGACGGTGTGCGGGCTTTTGAATTGACGTCACTTCTTAGCCTTTAATCGACCTGTTCTATGGAACCTTAGAGATTTGCTGTGGCGGGCCGGGCGAAAGACTTCGGCTCACCGGCCACAACGCGCTAAGATGCCCCAAAAGACCACCTCAACGGCAAGAAGGCAAGCCCCGGTGAAAGCACTAACCATAGGCGGCGCGATGGTCGATACGATCGCCATCGTCGAGGATGACTTGATAGAACGCATTAGCATGAGCAATGCTGGCAAGACCTTCCTGCTCCTTGAACAAGGAAGCAAGACCGAGGCATCCAGCATTTCGACACATTGCGGCGGGGGCGCGCTCAACGCTGCTGTGTCGTTATCGCGGCTTGGTTTCAATACGTCAATTCTGGCCAAACTCGGAACCGATCCACGTGCCGATCTGGTGCGTCAGAAACTCGTCAGCGAAAACATCTCCGCCGATGCGCTGTTGTCGACAGATGAAGCCCCGACGGGCGCTTCCGCAATCATTTCCGCGCACGATCGTAACGCGGCCATCTTCACATTCCGGGGCGCCAATACGTTGCTGCGCGCGCACGACTTGAAGCCCTCGACATTTGATGTGGATCTCGTCTATGTATCGACGTTAAGCGGAAAGTCCGCCGATATTTTACCTGAGATCATCCGCTACCGACCCAAAACGGCAAGGTTGTCTGTCAACCCCGGCATACGTCAGATCACTTCGCGCTTTGTCGATCTTTGGAAGGCGCTTCCAGACATAGACATCCTCGCCATCAATCGGCTCGAAGCGGAAACGTTCGTGCGCCAAGCCGTTGCCGAATTGGCCGGCAACGAGAACGCAACTCTGAGAAGAATTGCAGCGGCAGGGTTGGCAGCCGCTGAGAGGCCGGACTGCTCACGCAGCGATGTCGCGCGTGCGCTAATCGCTGGCCTTCGCGACCTTGGTGCGCGTACCATATTGTTAACCGATGGTCGTCACGGCGCATACGTTGGCCTCAAGAGCGAAACGCTATTTTGTCCACCTGTCGAAGCTCCCGTAGCAAGTACCGCAGGAGCAGGAGATGCGTTTGTTTCGACGTTCTCCGGACTATTTGCATGCAGCGGCGATTTCGAGCACGCATTGCAAGCCGCGACCATTAACGCTGCGAGCGTGGTTACTGCGGCTGATTCGCAATCGGGACTTTTGAGGCAACCCGAACTCGAAAAGCACGTTGTTTGTCAGGGGCTCCAAAGCCTCATCGAGCGGTGGCATGAGATCAACTGAGGTGCTTCGACGCAAACGAAGACACGCAAAAAACCTGCCGCGACTTAGGTCATTATACACGGATAAATAGTTTGACCCTGAAAAGCGCGTGGCCCAGCATGGGCGCCTAACGGACGCTGCAGAACATATGAGACTTTCAAGCATCAAATACTTTCCAAATTGGCCTGCTGGAATTCGCGCAGAGCCTACCAGAACGATCGTCAAATATGGTTTGATCGCTGCACTGATAGCACTTTTGTCGTCTCTTTTCCTCACTCCCCTTCTCTCATCTTTGGTTGACGACTGGTCCCGTCGAGACGTCGAGATGAGATCCTCCCTCATCTTCAATTCGCTCCAAGATCCCCTGACCGAACTGTTGGCAAACGGGGAAGGAACGAGAATTCAGTCGCTATTCGAGCGCATTGCATCTGATCCGCGGATCTTGGCCATAGCATTCTGTAGCGCCGACGGCCCACCCAAATTCGCAACCAAACTAATGCCCACGTCCCTAGAATGCGAAAACATTGCACGCGGCGTAACCCCCACTTTTGCCTCGGTAATGTTGAACAATCGCGAAACACTAACGGCTTCATTCCCGATAGCATCGCGCGAGATGGCCGGGCATCTCGTCATCGTCAACGATCTTACGTTTGCTCTGCGACGCGGCGCTGAAGCGCGGAAATACTTGTCGCTGCTGCTAGGTGGCATCGTGTTGGCGAGCGGTATACTGGCGATCGCCGTCGTGATGTTCATGATCCGCCATTGGCTCCAGACGTTCAAAAAGGCGGTCACGACCCCGGGACAAAACGGGCAAGCGCCCCCAGTTGGCCTTGCGGTTCTCGACAGCGATCTTCGCCAAGCCTTGCGGCAGATGCGCGTCGGGCGCACGCAGCCTGAGACAGAGAACGTCGAATGGAGCAAGGACACGCTACGCCAAATTCTCGAAACGCAGCTCCCTGGTGTCGAGGTGATGGTGGTGGCCAATCGAGAACCCTACATCCATAATCACACAGAAAATGGCATCGAGGTTCAAACCCCGGCCAGCGGTTTGGTCTCGGCGTTGGAACCGGTGATGCGTGCATGCGGCGGAACCTGGATCGCGCACGGCAGCGGCACAGCCGATCGCGAAACTGTGGACTATCGCGACCGGCTGAGTGTTCCTCCGGACTCGCCAGAATACACGTTGCGCCGCGTCTGGGTGTCGGACGCAGAGCAAGACGGCTACTACTACGGATTGGCGAACGAAGGTCTTTGGCCTTTGTGCCATATCGCCTTCACGCGTCCGGTGTTTCGTGAGTCAGACTGGCGCGCTTATCAAGACATCAACGAACGTTTTGCCAACGCGGTTGTCGCGGAGGCCAAGACGGCTAGCCCGATCGTTCTGGTTCAGGATTATCACTTCGCGCTTCTGCCTCGGATGCTGCGCGAGCGCCTGCCTGACGCGACGATCATCACCTTCTGGCATATTCCGTGGCCGAACTCGGAGACATTCGGCATATTCCCTTGGAAGGAGGAGGTTATTCACGGGCTACTAGGCAGCACGATCGTCGGCTTCCACACCCAGTTCCATTGCAACAACTTCTTAGAAACGGTCGATCGGTTCATCGAGAGTCGCATCGATCGCGAAGAAGAATCTGTAACGCTGAAGGGCCACGAAACTTTCGTCCGGCCCTATCCCATTTCAATCGCCTGGCCACCAGCGGCTCTCAAGGATCAAAAGGGCGTTCCAACGTGCCGACGTATGGTTCGCGAACGCCTCGGCTTGCCTCCGGACTGCCGCATTGCCGTGGGTATCGAGCGGTTCGACTACACCAAGGGCGTCCTCGACCGCATGCGGGCCGTCGACAACATGCTGCAGCTTCATCCTGAGTGGATCGGCAATTTCACTCTAGTGCAGGCCGCTGCTCCTACGCGCAGCAAGCTGCCCACCTATAAGGGACTTCAAGAGGAGGCGATCCGCGTCGCAGAAGAGATCAATGCAAAATATCCGCAAACGAAAACGCCGCCTATAACCCTCATCATCCGCCATCACGCACCAAGCGAAGTCTTTGAGCTATTCCGGGCAGCGGATGCTTGCATTGTATCCAGTCTTCACGATGGCATGAACCTCGTCGCCAAGGAGTTCATCGCCGCCCGCGACGACGAACTCGGCGTCCTGCTATTATCCAGCTTTGCTGGCGCATCCCGCGAACTGCCAGAAGCACTGATCATCAACCCCTATGATGCGCTTTCCATGGGCGAGGCCCTCAACGAGGCTCTGACTATGCCGGAAGCGGAGCAAAGCGAACGCATGAGGTTGATGCGCGAGCAAGTCCGCACCCGAAATGTATACCGCTGGGCCGGACAGATGCTGCGTGACGCCAGCAAGATGCGCAAGAAACAGCGGATCGTCGAGATTGCTGAAGCCCGCGCCCGTGCTACCGGAACAGATCGGCCGCTACATTGAGCCGTCGTCCAAAGATCAACGTAGAACGTACCCCCTGCCGCGCACTGTCTGTATCAGCTTCCTCGGATGGGGATCGTCCACTTTCGCCCGAATACGGCGAATATTGACGTCGACGACATTACTGTCACCGTCGCCCTTCATGTCCCAGATTTGCTCTGCTATGAAGGAACGTGTCAGGATTTCTCCACGCCGTCGCAGCAGGAGTGCCAGTAGAAGCATTTCTTTGTTCGATAAATCGAGTTGTTGATCTGCGCGCTGCGCCTTGTGGCGCGCGATATCGACACGCAGATCTTCAAATTGAAGCACGTCGCCCGCGGCGGGTGCGCGACGCAGAACCGTACGAATGCGAGCGACCAGCTCTGTAAATGCAAACGGCTTCACGATGTAGTCGTCCGCACCCAGCGACAGCCCGTAGACACGCTGATCGACCGCATCCCGCGCCGTCACCATGAGAACCGGCATCCTGGTATCGCGCTCTCGCAATCGCGATATGACGGACCAACCGTCCATCCTAGGCAGCATGACATCGAGCACGATCAAATCGTAATTATGAGCGAGCGCGGTCTCCAGTCCTTGCTCGCCGTCGCGGCAGACGTCGACGCTGAAGCCTTCAGCCGTCAAACCCTTTTGCATCAGAAGCGATGTCTTTGGGTCGTCCTCGATCACAAGTAACTTCATTTGATCATCCACGGTCCGTCATATGACTATAACTTCGATACCATCGGGCGTGGAAGCGTCAGAACGGCGGCAAGCCCGCCTAACTTCGACGTCTCCAGCGAAATATCTCCGCTGTAAAGTTGCGCCAGATCCCGCGCGATCGCCAAACCTAGGCCAGATCCGCTGACTTGAGTATCCCATCGCTCCCCAATGTTAAAAACGACCTCGTAAGCTTCTGGCGGAAGACCGGGACCATCGTCCTCGACGCACAGCTCTATATTGGATGGAGGTTCAACTTCCTTGCATCGCAACAGAACCGTGGTCTTGGCATGCTTTGCCGCGTTGTCGATCAAATTGGCCAGAATCTCATGCAGATCTTGTCTGTCACATGAAAGCCTGATCCCCTCAGGGACCTCATTGCGAAATTCAATACTGCGGCCCTTATGTAGCCGCCGCATCGCGTTGAAGACTTCTTCGACGTTCTCGCGCGCGTCTGCCCACGTACCTGGCGCTAGCCGATTCGCGACCACACGGGCGCGTGTGGTTTGATAGTCGATGTGGGATTGCATCTTGCGGCACTGTTCCAGGATCGTCGCTGAACTTGCGGTCAGACCCTGGTCGGCTATGCGATAGGCTTCGTCAGTCAGGATGGCGAGCGGTGTCTTCAAGCTGTGAGCTATATTACCGGCTTGCGCACGTGCTCGCTGAACGAGATCAGAAGTCGAACTCAACATGCCGTTGAGGTCATCGACCACCGGCTGAACCTCGACCGGAAACTTGCCTTCAAGTGACTTCGCATCTCCCGAGCGGACCCGCAGCAGCGATGAGTGAAGCTCATTCATTGGCTGCATAGCGTAGGCTATCAACAGACCCGCCGCCGCCACCATCGAAATGCCAAAGCCCGACAACGCCCACGAGAGCGTGTGATTGAAGCTGCTGATCACCTCTTCGATATGGCGCTCATCCGTGCCGATAATATATTGAACCGGCGTGTCGTTCGGCGTTGGCCAGTGCAACTGCTCCGCCGCGAGCATCGTGCCGGTCGGCCCGGGGATCACGTGCAGATGGATGCCACTATCCGTCGGCTTATCGGGCGGCGTTACCAGCTTACCCGCGACCATGGAGGGCGACCGCGCCAGGACTTGGCCGCCCTTCTGAATTTCCCAATAGTAGCCAGAGCGCAGAACCTCATAGCGAGGATCGCTGAGGTTATGAAACAGCGAGACCTTATCGCCATGAATATCAGACAGACGCTCCAGTTCCTCGATGTGCACAAATAGCTCATCCTCGAACTGCTTGCGAACATGCTGCTGAAACACGGCAGACAGCACGAACCATGCGACGACCACGCCGAAAATTATCCAGGCCGTCGACACTGCAATCAATCGGTTACGAAGACTCAGTTTGCCAAACATGGTGCTAGTCCATCCGATAGCCGAGACCGCGAATGGTCTTGATGATGTCAGCACCCAGCTTGCGTCTCAATCGACTGACGTAGACCTCTATCGTGTTCGACTCGCGCGCCTCATCGAGCGCATAAAGGTGCTCGGCCAGCTCGCTTTGCGATACCACACGACCGATACGATGCATGAAGTAATTGAGCATCTTCAACTCTTTCGCTGTCATCTCGACAGGAATTCCGTTGAGCGACACCGTTCCGGCACCGGTATCGAGCGCTACGCCACGATGAGACACAACGGGAGATGCCAATCCGGATGATCTGCGGATCAACGCCTTCAAGCGCGCAGCAACCTCCGGAACATGGAACGGCTTGGTAATATAGTCATCGGCACCGGCATTCAATCCTTCGACCTTTTCAGCCCAGGATCCACGCGCCGTCAGAATGAGCACAGGTGTGCTGCACGTCCCCGCCCGCCAGCGCCGCAGAACATCCAAGCCTTGAAGCTGGGGAAGGCCAAGATCGAGAATGATGGCGTCATAGCTTTCTTCCGTCCCCATTGCATATCCGTCGGCGCCGTTATCGGCGCGTTCGACGACGAATCCCGTTCCCACCAATCCGGCTAACAGCCGCTGGGCGATGTCGTTGTCGTCCTCGATAAGCAGAATACGAATGTTTGTTCTCGCTGGCTCCGATGCATGGATTTGCATCTCGGACCGCTTCATAACATGACGAAGCTGAAATCGACCTGAAACCCTGCGCGATGGTTTTCGTCTATTGTGCTTTGCCTGTGCGGCAGGACCGCGCAGATCCTTAAAAATGCAGTTCTGTCGGGGGCCTTCAGGCAATCCGCAGGTTCAGTTCAGGTTATTTTCAGCTCGGCCACCCAGGTGCTTTCGCACGCGCAAACGCACCTGGAGTTTCACCATGTCATCGCCATCGTCGGGCCACGCAATTTCAACCGGGCTCGTTCTTACCGCTCTGATCGTGTCGGCATCGGCGCGGGCGTCCGAGGCAATCAAGCGCATCGACCTTACCGACCAGCAGGTCGCGCGGATGGAGATCAAAGTTGCGCCCGTCCAGCCCACCGACGAACAACCCCTGACGACGCTTCCCGGAACGGTCGTTCCGGCCCACAACGCACGCATCGTCGCCGCGGCGCCATTCGGTGGAACGGTGCTTCAGGTTTACGCGCTTCCAGGCCAAATGGTCCGCAAGGGCGATCCCCTGGTCACCATTTCGAGCCGCGAGCTGCTCGACGCCATAAGCGCCAAGGCACAGGCGGAAGCCGAGTTGCAGATGGCGGAAGCCACCGCGCGCCGGCGGCGGTCGCTTGCCGATAAGAATATCCAGAATCCGACGATGGCCGACGAGGCCGAAGCCCAAGTCGCTAAGATCAAAGCCGTCATCGAACAGCACGCACGCCTTCTCACTATGGGCGGCATCGTCGCTGGCGAAGGCGGAAGCTATACGCTTCCCGCCCCAGCCGATGGCCGCATTGTTTCCAACGACGTCATGCCGGGCGACAAGATCGACCAACTGAACGCTGCGGTGACGCTCGACACGAGCAACGATCTTTGGATCGAAGTGCAAGTCCCGGCGTCGCTGGTCATGCGCATTCGCAAGGGAGACAAAGTTCACATCGTCGATGGCCCTGACGGTCAGGTCGTCTCGGTCGGCGGATCGCTCGATAAGATGACCCGCTCAGCTAAGCTGTTGGCAACTGTCCCTGCGCAGTCGGGTCTCCTGCCGGGCCAGATGGTGACAGTGAGCCTGGTGCAACAAGCTGAAACCGGCAGTCTCGCCATTCCCTCGACGGCGGTTGCGCGCATCAACGAACGCGATGGCGTGTTTGTTCGCGACGGCGCAGGTTTCAACCTCATCCCTGTCAAGGTGAACGGGCGCTCGCAGTCTAGCGCCACGATCGTCGGCAATGTTCCGCTTGATGCGCAGGTCGCTGCCAGCGGGCTCCCCGAACTCGAACAGCTCCTGTCGGACCAGTAAGCCATGCTTCGGGGCCTCATCGCATTCTCGCTGACACAGCGTGTCTTTATGCTGATCCTCGCAGCAGGACTTGCTGCGCTTGGCGGGTGGGCGTTCAAGACAATTCCCATTGATGCGTTCCCCAATATCTCTCCCGTTCAGGTGAAGATGATTCTGAAGGCGCCTGGCATGACGCCCGAGGAGGTTGAGACCCGCGTCATCACCCCGTTGGAAATGGAACTGCTTGGCATTCCACGGCAGACTATTTTGCGCTCGGCCGCCAAGTATGCCGTCGCCGACATCACGCTCGATTTCGAAGACGGCACAGACATCTATTGGGCGCGCCAGCAAGTGGCTGAGCGACTGGCTGGTGTGCGCGGCGATCTCCCGTCCACTGTGACTGGTGGACTGGCTCCTGTTTCCACGCCCCTGTCTGACGTGTTCATGTTCACAATCGAAGGCGGCGATCTGTCGTTGGAGCAACGCCGCAGCCTGCTCGACTGGACTATTCGTCCCGCGCTGCGCACCATTCCCGGCGTCGCCGACGTCAACGCACTCGGCGGCATGGTTCGCACCTTCGAGGTAACGCCTGACGGTGCCGCCCTGGCCGCTGCAGGACTCGGCGTCGACGACCTGCTTAAAGCTATCGAGGAAAACAACCGTAACGACGGCGCGGGCCGGCTCAGCGAGGGCGAGAAAGCGCTCGTCGTGCGCGCCGCCGGAGCAATTCAAACTCCCGAAGATCTCAAGCAGATCGTTCTCAAGAGCCAGGACGGGCGTGTGCTGCGAGTTGAAGATGTGGCCCAGGTCCGCATCGGCAGCCTGACGCGGTACGGCGCCGTTACCAAGGACGGCAAGGGCGAGGCCGTGGAAGGTCTTGTGCTGTCGCTGCGCGGCTCAGATGCTTCCGCCATCGTGAAGTCGGTGCGCGAGCGCCTTGACGAACTGAAGCCGAGCTTGCCTGACGGCGTCAAACTCGAAGTTTTCTACGATCGTTCTGATCTCATCCAGAGCGCCGTAGGCTCCGTGACAAAGGCCCTGCTCGAAGCGACGGGGCTCGTGATCCTGCTCTTGCTGGCGTTTCTTGGGAATTTGCGCGCCGCGGTCGTGGTCGCGATCACGCTGCCGTTTGCAGCCCTGCTCACCTTCGTGATGATGAAGGTGTTCGGCATGTCTGCGAACTTGATGAGCCTTGGCGGACTTGCGATCGCCATCGGCCTCATCGTCGATGCCGCTGTCGTCGTCGTCGAAAACGCCGTCGAACGGCTGCAACACGGTGGCGACAACATCCCCTTGCTGCACCATATCTATCGTGCCGCGAGCGAGGTTGCCGTTCCGGTTGCTTCGGGCATTCTCATCATCTGCTTGGTCTTTCTTCCTTTGCTGTCTCTGCAGGGGCTGGAAGGAAAGCTATTCGGCCCGGTGGCACTCACGATCATTTTTGCGCTCAGCGGTTCGCTGCTGTTGTCGCTGACGCTGATCCCTGTCCTCTCGTCCTTCATGTTGAGCACCGGCGCGCATGGAGAGCCGCTCCTCATGCGTATTCTTACGCGTGGCTACCGGGCGCTCTTGAGCGCGTGCCTTGCCTTTCCTCTACCTGTCTATCTGATTGCCGCCGGTGGTATTGCGGCCGTGGTGGTTGCCTACGGCGCTATCGGCAAGGCTTTCATGCCCACCATGGATGAAGGCTCTGTGATCATGCAGATCACCAAGCTGCCTTCCGTCAGCCTCAAGGCCAGTATCGATGGCGACCTCATGATCCAACGCGCGCTGAAAGAGCGCGTTCCGGAGGTCGAGCGCATCGTTGCACGTGTAGGTTCTGACGAGCTTGGCCTCGATCCGATGGGGCCCAACGAGACCGACACCTTCTTGGTGCTTAAACCCAAATCGCAGTGGCGGGTTCCGGACAAGGACTGGTTGATCGAACGTCTGCGCGAAGCCATGGCAGACATCAAGGGCGTCGAGTTCGCGTTTACCCAGCCGATTGAAATGCGCACCGCCGAGATGCTGACCGGCGCGCGCGGCGACCTTGCTATCAAGATTTTCGGACCCGATCTGGCAACGCTGTCGGACCTCTCTGGGAAAATCCAGAGCGTCTTGAGCAAAGTGCCTGGAGCCGCCGAAGTCTCGACGGTTGCCAACGACACCGTCGATTACATGCAGATCGACATCAACCGGCTCACCACCGGCCGTACCGGGCTCACCGTCACGCACCTGCAGGATAATCTGCGTGCCCTACTCGAAGGTATGCCGGCCGGCCTTGTCTCCGAACCGGGCCGTCGCACAAACATCGTGATCCGCGGCGGCGACGATGTTCGCCAGTCGCCTGGGCTGTTTGCCCAGACCCAGCTCGCCACGGGAGATGGCGGCCTTGTCCGCGTCGACGACATCGCCAAGGTGTCGCGCGTCGCAGGACCGGTAAAGATCGAGCGCGAGAACGCTTCACGGTTTGCGATTGTGCAGGCTTATGTCAACGGCCGCGATCTCGTCGGCTTCGTTGAGGATGCACAGCGCGCGGTCGAAGCCCAGGTACCGCTGCCCGCCGGCTATCGGCTCGTGTGGGGCGGGCAGTTCGAGAACCAGCGCAGGGCTGCAACGCGACTGTCGATCGTTGTGCCCATCGCCACTCTGCTGATCTTCGGCGTCCTCTTCGCCACGCTGCGCTCGATGCGCCAATCGCTGCTCATTCTTGCCAACGTCCCGTTTGCGCTCGTCGGTGGTGTGCTGTCGCTCTGGATGTCGGGCGCATATCTGTCCGTGCCTGCATCCGTGGGCTTCATAGCGCTGCTGGGCATTGCCGTTCTCAACGGCCTCGTTCTCGTCAGCCACTTCAATCACCTCGTCGCCAACGGCATACCGGTCGCGCAAGTCGTGCTGGAAGGATCGATCCGCCGCCTGCGTCCTGTGATGATGACCGCGAGCATCGCCGCCTTCGGACTCGTTCCGCTGCTTTTCGCGAGCGGGCCTGGTTCTGAGATTCAAAAGCCGCTCGCCATCGTCGTCATTGGCGGCCTCGTCACTTCAACCGCTCTCACGCTCATTCTTCTGCCGATCCTGTTCCGCCGCTTCGGGCTGGGACGGGACGCAAAAACCCAACAACTCGGGAGACCCGAATGGATCAGCCCATTTGCAAACTCACCCTCGTCTACCCGCCAGACATCGGCGATAGCGTCGTCGAACTGATGACGGACCAGCACCCTCCCATCGCAGGCTTCACAACGTTCTGCGCGCAAGGTCACGGCTTCGGCTTCGCCAATGCGACTTCGAGCGAGAAAGTGCGCGGCCGGGTGGAACGCAATGTTCTGGTCGCCGTCGTGAAGCGCGATACGGCCGACACTCTGCTGGAGCAGATTCGCACGCGCCTGCCCGTCGCGCATATCGCCTACTGGATCGAGCCCGTGATTGCCTGCGGCCGCCTCGTCCAGCGTCCCTTTGAAGTCGTGGGGGGGCAAGCCTCATGAGCCTCGCCTCCATGGCCTTCAGCGTGAACAGCCTTCTGACGCTGGTGTGGCCGGCGCTGCTGTCGGCTGCGCTTTGGGCACTCGTCGTTTGGACGCTACGCCAAGACGGTCCTCCCTCAAGCGTCGCAACCCGTTTGCTCGGTCAGCGCCCTGCGCCGCCTGCGAAAAAGAACAATCCGAAAGACAAGAAGGAGAATGTGTAATGAAAAAATTCGCCGTTATGATGGTTCTGGCAACCGCTGCTGCGTGTTGCGTCCCCGCTTTGGCAAACGCTCATGGCACGAAGAAAGCCCCGTCGGCTTCTTCGATGGTCGGATTTGGCCGATGCGCCAAGGGGCACTGCACACGGCGGGCAAACTTCGGACAGCAGGATGCGTTTGCCGACGAGCGGTCCAGCACCCGCCGCACACGCGGCCGCAAACAAGAACAAATCACCGATTGAAGAGGGCCAAGGTCCTGACGACTTCCTGAAAAACTTCGCCCGATGGCTTACCCTCTGACTTCGCACAGGCTTGCCAATCAGTTGAACTTGCCAGACTTCAAACCCGCCACCATATTCCAAGATTATTGAACTAACTGGCATCAACGAGAGTAGCGAATGAAAATCGATCTCAGCGGAAAGACCGCGCTGGTCACGGGCTCTACTGGCGGTATCGGCTTTGCCATCGCCAAAGGTCTGGCGGGCGCAGGCGCCAAAGTCCTCATCAACGGTCGCAAGCCGGAAAAGGTTGCCGCCTCAATCAAGCGACTACAGACGGAGGTGCCGGGTGGCAAATTCGTCGCCGCCGCTGGTGACGTTTCGACAGCAGAAGGATGCGAGGCCATCATCGCCGGCAAAGGCGACATCGACATTCTCGTCAACAACGCTGCCACTTTCGAGCCTAAGGACTTTTTCGAAATTCCAGACACTGACTGGACCCATTACTTCGAGACGAACGTTCTTTCAGGCATCCGCCTCTCGCGCGCTCTGATGCCGGACATGTTGAAGCGCAACTGGGGGCGCATTGTTTTCATCTCCTCTGAATCGGCCGTACAGATTCCAAAAGAGTTCATTCACTATGGCTTCACAAAGACGGCAGAGCTGGCGATCTCACGCGGCTTGGCGGAACTGTCGGCTGGTTCGAACGTCACGGTGAATTCCGTGCTGCCCGGTCCAACCCGCTCAGACGGCGTTGAGGGCTTCCTGGAGGCGCTTGCCAAGCAGGCCGGGATAAGCGCCGACGAAATGGCGAGCAATTTCGTACAGACTCACCGCCCCTCCTCTCTCATTCAGCGCTTCGCGACGGTGGAGGAAGTGGCCAACATGGTAGTCTATGTGTGCTCGAAAGAAGCATCCGCCACCAATGGCGCTTCGTTGCGAGTTGATGGCGGCGTCGTACGCTCCATCTTGTAGGTGTCTACGATCGCGATCGGCTGACAGGCATTGAACCCTATTGGCCGATCGCCTCGATCTCAGCAGTTCCCTGACCTGCGGTCACTTCGTCGCCGACACGCCGGCCCATTAATGCTTGGGACAACGGGGACACATAGGAAAGCGACCCTTTGGCCGGGTTTGCTTCATCTTCGCCCACGATTCGATAGGTTGCTCGGCGGCCGTCGTCGCGCAGAATGGTGACGCGAGAGCCGAAATGGACAATCCCGTCCTTGGGCGGCGCGCTCTGAACCTCAGCCGAAGCGCGCCGCGCTGTCCAATAGCGCATCTCGCGCGCAATCTTTTGCAATCCAATTCTGTCGGCGGCACCTTGCGCCTGAGCATAGGCGACGCCCAGCGCTTCCAGCTCCGCCTCAATCATGGCTAGTCCTGACTCCGTCACCAAATTGCGGTGAGACGAGATCAAACGGTCGGGCAAGTCCTCACTGCCCTCACCACCATCATCGTCCCTGACAAAAGCTCGACTCAAACCTGCTCCTTCCTTGACGGTTAAATGCCCTCAGGCTCTAAGCTGGCGCACGAGACGACCACATCACGGATGGCAAGCGATGCGCCAACAGCAAGATATACTTTCAATCGCCACGCGCGGAGCGGGGCTTTACGAATTCACACTAGACGCCGCTCGGTTTGTAGCAAACAGCAGTATCTCATGCGGGCTGCTTCACGTTTTCTGTCGGCACACCTCCGCATCGCTTGTCATTCAGGAGAATGCTGACCCTGATGTCCAGCGCGATCTCACTGCCTTTTTCAAGCGGCTGGTTCCCGATGGAGATCGTCTTTTTATTCACACCTGCGAAGGGCCCGACGATATGCCCGCGCACGTAAAAGCGGCGCTGACGCAATCGACGCTAACCATACCCTTGTCACGCGGGCAAATGATGCTGGGAACATGGCAGGGGCTCTACCTTTTTGAACACCGCGCGGCCCCTCACAGCCGGCAGCTGGTTCTGCATGCCTGCGGCGAGTAAGCGCGCAATTGCAGCTCGAACGAACGCAAAAGGCTCAGCCTTCCAGCTCGCGCACAACCGTTTTGGTGATTGAAGTGATCGGCTCCTTGGTCAGATCCTTGTCAATCCAGGCAGATACCTTGGCGGCTAGACCTTCGGAAGCGACCTTGCGCATTTCTCCAAGCGCAACAGGCGGAGCAACAATCACAACCTTGTCGAAAGCCTTGTCACTTGCGTCCTTTGTGAGCTCGGCAATGATCTCCCCCACGAAGCGGTCTTCTGCTCGCTGATGGAGATCGGGAACCTCAGCAGCCGATCTGCGGGTGCCGACGGATTCGAAAGTGCGTGTTGGCTTGTCGCGGCCAAGCTCGCTGGTTTTGGGGTTGTCCTGGCCATAGGTCCGCACCGTGCTCAGCTCCGGCTCCAACGCTGTGCCCGTATTGACGAGTACAAGTCCGCGTGCACCGTCCGCAACCACAACCCAATCGCCAGTCTTCAAACGCTTCATGGCAGCACCTCGCAACCGTTGATCCTTGATGTCCAGCTGCTCAGATATGCCGGACGAACGCATTGTCAACATTGTGCGCAGTCAAATGCCGCAGCGCATCAACCGCAGTGGTAGTTGAAACCTATCGAAATGCGCTCGCTGCCACCATGATTCACCGGTACTTCGTGGCGCGGGACGCTTTCCCACAATAGAAGAGTTCCAGGTTTCGGCGCCATCTGAACGAAAATCCGGTTTTCCAAGGCGGCACGCGACTTACGAGGCGGGGTCGCCATCATCAGTGCAGGCCGTGGATTTCAAACTTAATCGCGCTCGCGACCTTGGGACAGACAGGCAAAGCGTTCCGCTTACGACGGAGTGCGGAGAAATATGCGCGGTATGGAATCCGCCAGGATCGAGCACATTGATCCCGATTGCTATCGGTCCACCGACCCCGACCAGCAGCATCGCCTGCCGCAATCATGCGTGCACTGTGCTCAAGCTCGGCTAGCAACTTACGTCCGGTTGCCGAGGCTAGTTCCTCACGGTAAATGCAGGTCACGAACAGGGAGGCGATCTTTGGCATCCGCGCGGTTTCGCGCTTAAGATGCACGCTGCACCGAGCTATCAGCGGTCTCGAACCGCCGCTTTATCACCGCTTCGGGTAGGAGGAGCCTGCCCAGGATCCCGGCCCGCGTTCACCCGCCGCAGGATTGCAGCCCAGGCGGGCCTTGTACGAAGGCCCTAACCTGCTAATCACACACGCAATACCGTGAAGGAGACGCCACATGAAACCGACAGAAGTCACGCCTGAGACCCCGGCAGAGAGCGCTGCGCGCGCTGAAGCCGCCGCGCTGATCCGCGACTATTACGCCGCGTTCAACCGGGGCGACACCGACGGGATGCTGAAGTACCTGACCGAGGATGTCATCCACGACATCAACCAGGGTGAGCGTCGCCAGGGCAAGGACAAGTTCCGCGCCTTCAATGCCCGCATGACGCACAACTACAAGGAAGAGCTGAAGGACATCGTCGTGATGGTGTCGAAAGACGCCTCGCGTGCGTCCGCAGAGTTCAACGTGCACGGCATTTATAAGAACACCGATGAAGGTCTGCCGCCTGCCAACGGACAGAAGTACGTGTTACCGGCGGGTACATTCTTCGCGATCCGCGATGGAAAAATCGCGCGCGTCACCACCTACTACAATCTGACTGACTGGCTCGCCCAGGTTGCCTGATGTCAACGAAGCCCGAAGCCAAGAATATCAGCGTTGACAGCCTCACAGGCGAGGCGATCAAGGCAGTACTGCCTGATCTGGCGCGGCTCAGGATCGTGGTATTCCGCGACTGGCCCTACCTGTACGATGGCACGCTCGCCTACGAGGAGGAGTACCTGGCCAAGTTCGCCGCTGCAAAGGGCGCGGTCTGTGTCGTCGCCCGCGATGGCGACACGATCGTCGGCGCTTCGACTGGGGCGCCGATGATTGAGCACGCTGACGAGTTCGGAGAGCCCTTCAAAAAGGCCGGCTACGACATCTCGAAGATTTTCTATTGCGGTGAAAGCGTATTGCTGACATCCCACCGCGGCTTCGGTCTCGGCCACGCGTTCTTCGATCATCGTGAGGCGCAAGCCCGCAAACTTGGTGGTTTTACGCATTCGACATTCTGCCGCGTCGTGCGCCCCCACGATCATCCGCTGAAGCCGAAAGACTACCTTCCGCTCGACGGCTTCTGGACAAAGCGAGGCTATGCACCCGTGGAAGGGCTCCTCGCCACGTACAATTGGAAGGACGTCGATCAGAACGAAGAGACGGTCCACCGTATGCAGTTCTGGATGAAAGCGCTTTAGTCGCTCGCGCCATCATCAACAATTGACACTTGCACGCACTGAAAAGACCAGGTTGCATCCGATGCCCGAAAACATAACGCTGAAAGTTGCAGCAGCCCAATATCCCATTGGCGAGCCCAAGACATTGGCAGAGTGGGAGGAGAAGATCGCCTCCTGGGTCGAAACCGGAGCGGCAACGGGTGCAACGCTTTTGATCTTCCCTGAGTATGCGGCCATCGAGCAAACGGCGGCCTTCGGTCCCGACATCTACGGCGACCTGCAGGCTACGCTGCATAAGGTTGCAGAACTGGCGGATGCCCGCGTTGCGCTCCATGTCGATCTCGCGCGCAAATTCGGCGTGCATATCCTGGTCGGTTCTGGGCCCGTGCTCAAAGCCGACGGCCGTTTTGTCAATGCGGCGCAGCTTGTCACGCCACGCGGCAGTGTCGGCGTGCAGGAAAAATTGATCATGACCCCATTCGAGCGCGACTGGGGAATTTCCGCCGGCGGTCCCGTTCGGATCTTCAAAACGTCAATCGGCATCTTCGGAATTGCTATCTGCTACGACAGCGAATTCCCACTACTCGTCAACGCCATGGCGCAGGCTGGTGCGGGCGCCGTGCTGGTGCCTTCATGTACCGAACGCATTTCCGGGTATCATCGAGTGCGCACCGGGTGCATGGCACGCGCCTTGGAAAACACCATCGCAACAATTCAGAGCCCGACCGTGGGCGATGCGCCTTGGTCTCCGGCAGTTGACTTCAATAATGGAGCAGCAGGCATCTTCGTGCCGTCCGAACATGGCGTATCGGACACCGGCGTCATCGCCGAGGGCAGACTGAATGAACCCGCCTGGGTTGCTGGTGAAATCGATATGTCCCGCCTGAAGCGCGTGCGAGAAACCGGAGAAATGCGCAACGTTCACGATTGGGCTCTGCAGCCAGGCGCGCCGGCTTCCGCCGTTTCGGTTGAACGGGTACAACTGGATTGAACCGATTGGCTCGAACGCCAAGGTGTTGTAATTCTACCGCCCCGCGGCCGCCTCTTTCCCAACCAGATGACAACTTAGGAAAACCGCGACGGATCCTGTGCCGCTCACACGTTTGAGACCCCGCCGGCAGGATCCGGTGCACTAATCGCAACGATTGGGATGCTAAATTCCGTACGCGCTGAGGGTTCAGATGTCGAAGCCTCCACTGAAAGCCGTCGCGCCCAGCGATGCTGGGCGTTCGTGGTTTGCGGATCTTGCTGCTTCATGTCTTGCACTTTTGCTGTGCACATCCGCAACCCAAGCCGCGCCGCGTCATGGGTCTGAAGCAAAAGATGCCTGGACCAGCAAGACCCAAGTCCACGAACAACCTGCAAGTTGCGAAGGGTTGAAGAAAGCGATGGACAATCGTGTCGCCGAACTCGGCAAGCTGCAGGAAGCGATCAAGAAAGACCAAAATGGTCCACCTCACAGCCTGCTGGGCGTATTCAAGAATATGACAGGACAGTCGTACACTTCAGAGGTCCTGAAGAACAAACAAGAACTTCTAGATCGCGCGCGCCGTCGTGCCGAGACTTTAAACGACCTGCTGAACTCTCAAGGTTGCGGAGCGGTCGATATCGATGATGCGCTAAAAATTCTGGCGAGCAAAAGGTCGCCACGCGACGAGGAATGAGACGACTCAGCCCAATACCGACTCCATTCCATTGACCTAAATCAATCCTTCTCCTTCATCTGATCGTCACATTCTGTCTAAGATACCGACGAAGATCAGGAAGAGTGAGGGCGATGGTCATGGACGAAACGGAGAAAACCAACGGCGCGGACCAGCCGCTAGAGACGCAGCCGCCCTCCGGATCAGGGACTATTGCGAACACTTCAGCCCCGCCGGCGGCCGAAGCAAATCCTGCTCTCGAGCCGACTATGACGCCAGCGCGCATGCGTCATGACCCCGATGCCATTCGGCATGCATTTGAATCGGGAGAATATCCCTACCATTCCCGCATGTCGGCCAAGGTCTACGAAGCGGCGATGGAAGATCTCCAAGTCGAACTTTTAAAGGCGCAGAGCTGGGTGAAGGATAGTGGCGAGCGGATCATCGTTCTGTTTGAGGGCCGAGATGCAGCGGGAAAAGGCGGCACCATTAAGCGCTTCATGGAACATCTCAATCCACGCGGCGCGCGTGTTGTTGCACTTGAAAAACCGACTGAGCGCGAGAAAACGCAGTGGTATTTCCAGCGCTATATAGAAAATCTTCCCGCCGGAGGCGAAATCGTTTTCTTTGACCGATCCTGGTACAATCGTGCCGGTGTGGAACGTGTAATGGGATTTTGCTCTCCCAATGACTATCTGGAATTCATGCGGCAATGCCCCGAGCTTGAGCGAATGCTCGTACGCACCGGTACTCGCCTGTTTAAGTACTGGTTCTCCGTCACGCGGGAAGAACAGCTGCGGCGCTTCAAATCGCGCGAGCACGATCCTCTCAAACAATGGAAGTTGTCGCCCATCGACAAAGCGTCCCTCGACAAATGGGACGACTATACGGAAGCCAAGGAAGCGATGTTCTTCTATACGGACACTGCCGACGCGCCTTGGACAATCGTGAAGTCCGACGATAAGAAGCGCGCAAGATTAGGCTGCATGCAGCACTTTCTGAGCAGCCTCAGCTATCCGAGAAAGAACTCCAAGATCGTGACCGGCCCTGATCCGCTGATCGTTGGTTCGACGAGCCACGTCATTGGGCGCGACGAGTCCATTTTGGGAAAAACGCTTCATCCCGAGAAACGTCGCGGGTCTCATAAAAGGTAACTTTGCCCGCACGGATGTGCACCATTTGCTCTGATATCTGATCACGCTCAGCGCAACTAGGGCGATCACGCCTCTTTACCGTAAATATTAACTCTGATTGCAGGGGTGCAGGCCATTTCGGCCGTACTCCCAAGTTCTTGCACGCTTCGTGCCCTGACCTCTCCGAGACCCGCACAAGTGTGCGGATTTGAGACGGCAGCGGAGCTGAACGGCACAGCCTCGCGTCGCCA
Source organism: Hyphomicrobiaceae bacterium (assembly GCA_041397645.1). Classification (NCBI taxonomy): domain Bacteria; kingdom Pseudomonadati; phylum Pseudomonadota; class Alphaproteobacteria; order Hyphomicrobiales; family Hyphomicrobiaceae; species Hyphomicrobiaceae bacterium. Next base: position 231,459 of record JAWKWE010000005.1, on the reverse strand, counting down.
CAGTCAACGTGAGGCGTTTTGATATGGGTATCGGAGTTTGGAGTGACGTTTTCAATTGGCCGGTCATCGGCATTCAATCTATTCTCACTCCCGATGGACGCGTTCTGAGTTTCGGAACGAACCAGCTCGGGAAACAAGGGGGCATGCACATCTTCGATGTGTGGGATCCTGTCACCAATACGCATCTCACTCTCGAACACACGGTCCATACCGATCTGTTCTGCTCGGCGGCTATTATCGTTCCGGAAACGGGAGAAATTCTAATTGCCGGTGGCGACACAAGGCCTCTCGGCACCATCAACGGCGGCGTGGCCGACACCAATTCGTTCGACTACACCACCAATTCGCTCATGCCGTCTCCAACCGGCGATTTGTCCTACGCACGCTGGTATCCGACCGAGATCACGCTCTCCAATGGTAAGATTTTGGCGCTCGGTGGCCGAGACGGTGATCTCAAAGGCGTCGCTACGCCCGAGATCTACACACCTGGCGTAGGTTGGGACACCCTGAATGGCGCCACCACAAAGCTGTTTGCGGAAGGTTGGTTTTATCCGCAGGCTTGGCTCGCCAGCGATGGGCGCGTTGTTGCTCTGACTTATTCCCCTACGGGAAAAGCCAGCACGGTCGTCACGATTGATCCGTCTGGCGACGGGCGTATCCTCTCGACGACGGCGATGCCCTTCAAGAAATTTACGGATGCCGCCGGTGTAATGTTTGCTGAGGATAAAATCCTCACACTCGGCAACAACAACAGCACCTGGATTGTAGACATCAGCGGCGCACAGCCAAAATTCACGCAGGTAGCAGCACCGCGCGGCGGTCATTCTTGGTCAAACATGATCCTGCTCGCCGACGGCACGGTGATGGTGTCGGGCGGCAGCGCGGTCAACAATAAGCTCCAGGGCATCACGTATGAGGTCGCGCTCTGGCATCCTGACACACAGGCCTGGACGTACGGTGATTCCGCCACTGTCCCCCGCCTCTATCACTCTTCGACGCTCCTGCTGCCCGACGCAACTGTGCTATCACTCGGCGGTGGCGCACCAGGTCCCCTCACGAATCTCAATGGCGAGATCTACAGGCCCGACTATCTCTTTAACGCAGATGGCTCAGCCGCAACCCGCCCCGTAATCCTCGATGCGCCCGACAAGGTCGAGCAACGCCAGGACTTTACCGTCAGCGTTGACAATCCATCCTCGATCACAAAACTCACCCTTGTGAAGAACGGTAGCACGACGCATTCGACCAACTCCGACAGCCGGATCATCAACTTGGATTTCACCGTTGGTTCCGACGGCTTGCTCCATGTCAATCCTCCTGACAACGCAAACGTGCTGGCGCCCGGGTACTGGATGCTGTTTGCTTTCAATAACAAAGGAACGCCGTCTGTTGCTTCGATCATTAACGTCGAACCCGGCGGTGAGATGTTCGTATCTCAGGCTGATACGTTCGTGACTCTGAACGGTAGCGCGTGGTTCAACAATGCGACCAATATTTTCACCTTGACTGGCAACGCACCGAACCAGACCGGCGACGTCATGTCAAATTCGGCACTCGATCTCAGCCAGGATTTCACGATCAACGCCGGCTTCCGCTTTGGAGCTAAAGAGGCCGGAACAGGCGGCATTGCCTTCGTGCTCCAGCACGACCCCATCAAGGGCGACGCCATTGGTGGAAACGGCGCGCATCTGGGCGCCTACGGAATAACCAACGGTATTGGCATCGAGTTCGATGTGTCGAACGAGGGACAGAAGTTCCGCGACATTGGGGCAGATCATACCGGCTTCTTCGACACCGATGCGGCCCTCAACCAACGCCAGATCGGCACTGTGACCAGCCTGGGCAATATTGAAGACGGCAAATGGCACAATGTCCAAATCAGTTGGGACGCCACGACCAAAACCTTGAGCTACACGGTCGATGGGCAGGTTATGGGAACACTCCAGCGAGATCTTGCAGCACAGTATTTCGGCGGCGCAAACCATGCCTATTTCGGCTTCACGGCCGCATCCGGCGCGGTGGGCAATGCTCAGCAGGTCCGCATTTACAATAGCGACGTCGCCTACGTCGACTCCCATGTCCCCAGCCACCACAGCATGGGGTCAATGGGCACCATGACCCACACGACCTTTGATGTTGCGGAGATGGCCGACCTCATTACGCTTTCGGGCGGTGCGCGCTATGACTCCAATACAAACATTGTCATGCTCACCTCTGACGCGACCAAGCAACTCGGCGGTGCGATGAGCGACATGCAAATCGACGTGTCGCACGATTTCGCATTTGATTTCGATGTCTACCTTGGCACGCGTGCTAACGGCGGCGACGGAATGTCCTTCGTCATCCACAACGATCCGGTACAATCGCGCGCGCTCGGAGACAAGGGCAATTCTTTGGGCGCCGAAGGGATCCGTAACGGTCTCGCTCTGGAAATCGACACGTACAACAACGGCGCGCGAGCCGGTGATATCGCAGCAGACCATATGCAGCTCGTTGACACCGACGCCAAAGGGGCAGCCCGCTTCGTTACGAAACCTGGCTGGCTTGGCGAGGTCGAGGATGGCTTCTGGCACAAGATCAACGTAACCTGGGATGCCGACACCAAGACTCTGAGCTACAGTATTGACGGACGCACTGTCGGGACAATCCAGAAAGACCTCGCCACGGCATTCCTGGGCGGCTCTAACTTGGCGTACTTCGGCTTTACCGCTTCGACCGGAGGCGCAACCAATCTACAGGAAGTCCGCCTGAACGAGGTCACAGGCACGTTCGAGCCTCTTACAGTCAATCATGATGATACCACTCACATGCACGGCGCACCGGCATTCAACATGATCGGTTCGGCTGGCTACAACCGGACAGGTGGTGCTGTTCAGCTCACACCCGACAAAGCCAAGCAAGCGGGCGGCATCATGTCAGAATCCCGCATCGATATTACGCACGATTTCGACATCAAGTTCGACGTGTTCTTGGGCAACAAGGACTGGTTCGGCTCTGACGGCATCGCTTTTGTTCTGCACAATGACGCCCGCGGTAGCGATGCAATCGGCAACGGCGGTGCCAATTTTGGTGCCGGCGGTATCAAGAACGGTCTTGCCATCGAGTTCGACACTTATAACAACGGAGCTCTGTTCGGCGACATCGGGGCTGATCACACCAACTTCTTTGATACCGACGCAGCCTTGGCTCAGCGTGGGATCACCGCTGCACACAATCTTGGCAATATCGAAGATGGCCGCTGGCACGCGGTAGAAATGAGTTGGAATGCAACGACGCATACCCTGTCCTACACCTTCGACGGTGCTGCAGCCGGCACGCTCACCGAGGACATCGCAGCGGCCTATTTCGGTTCATCAAACCTCGTCCACTTCGGGGTCACGGGTGCGACCGGCGGACTGTCAAATCTGCAGCAGGTTCGATTTGCTTCGGTGGACGCGATCCTGGTCTAAGCACCCTGATCCTGCCTAAACTACAAGATGCCCTGACTCATAAGGGTGCGCCGGAAGAAAACCGGCGCACCCTTATTGTATGATGACCCCATCTAGGCATGGCCCTTCGCGGCCCCAATAGAAGGCTGTTTGTTGCCCATGCGGCAACCTTCGCCAATTGACACCCCCTGGCTGCCTCTTATGGTGCCGGAAACTCACCTGTAATCGTCAGCGGAAGGACACCTGCCGGATGGCCACGACACGCACGCCCGCCAAGCACTTCGCTCCCCTCGCCATCGGTGCTCCAGAGCCCTATCGCCAACTCCCGGTGCGGCTGGAACGGATGATCCATTTCATCCCGCCTCACAATGAAAAAATCCGTGCCAAGCTCAAGGACACTATCAAGCAGGTCGATGTCGTCCTCGGCAATCTTGAGGATGCTATCGCTGTCGGCGAGAAGGAGGCGGCGCGCAAGGGCTTTATCTCCATGGCGCAAGAATTCGACTTTGGCTCGACCGGGCTATGGACGCGCATCAATTGTCTGAACTCGCCATGGATGCTCGACGATGTGACCGAGATCGTCGCCAATGCCGGCGATAAGGTCGACGTGATCATGCTGCCCAAGGTCGAAGGCCCCTGGGATATCCACTATCTCGATCAGCTGCTGGCCCAGCTGGAGGCCAAACACAAGATCTCGCGGCCCATTCTCATCCACGCCATTCTCGAGACCGCAGAAGGCGTCAATAACGTGGAGGCGATTGCAGCCGCTTCTCCGCGAATGCACGGCATGAGCCTTGGACCTGCAGATCTTGCAGCGTCGCGCGGCATGAAAACCACGCGCGTCGGTGGCGGGCATCCAGGCTACGGCGTACTGGCCGATCCCGGCGAAGACAAAGCTGCACCACGCACGTTCTATCAGCAGGACTTGTGGCACTACACCGTCGGCAAGATGGTCGATGCCTGCCTCGCCTACGGCCTCAAGCCTTTCTACGGCCCGTTCGGAGATTTCGCCGACAGCGCCGCTTGCGAAGCACAGTTCCGCAACGCGTTCCTGCAAGGCTGCCTTGGAGCATGGTCACTTCATCCCTCGCAGATCGAGATCGCCAAGCGCGTGTTCTCACCCGACGCGAGCGAAGTGCTGTTTGCGAAGCGCATCCTTGAAGCTATGCCCGACGGCACCGGTGCTGTGATGATCGACGGCAAAATGCAAGACGATGCCACCTGGAAACAGGCCAAAGTCATCGTCGATCTCGCCAAGATCGTTGCGTCGAAAGATCCCGAGCGCGCAGCGCAGTACGGTCTGTGAGACTGCGCAGTAAAGCGCGACGAGCCCAACAAATAAATGCGGGTGGCGAGAAACCTCTCGCCACCCGCATTTCGCAACTGAAATAGGGCGACTGCAACGAAAGGATCGTCAGGCAGCTTCACCCTTGAGCCGCGACAGCACGCGCTCGCGATCCATCAGCACAAGAAGCAGCTTGAGCTCCGGCCCTTGGTCGCTGCCTGTCAACGCGAGGCGCAAGGGGTGAAAGAGCGCGCGGCCTTTCGCTCCTGTCGCGGCTTTGATGGCGTTCGTCCAAAGCCCCCACGTATCATGCGTCCACGGTTCGGCCGGCAAGACCTCTGCGGCGCGCGAGAGAAACGTGGCGTCCTCTATGACCGGAGAGATTTCGCCTGCCACGACCTGCCACCAGCCTTTAGCGTCCGCCAGGACCGTGACGTTGCCGCGTACTGCATCCCAGAATGCTTCACCACCTGTGATGCCCATGGCTTCAAGCCTCTCGGCGACATCCTCATAGGGCAGCTTGTGAAGCAGTTTGGCGTTAAGCCCCTTCAACTCCTCAAGGTCGAAGCGCCCTGGCGCCGTTGAGATCTTGCCCAAGTCGAGATTTTCAGCGAGTTCATCGCGCGTGCGGATCGGCTCGATCGCATCCGAGGAGCCAACCAGCGCCGCATGACTGAGAACCGCCATGGGCTCCAAACCTGCGTCGCGAAAACTCTGCACCGAGAGCGCGCCCAAGCGCTTCGACAACGCATTGCCGTCAGCGCCGATAAGAAGACTGTGGTGACCGAAGGCGGGTGGGGAACTATCGAGCGCTTCGAAGATGGTCATTTGCACGCCGGTATTGGTGACATGATCCTCGCCGCGAATGACATGCGTAATTCCAAAGGCGATGTCATCCACCACGCTAGTGAACGTATAGAGGTAGCTGCCATCGGCGCGTATGAGAACGGGATCGGACAAAGAGCCGACATCGACAATCTGATCGCCCCGAATGAGATCGTTCCAATTGACGATCGTCGGCTGGGGCAACAACCCCTGGCCTGCTGCCGTATTGGGCAATCGAAAGCGCCAATGCGGTTTGCGGCCCTCGGCTTCGAGTGCGGCACGCTCTTCCTGAGACAAGCGCAGGCCGGTGCGGTCGTAGATTGGCGGCTTGCCCAGCGCACGCTGACGGTTGCGCTTGCGGCTGAGTTCGTCCTCGGTCTCGTAACACGGGTAAAGAAACCCTCGAGCTCTCAGCTGATCGGCCGCCGCATCGTAGAACGCCGTGCGGTCCGACTGCCGCTCCTCCACGCCCCAAGTCAGGCCTAGCCACGTCAGATCGTCGCGAATGCCTTGGGCGAATTCCGCCGTCGAGCGCTCGAGATCCGTGTCGTCAAGGCGCAGAATGAACTGACCGCCGTGCTTGCGCGCATACAGCCAATTCAGTGTGGCGGTGCGCACGTTGCCGATGTGAAGACGGCCTGTGGGGCTCGGCGCGAAGCGAAGAATAGGTTTCATATGTTGCTCGGTCTTGGCGATTTCGGCGGCACCCTAAAGGGGTTTGGGATGCGAGGAAACTGGGTCACGCTGAGCCCGACCCTCATCCTTCGCCGCCGCCATCGGCGGAGGGTTGTACCAAATGTCTCTTCTCTGCCGCCGCGGCCGCCTTTGATGGCCCCTCTTCCAGCGTCTCACGAAACCTGTTCGTGATCGGATAGCGGCGATCCCTGCCAAAGTTGCGCGATGAAATCTTCACACCTGGCGCGGCTTGCCGACGCTTGTATTCGGCCAGATTGAGAAGGCGTTCCACCTTGCGCACCGTCTCAGGATCGTGCCCGCGGGCCACCACGTCGCGCAGCGGCATCTCCTGCTCGATAAGGCAGCGCAAAATGTCGTCGAGTTGCTCGTACGGCGGCAGACTGTCCTGATCGGTCTGATTGGCGCGCAACTCCGCCGTCGGCGCCTTGGTGATGATCCGCTCCGGTATCACTATGCCTGACGGTCCCAGCCCACCTGCCGGGACATGCGCATTTCGCCAGCGTGCGAGGGCATAGACCTCCAGCTTGTAAAGATCCTTGATCGGATTGTAGCCGCCGTTCATGTCGCCATAGAGCGTCGCATAACCCACCGACATTTCGCTCTTATTGCCGGTGGTGACGACCATGTCGCCAAACTTGTTTGAGATCGCCATCAGGATCGTCCCACGCACGCGGCTTTGCAGGTTTTCCTCCGTGACGCCCGGTTCCTTTCCCTCAAACAGATCTTTCAAACTCCAGGTGAGCGCAGCGACGGCGGGCTCGATGGCCACCTTGTCGTAACGGATCCCAAGCGCCTTGGCGCAACCGGCCGCATCAGTGAGGCTCTCGTCGGAGGTGAACTTGGATGGCAGCATGACCGCGTGCACCTTGTCCGGCCCCAACGCATCGACGGCAATTGCCGCGACAAGGGCGCTGTCGATACCGCCCGAAAGCCCAAGTACCACACCGGGAAAGCCGTTCTTTCCGACGTAATCGCGTAGTCCGATCATGCAGGCATGGTACGCAGAGGCGACCCCTTCGGCGATCGCAACTACCTCGCCACGCGCGCAGCGCCATCCCTCGCTCGATTTGGTCCAATGGGTCAGCGCGATCTCCTCCCGCCATGCGGGCATCTGCACCGCAAGGCTGCGGTCGGCGTTGAGCACGAACGATGCCCCGTCAAACACCAGTTCGTCCTGGCCGCCCACCTGATTGACATAAGCAAGCGGCAGACGGCTCTCCGTCACGCGCGCAACCGCCACGTTCATGCGGATGTCGGGCTTCGGCCAGTCGAATGGCGAGCCATTGGGAGAGATGAGAAATTCCGCTCCGGTTTCGGCAAGCGTCTCGACGACTTCCTCGCCCCAGATGTCCTCGCAGATGGGAACGCCGATACGCACGCCACGCACATTGATCGGTCCCGGCATCGGACCTTGCACGAACACGCGCTTCTCGTCGAACACGCCATAGTTCGGCAAATCGAACTTGAGACGCACGGCTGCGACTTTGCCGCCATCCAGAAGCGCGACGGCGTTATACAGTTTGCCATCCTCGCGCCAGATCGTCCCGATAAGCACCGCCGGGCCATCGGCCACGTCCGAGGCCAGTTTCTCCAGCGCCATGCGCGTCGCGTCTTGAAAGGCAGGCTTGAGAACAAGGTCTTCAGGAGGGTAGCCGTTGAGAAAAAGCTCAGGGAAGACGATTAGGTCCGCCCCGAGCGATTTGGCTTTGGCATGGGCATCGAGCGCCTTTCGGGCGTTGCCGGAGATGTCCCCGACGACGGGATTGAGCTGCGCAAGCGCGATCTTCAGCGAATGGACGGCGGACTGTGTCATGGCGCTGTTCTAAGGAGCGCGCCGTAACTCGTCTACGTGTCGTTTTCAGCCCGCCGGTGAATTTCAGCTTACCTGGCAATCAGGTTGGCCGAGCCGTCACGTCCTACCGGGCGACCATGACAGAGCAATGCGCGCGGCTGGCGATGTCGGCGGCAACCGAGCCCAAAACCAACCGCGACAGCCCCTGCTTGTCGCCCGTGCCGGTGACGATGATGTCGTACTTGCCGTCTTCGGCGTACATCACGACACCGGTTGCAGCCTCACGACTGCGCAAAAGCGACCATTTCACGTCCTTCACGCCGGCCTTTTCTGCGGCTGCGGCGGCAGTCTTGAGAAGGGCCTCAACCTCGGCATCGGGCTTTGCCGAGATAAGCGGGCCGCGGCCACTACCCATGACAACATTAACCGAACAAATCGTCAGCCCTGCACCGAGCTTGGCCGCCATTTCGGCGGCCATATCCAGGGCCCGATGCGAGTGATCGGTGCCATCGATCGCGCAGAGAATTCTGTGTCCCATTGTATCCTCCCAAGATTTAAACATTCTTGAGAGGAACAGTGCGCAGACCAACTCCGACCAGCCTTGTTCTAGGTCAAGAACCGGACTGCCGAATTGTCGCAGTTTGCGTAATCTTCAGGCAATCAGCGTTTTCGGCTCGGCGCGCGGCTCGTTGTTGCGTTCCTTTTTGAGCTGCTCGGCTACTAAGAAGGCAAGCTCCAGCGCCTGGTCGGCGTTGAGACGCGGGTCACAATGGGTGTGGTAGCGGTCCGAAAGATCCTGTTCGGAAATTGCCGTCGCACCGCCCGTGCACTCGGTAACGTTTTGGCCCGTCATCTCGACGTGAATGCCGCCCGCGTGGGTACCTTCCGCACGATGAACCTCGAAGAACGACAGGCTCTCGCGCAGGATGCGATCGAATGGCCGTGTCTTGTATCCGGTCACGGCTGAAATCGTATTGCCGTGCATGGGATCGCACGACCATACGACCGACTTGCCGGCCTTCTGGACAGCACGGATCAGCTTGGGCAGATGCGCCTCGACCTTGTCGTGTCCGAACCTGCAGATCAGCGTCAACCGCCCAGGCTCGTTCGACGGATTGAGAATGTCGATCAAACGCAGCAGGCCGTCGGTTTCCAGCGAAGGACCGCACTTAAGGCCGATCGGGTTCTTGATGCCGCGCGCATACTCCACATGCGCATGATCGGGCTGACGTGTACGGTCGCCAATCCAGATCATGTGGCCGGAGGTGGCGTACCAATCGCCGCTGGTGGAATCCTTGCGCGTCAACGCCTGCTCGTAGCCCAGCAATAACGCCTCATGGCTTGTATAGAAGCTAGTGGCGCGCAGCTGCGGCGTATTCAACGACGTGATCCCGCACGCACGCATGAAGCTCAGGGTCTCTTCGATGCGCGCCGCCAATTCCTCGTAGCGGTGCCCTTGAGGGCTATCCTTGACGAAGCCCATGTTCCACTGGTGCACGCGCTCCAAATCGGCATAGCCGCCATTTGCAAACGCGCGGATCAGGTTAAGCGTTGCCGCAGACTGGCGGTAAGCCTCAAGCTGGCGCTGCGGATCGGGAATGCGCGCCTGAGACGTGAACTCAGCGCCGTTGATGATGTCCCCGCGGTAGCTTGGGAGTTCCACGCCGTCCTTCTTCTCGACGGACGACGAGCGCGGCTTGGCGAACTGCCCGGCGATGCGGCCGACCTTTACGACAGGCTGGCCGCCAGCGTAAGTCAAAACGACCGCCATCTGCAGGAATACGCGGAAGAAGTCGCGGATATTGTCGGCGCGATGCTCAAGGAAGCTCTCGGCGCAGTCTCCGCCTTGCAGAAGGAAGCCCTGGCCGTTCGCGATGTCGCCAAGCTGGCGCTTTAGATCGCGGGCTTCGCCTGCAAAGACCAGCGGAGGAAAGGTTGCAAGCTTGGCCTCTACGTCCGCCAGCACCTGGGCGTCCGGATAGTCCGGCACCTGCACGATGGGAAGCTGTCTCCAGCTCGCCGGCGACCATTTCTCACCAGTCTTGAGGCCTGCCATAGTTCTCAAACTCCAATCAACGCAGCCCCGGCCCGGGTCCGCTATGGGCAAATCTTGCATCTTGAGCGGGGCTTATAAGAGATTACTCCTGCGGGCGCCAGCACCGCAATGCATATGAGTTGCAACAGCAAAATCCGCCACCACTCGCACCACGGTCATATGGCTCGTCACAGTTTTAGAGTCCGGCCGCCATGCCGCCATCAACGAGCAGATCCGAACCGGTGCAGTAGAGGCTGTCATCGGAAGCAAAAAACACCGCCGCTCCGGTCAAGTCCTCAGGATTACCGAGCCTTCCCATGGGCGTCTTGTTGATCAGGAAATTACGAGCCTGCGGCAGCCGCAACATGCGGTCGGTAATGGCGGTCTCGATGTATCCGGGCGAAATGGCGTTAACGCGAACCTTGAACGGCGCGTACTCTACCGCGAGCCCTTTCGTCAAAGCCGTGACCGCACCTTTGGTTGCCGTGTAGGCGGCGAGTGGCCGCAAGCCACGGTTCGCCATAATCGACGAGATGTTGATGATGGAGCCGGCTGGCGACTTGCGCAGGACCGCGAGCGCATCGCGCGACAGCCGCAGCACGCCGTCGATATTCACCTCGCGCAATGTCGTCCATTCCGCGTCGGTCAGATTGCGCACCTCGCCACGCACCAGAATGCCCGCGTTGTTGACGAGCACGTCGGCGCGGCCTTGCTCGGTATCGATACGACGCACCAGAGCGTTGACGTCCTGTCCCTTGGAAACGTCAACGACCATCGACTCCGCCTTGCCGCCAGCAGATCTGATGCGGGCGACTGTCTCTGCTGCCGTTTCACCATTAATGTCGGTAACGTAGACGAAAGCGCCTTCTCGCGCGAAGCGTTCGGCGATGGCTGCGCCTATCCCGATGCCCGCCCCCGTTACAACTGCAATTTTTCCGGCAAGTCTGCTCATCATACGTTTCCTGCGAAATCTCTCGTGGGCTGTCCTAGGGCGACGAGCCCCCCAGCGCAAGCAGACAAGTCAACCCGCCATGGCGATCAGCCAGCCACAGACTTCGCAGGCACCCATTTGTCGCGCATTGTAACCAATTCTTCCGAGGCGCTTGGATGAAGTGCCATGGTCCGGTCGAAATCGGCTTTGGTGGCGCCCATGTTCATGGCGATGGCCGCCATCTGCACGATCTCAGCCGCATCCGGCCCCAGCACGTGCAGGCCCACAACCTCCAGCGTCTTGGCATCCACAACGAGCTTCATCAGAGTTCGCTGATCGCGTCCGGCCAAGATGTTGCGCATCGGCCGAAAGCTCGACTTGTAGATATCGACGGCGTTAAGCTTGGTCCGAGCCTGGGTTTCCGACAACCCGACAGTCCCTATTTCCGGCGTTGTGAAAACGCCGGTCGGAATATTCTCGTAATGGACATTCCAGCCCTTCGGACCAAACACGCGGTCTGCGAAAGCATGTCCTTCGCGGATCGCCACGGGTGTGAGATTGACACGGTCAGTCACATCGCCGACCGCGTAGATCGACGGCACGGACGACGCCGCTTCGTCGTTGACCTCGATGGCGCCCGACGCCGACAACACGACACCGACATCCTCAAGGCCAAGTCCTGCGGTGTTGGGCGCGCGGCCCGTTGCCATCATCACCTGGGCAACTTCGATTTGCATTCCATTGCTCAACGTCGCTCGTCGCAAGTTATCGGGACCAGGCTCGACTTTGGCGATGGTGGCGTTCGTTACAATTTCAATGCCGCGCTTGTGGAAGATCTCGGTCAGACCATCGCGCAAATCTTCGTCGAAGCCGCGCAAGATTTTTCCGCCGCGGTAGACCAGCGTGACCTTGGACCCCAGTCCGGCAAATATGCTTGCGAACTCCACAGCTATGTAGCCGCCTCCCGCAATCATCACGCTCGCAGGTAGTTGTTCCAGGTGGAACGCTTCGTTCGAAGTGATGACGTGTTCTGCCCCCTTAAGGCTGCGATCCACGAATGGGCGTCCACCTGTGGCTATCAAAATTTTGCCGGCCATGATCGTTTCGCCTGAGTGCACGAGGCGAACAGTGTTGGCACCGGCAACCACCGCGCGCTCCGCAAACACCTCGACGCCGCTACGATCGAGTACGCCGCGATAAATTCCTTCCAACCGCCCGATCTCCAGATCCTTGGCCGAAATCAGTCGCGCCCAATCGAACCGAGGTTCCCCGCAGTTCCAACCGAAGCCTGCCGAATCCTCAAAGTCTTCGCGAAACCGGCTGGCATATACGAGGAGCTTCTTGGGCACGCATCCGCGGATCACGCACGTCCCACCAAAGCGATCCTCCTCGGCGATGGCGACCCGCGCACCATGACCGGCCGCGATGCGTGCGGCCCTGACCCCGCCGGAGCCTGCACCGATCACGAACAGGTCATAGCTTCGGCTCATCGCCCCTCCAATGTCGACAATCCGCTCATCGGCACAGCTCTATTTCTTGGCTTTGGCGGCCGCATCTACAGCGTCCTGCTGGAGCCGCTGGCTGTATTTCATGCCGATCTTTGCGCCCTTCTCCATCAAACCCGGCATCGCGGCGACGAACTTGGCCCCTGTGCCCGAGCGATAAAACTGCGCAACTTCCTTCATCTCGGCCGCGGTGAAATTCTCAGCGTAGAGCACCGCAAAATCGTTCATCATCTCGTCTTTGTAGCCGAGAAACTTCTGCATCAACGCATCGAACTCGGCCGACATTTTTTTGCCCTTCTCGCTCTCATCGGCCTTAGCGCCTTGGGCAAATCCCTGGCTCATGGCTGCAATCATGCCGTCGAGCTGTTTGGTAACGCCCATGGCTTCCATGAGATCGCGTGCAGCCGCAGTGCGTTCCGCCATTTCGGCACTGCCCACTGCCGCCGGCTGCTCCTGCGCGCAAACAGCGCCATTCGCAGCGAGTACAAAGCCGGCGAACAACGTTGCCAAGAGACCAAACGCGTATTTATGCAGCGCCATGACTACATCTCCTCTTCGAAGTCCAACTCGGCATTCGTAATCACCGTGACGCCTTCCGGAGTACCTACGATGCCGAGATCGGCAAGGCCGAGAAACAATCCACTCTCGACAACACCGGGAATGAGTTTCAAGGCGTCGTCCAGCGTCTCGGGATCGGTGATCTCACCAAATGAGCAATCCAGAATGTAGTTACCGTTATCTGTGACGAAAGGCGTGTCCTGCGCCGTCATCCGCAGGTTGATCTTGCCCGAACAGCCAGCATCCGCAGCGAGACTTGCCACGAGGTTGCGTGTCGCCGTCAAGCCGAATGGCACGACCTCGATCGGAAGCGGGAAGCGGCCCAGCGTTTCGACCATCTTGGAGTTGTCAGCGATGATCACAAGACGCGCCGACGACGCCGCAACGATCTTTTCGCGCAACAAAGCACCACCGCCGCCCTTAATCAGACGCAAGGCTTCGTCCATCTCGTCGGCGCCATCGACTGTCATGTCGAGGTAAGGCGTGTCGTCGAGCGTGGAAAGCGGAATGCCAAGAGCTTCCGCCTGCTGGCGCGTTGCCTCCGACGTCGGCACACACAGAACGTCAAAGCCACCCGCCTTCACCTTCTCGCCCAGCATATCGACGAAGATCTTCGCCGTTGAGCCGGTGCCAAGTCCGAGCTTCATGCCCGATGTGACGAGTTCGAGGGCTTGGGCCGCCGCCTGCCGCTTGAGATCTTCCGTGCTCACGAGAGCCTTCCTAGCCTTGGCCAGCGCATGCGCCGGATCGATGCAGTGTGATGATGCTCCGCAGCGTGTAACCGCTCAGAGCCCGCCTATGAGGGTGTATTTCATTTCAACGAATTCTTCCACGCCGTGATGCGAGCCTTCGCGGCCAAGACCGCTTTCCTTTACACCGCCGAAGGGAGCGACTTCTGTCGATGTCAGACCTTCGTTAATCCCGACAATACCGAAGTCCAACGCATCGCTCATGTGGAAGGTGCGAGCGAGATCGCGCGTGAAAACGTAGGCCGCTAAGCCGAAAGGCGTAGAGTTAGCAAGCTCGACGGCCTCCTCCTCGCTCTCAAAGCGCGTTATCCCGGCGACCGGGCCAAACGTTTCTTCGTTCCACATGCGCATGGAACGATCAATTCCGGTCACGACGGTCGGCTCGAAGAAGGTTCCGCCGAGCATATGGCGCTTGCCGCCTTCGACAATGTTCGCGCCCTTGGACGTGGCATCGGCAAGATGTGCCTCCACCTTCTCGATCGCGTCGGCGTTGATGAGCGGGCCCTGAGAGACGCCCGACTCTGTGCCGACGCCGACCTTGAGCTTGCCAACCTCGGCAACTAGGGCGTTGACAAAGGTGTCGAACACGCCCGCCTGCACCAGGATGCGGTTCGCACACACGCACGTCTGACCAGCATTGCGGAATTTCGACGCCATGGCGCCCGCGACCGCCTTGGCGATGTCAGCATCGTCAAACACAATGAGCGGTGCGTTGCCGCCTAACTCCAACCCAACCTTCTTCACAGTGCCCGCAGCTTGCGCCGTGAGGATCTTGCCGACTTCAGTCGAGCCGGTGAACGTGATCATGCGAACGCGCGGATCTGTGCTCAGCACCTCTCCAACCGCACGAGGATGCTTACAAGTCAGAACATTGAACACTCCTTTGGGCACACCCGCTTTTTCGGCGAGCGCAGCCAGAGCCAGGGCACACAGCGGGGTATCTTCCGCAGGCTTCACGACGATTGTGCATCCGGCAGCGAGGGCCGGCGTCACTTTCCGGGTGATCATGGCGACAGGAAAATTCCACGGAGTGATGGCCGCGACCACGCCCACTGGGTGCTTCGTCACCATGACGCGCGCATCCGGCTTATGCGTCGGAATCATCTCGCCATAAATGCGTTTGGCCTGCTCGGCATTGAACTCGACAAAGCCTGCACCGTAAACGACCTCTCCCTTGGCCTCGGTGAGCGGCTTGCCTTGCTCCTTGGTGAGCAACAACGCCAACTCATCAGCATGGTCGAGGATCAGCTCATACCAGCGCCGCAGGATCGCGGCGCGCTCCTTGGCGAGCATTTTCGACCACGGCATGAAAGCCCGATGCGCTGCGCCGATCGCAACCCGCGCATCTTCCGCGCCAAGATCGGGAACGCGCGCGATCTCCTCGCCCGTCGCCTTGTCAACAACCGCAAAACCCGGCGCGCCGATCCATGCGCCGTCGATGTAGGCCTGCGACTTCAACAGCGTGATGACTTTCTTATCCATGCCTGCGACGAACTTTCTTGAGGCTTGAGCAATCCTTGAAGCGCGTGCATCGGCACACGCAGGGACACATCTAAGCCTCCGGCCTGTGCCATGCAAGACAGGCCCTGGAAAGCCGGCCCGCATTAGCCTATAGGGGCGTCGCAGCACGCAAAGGAGTTAACGCTAAGATGCAAGGCTGGACGCTCGTATTCGATCTCGACGGCACACTAGTTGACACCGCGCCAGACCTTGCGGCGGCCACCAATCACATTCTGGAGCGCTTCGACCTGCCCGCGGTCGATGAAAAGGAAATTCTCTACTTCGTCGGCCATGGCGCGCTCGCCATGATCCGCGGTGCACTCGCCGCTCACGGGCGCAGCGTGCCCGACGATGAACTGCGAGATCTGTTCGAGGTGTTCCTCAAGTATTATGCGGCGAACATCGCCGTAAAAAGCCGTCCCTATCCCGGCATCATCACGGCGCTTGAGGCGTTCTCGGCGCAAGGCGCCCGGCTTGCGGTATGTACGAACAAAATTGAATCGCACTCACGCCTGCTCCTCGACGCGCTCGACATGACGCGGCATTTCTCTGCCTTGACCGGGCGCGATACTCTGGAAGCATGCAAGCCTGATCCGCGCCATCTCACCGGCACCATCGATCTTGCGCACGGCGATGCCCGCCGCGCCATCATGATCGGTGACAGCGAAACCGACATCGCGACCGCAAAGGCGGCGCGCGTGCCGGTCGTTGCCGTTGATTTCGGATACAGCGTGGAGCCGGTTCAGCGATTCTCGCCCGACGTCATCATCTCGCACTATGACGAACTCGCGGGCGCAATCGCAAATCTGCAGGCGCGCCACGCAATTTGAGCGCGTCTCAGCACTCAATCCTTCTTGGGCTTTTCCGATCCCGTCCAATTGAACATGCGCGCGGCGCGATGGCCCGAAACTTCCTTGGCTGAAAGGTCTTTCAGCTTTGCGGCGGGATCGGGCATCACGATACCCGCAGACAGGATCACCTTGGCTGCTTCCTCAGCGGACATGCTCAACAGCAGCACGTCGCGGCGGGGCACAAAACAAATAAACCCGGTCGGCGGCACAATGCCGGTCGGCATGAAGACTGTGAGAAGATCGCCTTCGCCACCCGGCTTTGCGTCGACGATCTCGCCGGTCGTCTCGCCGGTCACGAACACCAACGACCAAAGGCCCTTGGACGGAAACTCAATAAGCCCGACCTTCTGAAAGCTCTGGTTGGGTCCGGCACTGGTGATGACGCTTTCGAAGATCTGCTTGATGGCGGAATAGACATTCCGCACGATCGGCATCTGGCCCAGCATCAGTTCGCCGGTAGAGACCAGCGAGCGCCCTAACAGATTTGCCGCCAGTGCGCCGATGATCGTCAGGCCAAGAATTGCGACCAGAAGACCAATGCCCGGCATCGGAAACGGCAGGTAGGTGTCCGGGTTGTAGTGCGTGGGCAGCAGCGGCTTGATCCACGCATCCACGAGGTTGATCAACCACCACATGATGTAGAGCGTGATCGTCACCGGGCCGACGATCAGCAACCCGGTCAAAAATGCGTTGCGAAGACGCGCACCAAGATGCCAGCCGGAAGACCTGTCGTCGCGCGCGAGCCGTTTGAGCCCCGCAGTCAGCTGAGCCTCGCTCCGGTCGCGCTCGGCGGACTTTGGTGACTTCGGAGGCTGCGCGCTCATTATCCGGTCCCGGTGAGCGCACCGCTTGATGCGGTACGCCTCAGTTGCTTACGACGAGGCAATCATATCCACTATTGCGCAGCGTGTTGCAAAGCCCTCTCGGCTCTTCGGCAGTCTTATATGAACCGACCCGCACGCGATAGAAGGTCCCCATCGAGCCGATCACCGCCTCGTCCACCGACGCCTGACGATCGTGGAGGTCATTAGCATGCTCCTGCATCAGCTTCTGGGCCAGAGCTTCCGCCGCCGCCCGAGACCGCAACGCTGCGATGTGGAGCTTGTACTTTCCGCTCGATGTTTTGGACTTGGAGGCATTCTTGGTCGATGCGGGTGCTGCCGCCGGAACGGGCGCAGGAACCGGCTCAGCCGCCGCCGTCTTGGTCGCCTTAGGGGTAGCCGGAGGTGCCCCTGCGGCCACGGGAGCGCCGTTAGCCCAGCTCGACGACTGAGGCATGGCCTGAGACGTCGAAGCGGTCGTCACGCCCGAAGCTTCGGCTGCCGGGGTGGCCGGCATACTGCTAGAGCCGCCCGAGAACAGGTTGGAAAAGAAGGTGCCGATGCCTGTCGAGCTCGCAGCAGCACCGGCCGAAGTCGAGGTGCTCCCGGTCCCGACTGCAGACTGTTCGAAGGCTGCCACTCCGGGCGGCGACGCTTGACGCTGGGTGTTGGGCGGCGGGGCGACTGCGGCCGTTTCCGCGCCCATCGACAAAGGCTGAGGTACGCCGCCACCGGAACTCTGCGGGGCGGTGGAGGCAGACGTCGAGGCCGCAGCAGGCGCACTTGCCGCCGCTGGCGCGGCCGCGGCAACGGGTGCTGCTGCAGGAGCAGGAGTTTCGGTTTTCGGGTCCGATCTAGCAACGTGCTCGGCGCCACTATTGCCATCACCCAGTCCAGCGGACTTGTAGGCTTCGGCGCGCTCGGCGGTAGCCATCTTGCGCTCATCGTCGCTCAAGCCGTTCTTGAGCCACAGCGCGCTAGTGAGATCCGATATCGCCAAGCCTGGCTTGTCGAGTCTCTTATAGGAGAGACCACGGTAGTAGAGGCCGCGCGCCATCTGAGCGTTGCTCAAGCCACCGCCGCGCAACGCAGAGCTGAGTTGATCGACGGCGTTCTGGAAGCGCCCGGTCTGGTAGGCTTTGACGCCGCCTTCATAAGATTTCTTAGCCTCAGCCGCGGCATCGGCGGCCTGAGGCGACTTCTTGGAAGCAGCGAATGCGTCGTGACTTGGCACAACCAGGCACAACATCGCGAACGCCGCAACCGTCACAACCGGCGCGTTTCGCGTCAGAATGCTCATAAACCGGATCCTTCCCCCGAAAGCCGTCGTTTTCCTGAACGCCTAACTACCCCGCATTACTGCGGAGAAACTAGAACATGCGCGTCAAGGAGGCAAATCTAGGGCCTTGGAGTATCCGCCTTTTCCCCGCTATTCCACTGTAACGGATTTCGCTAGGTTCCGCGGCTGATCCACGTCGGTGCCCATAACCACGGCCGTATGGTACGCAAGCAGCTGTGTGGGCACAGCATATAGAAGCGGGCTGGTGAAACTGGCGGCGTGAGGCATTTGGATATGCGCGGCCAATTTACAGGAAACCTTTTCCTCTGACGCGTCTGAAATCAGAATAATACGGCCACCACGGGCCGCAACCTCCTGCATATTCGAAACCGTTTTCTCGAACAGCGCATCGTCGGGCGCGACTACAATGACGGGAACATTCTCATCGATGAGCGCTATGGGGCCATGCTTAAGCTCGCCTGCAGCATATCCTTCAGCGTGGATGTACGAGATTTCCTTGAGCTTCAGCGCACCCTCAAGAGCGATGGCGTAGGACGTGCCACGACCCAGGTAGAGCACGTCACGCGCCTTCGAAAGCTCCTGTGCGATCTCTACGAACTGCTGCTCGTTGCGAATGATGGAAGAGATGTGGCGCGGAACTTCCATCAGCGCCTGGACGATCTCCTGCTCCTTTTCGCTGGTGATGGAGCCGCGGGCGCGGCCAAGCGCAATGGCCAGGCAGGCAAGGACTGAAAGCTGGCAGGTGAAGGCCTTGGTGGACGCGACACCGATTTCAGGACCAGCCAAGGTGGGAAGCGGCGCGTGGGATTCGCGCGCAATCGTCGACGTGCGCACATTGACGATCGAGGCGATCCGCTGGCCGCCCGCCTTGCAATAGCGCAGCGTGGCAAGGGTATCGGCGGTCTCGCCGGACTGCGAAACGAAGACGGCAAGACCATCCTCGGGCAACGGCGCTTCGCGATAACGCAGCTCGGACGCTATATCGATCTCGACAGGAACCCGCGCCAGTTGTTCGATCCAGTACTTGCCAACCAGCCCCGCGTAGTAGGCGGTGCCGCAAGCAGAGATCGTCACGCGGGAAATCTTCGCCAAATCGATTCCAAGATCGGGGAAGCGGACTTCTCCTGCCGCCATATCGATGTAGTTGGCGAGCGTGTGCGAGATGACTTCGGGCTGCTCGTGAATTTCCTTCGCCATGAAGTGCCGATGGTTGCCCTTGTCGACCAGCAGCGAGCTGGCGACGGACTTCACCATCGGACGTTCGACGTGATTGCCGGAGCGGTCAAATATCTCAACGCCGGAGCGGTGCATCACGGCCCAGTCACCCTCATCGAGATAGGTGATTGCATCGGTAAAAGGCGCAAGCGCGATGGCATCGCTGCCCAAATACATTTCTCCCGAGCCATGACCGATGGCGAGGGGAGAACCCTGGCGGGCCGCAATCATGAGATCATCGTAACCCGCGAAGATGATGCCAAGCGCGAAGGCGCCCTGAAGCTCGCCGAGGGCAAACCGCACGGCCTCGACCGGCTCTAGGCCCTCTTGCATGTAATGGGAGATGAGATGAACGACGGCCTCCGTATCGGTGTCGGTATCGAAGACGTGCCCCTTCTTCTCCAGATCAGCGCGCAGCTCTCGGAAGTTCTCGATGATACCGTTATGCACGACCGATACTTGCGGCGTCATGTGGGGATGGGCGTTGCGCTCAGTCGGGCGCCCATGCGTTGCCCACCGGGTATGCCCGATGCCGGTGCGGCCTTCGAGCGGCTCCGTCAGCAACCGCTTTTCTAGATTTTTGAGTTTGCCCTCTGCACGGCGGCGCTCAAGGTGGCCGGATTCCACGGTCGCGATCCCGGCGGAGTCATAGCCGCGGTATTCCAATCTGCGAAGCGCATCGACCAGATCGGTCGCGACAGCCGACTTACCAAGAATGCCAACGATCCCACACATGCGGTCAAACCCTTATGCGTTGATTTGTGAAAGCCGGCCCCGTGCCCCCGACTCGTCGTAACGAGGGTAGCGAGGTTAACGTGTTGCTCAACTCACAGAATGTTTCAGGATGACGCGTCTGACGCCCAACAAAATCTTATCAATAACTACGGAACCGAGCCTTGCAAAATGCGTGCTCAGTTAAGATTTGGCCTTACGGCGCCCCATCATCGTGCGGAATTTCTCAGCCCAACCGGGCCGCTCTTCCTGGGTACCCCTCTCCAAAGCAAGACTGCCCGCCGACACGTCCTTGGTGATGACGCTGCCCGACCCCACGTAAGCTCCTGCGCCGATCTTGACTGGCGCCACGAGCGATGAGTTCGAGCCTATGAACGCGCCATCGCCGATCTCGGTGCGGGTCTTATTGAAACCGTCATAATTGCAGAAAATGGTGCCCGCCCCGACGTTGGCCTTAGCCCCAACGCTGCCGTCGCCGAGATAGGCGAGATGATTAGCCTTAGCGCCTGGCCCCATCGCCACATTCTTTATCTCGACGAAGTTTCCAACGTGGACATCCTCGGCGAGTTTTGCGCCCGGACGCAGCCGTGCGAACGGTCCGATGCGGGCACGCGCCCCCACACTCGCACCTTCGAGATAGCAATTGGATTTGATCTCGGCGCCTTCCGCAACCGAGACGCCGAGCCCGAAAAAGACGTTAGGCTCGACGATCACGTCGCGGGCGATCTGGGTGTCGTGCGACAAGAATACTGTGTCGGGCGCAATCATGGTGACGCCCTCCTGCATTAGCTCGTTGCGACGGCGGCGCTGCCAGATTGCTTCGGCGTGCGCAAGGTGATCGCGGGCGTTGACGCCCAACACCTCTTCCTCCTCACACTCCACAACGGCGGCCGAAAGACCGTCTGCGCGGGCGAGCTCAACCGCATCGGTCAGATAATACTCCCCTTTGGCATTTGCGGTGCCTATGCGCCCTAGCAAACTTGATAGTTTAGGCACACGAAAAGCGATCACGCCCGAGTTGCACAAATCAATGGCGCGCTCGGTCGCATTCGCATCCTTGTACTCGCGAATGGCAATCAGCTCGTCCTTGGTGCCTGTAATCAAGCGGCCGTATTCGGCGGGATTGTGTGATCGAAAGCCAAGTACCGCGACGGCAGCGCCCATATCCAAACGCTCGCGAAGTCGCGCAATGGTCTGCTCGCGGATCAGTGGCGTGTCGGCGTACAGCACGATCACGTCGCCGCCATGCGCATCAAGCGCCTCGCGCGCCGCCAGCACTGCGTCGGCGGTACCCTGTTGAACCGGTTGAATATAGATCTGTGATTGCGGCGCATCTGCCTTCGCGGCCTTCTCCACCGCATCCATGCCCGGGCCTATGACAACGGCGATCTGGTCGCTTCTCGACGACTGCGCGACGGCTAGAACGTGGCCCAGCATGCTCCGGCCGGCCACTTTGTGCAGCACCTTTGGCATCGCCGACTTCATGCGGGTGCCCTTGCCGGCAGCCAGTACGATCGTGAGAAGCGGAGAGGCAGTCATCGGCAATCCTGATATCGGGGTTGCGCCCGCGCCAGCGCGGTCCAGAGCCGGCGGGTTCCCGGCGTGCACGCATAGCCTTGCGGGCCCACCTTGGGCAAGGGGAGAGGGTCTTTAACACTGATGACGCAACGGCGGGGATTTACCGCCGATCGGCACAAAATGGGCTCGATCAGGCATTTGGGCCGTGACCACGACGCCGTCATCCACAGGTTCGCTTGCCAGTTCCGCGCCGGAGCGTTGCCGCCCGGCGAACCCTTCGTCACCATCAATTTCAGTTGCGAATCACGTGCATGCCCATTTTGCCGACCCGCACGGCCATTGCATTTCAGGCGGGCTGATCTTTGCTACACGATTACAGGATAGCTTTTTATGACCGTGACGCCCTCAGCCCGCCCAGGTCCTCGCCATGCGATGCCTCCGCCCGCTCCCGGCGCCAGTGGCGGACACCGCCCTTTGCCGCCCCAACAGCCCGCTTTGTCGCCAGCACCCTCACTTGCAGACTTCTCGCCGACCAACCTGCCCGGTTCGGGCGCTCAAGGGGCTCTCGCGCAAGGATCTGGCGTGCCCTTGTCCAAGCGGCCCTTGTTCACGCCCAAGGTCGTGTTGTGGTCGATGCTCGGTTTGGTGGCCGCAGCCTACATGGGGATCATGCTGGTAGAACCTGCGTTGATTGATGATCTCTCTCCGACCTCCGCGTACATCACCGATCCGCAATCCAGCCAGGGGCAGCGCGCTGCCGCCCGGCTCGTCAGCGACGTCAGCGGCCTAAAGGAGAGCATGGCCCAGGTGCAGCTTGAGATCGCGAAGGTGAAG
This sequence comes from Hyphomicrobiaceae bacterium, assembly GCA_041397645.1. Taxonomy (NCBI): domain Bacteria; kingdom Pseudomonadati; phylum Pseudomonadota; class Alphaproteobacteria; order Hyphomicrobiales; family Hyphomicrobiaceae; species Hyphomicrobiaceae bacterium. The sequence goes on along the minus strand of JAWKWE010000005.1, from coordinate 208,884 downwards.
ACCGAAGTTGCGACCTCAGCCGAACAGACAAAAGCCCTCAGCGCTCAACTGGTAGCGCTGCAGGACCGCCTTGCGCATTCGTCGGGTGCAGCTCTCGACACTTCCGAGCCGCAACCCGACGGCAACCAGGGCCAGCGCGCCGTCACCGCGCCAAAAGCCGTTCTAACACCCGAAACACATGCCTCAACCGGCAAGCAAGCCGGATCGCCGCAGCAGCCTAAGCTCGTGAATGCACCTCCCGAGAGCAGCCTGGAAACCGGAAGCGTGACGCAGGACGCCAAGCCCATCAAGACTGCCAAATCCGCCCCGCCAGCGAAGGAAGCTCCAGCCAAGGAAGCACAAGCGAAATCCTGGAAGTCCACTGTCGCGGATGTTTCCAGCGATCCGGTGGATTTCGGCGCGACTGAAGTAAAAACGGCCGGCGCCGGCATTGGCGTTCAGATCTCGTCCGGCGCGTCGCTCGACTCGTTGCGTCTAAGCTGGAGCTTATTGGCAGACCGCCACCGCGACAGCTTGAATGGACTCCGGCCGCGCTACGTGGCCCGAGGCGACATGTCCAATCCGACCTACGACCTGATCGCTGGCCCGCTAAAATCGACGGCTGAGGCGCAACGCTTGTGCAAGTCGTTGATTGCTCAGAACGTGCCGTGCACGGTGGCCAACTACATCGGCGCCGCACTGTGAATTCTGAAAGGTTGGAGGGGTGCGGATACGCCTCTTAACTCGCACCAGTGCAGGCAAAGCGTTGGTGCGTTCGCGCGCGGCTTAGTCCGCCCTTTTACAGGTACTAAAGCCAAAGACGCGGTACAGTGGGCACCATCCGACCAAAGCCGTCACGATAGGAATGACGCCGATCCAGCCCCACCACATCTTTGAAGCTGGCAAGTTGGCGGGATCGTGCAACCCCAGAGCCAACGCAATAAGTATGGCTCCAACGATAAGGCGTGCTCCGCGGTCGAGATTGGACATGTTTGTGGTCATCGCCGCCTCCTGACGTACGTCTATTCCGTAGGGCTTACGCTGATCTCACAAAACCTCACCAGCGCCATTGGCGATATTTAAGCCAATCGCGGTCAGCGCAAGCTGACCGCGATCAAGCCTCAACCAATTGCGTCGCCCGTCTCATCCGCCCTCAAAGGTCGGTGGCATTGAAAGTGTCGCAAACTTCCATACGTCCCTCGCGCAACCCCTGTGTGAACCAGCGAACGCGCTGCTTGGAGGTTCCGTGCGTGAAAGCGTCGGGTACCACACGTCCCGTCATCTTGCGTTGAATCATGTCATCGCCGATCTGGGTCGCCGCGTTGAGAGCCTCCTCGACATCGCCCGGCTGCAGCCTGTTCTTCATCTGGTCGTTGAGGTTCGCCCAAACGCCAGCAAGGCAATCAGCCTGCAACTCCATGCGGACCTGAATCTGGTTGGCCGTGCGTTCATCGACGCGGCCCTTCAGTTCCTGAACACGCTCGGCAATGCCAAGCAGGTACTGAACGTGATGGCCAACCTCATGGGCAATGACATAGGCCTGCGCGAAGTCGCCGCCCGCGTTGAATTGACGTTTCATCTGCTCATAGAAAGCTAGGTCGATGTAGACCTTCTGGTCCAGCGGACAATAGAACGGACCCATCGCGGCTTGGCCCGCGCCGCACGCGGTGCGCGTATAGCCGGAGAACAGCACCAGCGGCGGATCCCGATAAGTCTGACCAAAGCTCTTGAATACGCGCGTCCACACATCCTCTGTGTCGGCGAGGACGCGCGAGATGAAGACCTTCATCTGGTCCTCGCTCTCCGGCCCGGTTGCTGTGGTCGTCTTGCCTTCGCCGGGAAGCCCGGGAATGTCGACCTGCGTGCGGCCCGAAGGCGATTGCGTCTCCGAGTGTGGCAGTTGCGGCATCTCGATCTTGCCGCCGCCACCGCCGCCTTGCGGCCCAAGCAGAATATCGAGCGGGTTGATACCCATGAACAACATGATGGCGCCGATGATCAGCAGCGTGGTCAGGCTGAATCCGCCCCCGCCACCGATCGGAATTCGTATGCCACGGCCCCCGCCAAAGCCACCTTCGCCCCGGCGATCCTCAACGTTCGTGCTTTGCCTATCATCGTCGCCGTAACGCATAGCGGGCCTCTGTCATTCATTCAGGCGGCAGTACCGCCAGGTGATCGATAGTTTCGAGCATAGTGCATGCCAGAAACGGCAAAACAAGTCTCTGCTCAGATATCGCGCCGACGCCAACTTTTTGCCGGCTCACCGGCGGAGCAAATCCTTGCTTTTGCGGGCCGTAATGGCCAGCGTTCCTTCGGCAGCGGCAACCGGCTCCCGATCGCCGGAGGCAGCCGTTTTCTGCTTCGCTGGCGCCTTCAGCAAGGCCCGAACGGCGCGCGCGGCGGCAACCGTGCCGTCGGCAGCATAAGCTTCATGGTTTTTCTCGATCTCCGATAACTCGTAACGATAGTTGACCATGAGGCCGTGGGCCTCGCGCAGGCCCTTCTCGGAAGTATCCGCGAGCCAATTGATCCGCTCAAGCCGCGCGCCATTGCCTAGGTGGAAGCGCGCAACCGGATCGACCGGACGCTGATCGCTGGACTTTGCCAGCAGGAAATAATGCGCTGCGAGTTGCAATAGCACGGTTCTTAGAGGGGCGGCCTGCGGCCCCAATTCGCGCGCCACTTCCGTCCAGCGCGGATCGCGCAAAACGGCTAGGATCTCGCGGTCCTGCGGCGAAACGAGCTTTGCATCTCCGCTCGCAATCGCTCGGTCAAGCCAGCGGGCAAAGTGGGGAACGGGCGACAACGTCACGAATGTCTTGAGCGAGGGAAGCTCGCGCACGAGTTCCTCCACCACCTGCTTGAGCAGGAAATTGCCGAACGAAATCCCCTTAAGACCATCCTGGCAGTTGGAGATCGAATAGAAGACGGCGGTCGTCGGTTCCACATCGGCAGGCCCGCGGCGCGCTTCGAGCAATGGCTCGATGGCGTCGGGCACTTCGCTTGCAAGCGCGACCTCGACAAAGATCAGCGGCTCATCCACCAGCGAGGGATGGAAGAAGGCAAAGCAGCGCCTATCCATGGGATCCAATCGGCGGCGCAGATCATCCCAGCCCTTGATCTCGTGAACGGCCTCATACGCGATGATTTTTTCCAGGATAGCCGCTGGCGTCTGCCAGTCGATGCGGCGCAGGACCAGAAAGCCGCGATTGAACCAAGTCTGAAGCAGCCGTTCCAGATCCGCATCGATGATCGAAACGGCGGGCTCCGATTTGCGTAAACGCAACATCTCATGTCGCAAGGCGACGAGTTCGGCGGTAGCGCCGGGCGCCAAGTTCAATCGGCGGAAGAACTCGCGTCTCGGGCTTACCGTTGCCTGATGTAGCGCCCGGAGTGTTTCGGGACCTGAGTGCGCCAGATAGGCCTCCGCCGCCGCCCGGACTTGAGCCTGATCGGGTTGCAGCTCCTCCGCGAGATAGGTGTAGAAGTGCTTGCGCTCTTCCGGCGTGGCGGATTTCAGCCGGTTGAGAAGCTGGCGAGCGATGGCAACGCCCGACGCCTCGCCCCGCCCTGATATCAACGCACGCGACAGCGCCTCGATATTGTCCTCGTCTTCGGAGCCAAACAGCGACTTGGGCAGAAGCGCCCGGCTCTGTTCGGCAAGCGTGTTCATCATTTCCTGAAGGAATGAAACGTTCAAATGCCGGACCTCCGAAATCACACGGGTTTAGGGCTGCGCGTTAACGTTTCGCTAACGATAGCCTATCAGCATGTCGGTCTCATCATCGTTTCGCGCAAGGGTGCTTTCACCATGGACGACCCCGTAAGCGCCGGGCGGCCGGCCTCTAGCCTTAATACGGTCACCAATGACACCGGCCGGGTTGCCTTTTGCGGGCCCTATGTGCTGTCCGCGATCACCGGATACGGCATTTCCAAGATCGAGGACGTGATCCGGGCTGGCCGGGATATCCCTGCGGGCCGCAAGCCTGTCGTCCGTGGCACCTACTCCGACGAGGTAGAGGCTGCACTGGCGCATTTCGGCTACCGGATGGTGCTGAAGGAAACCCACCTCAACAAGGCGCGCAAAGAGCGTCCGACCCTGTGGACGTGGATGCAAAAGCCGCGCAACGCCTGGTCCTATTACATCCTGGCCATTCATAAGGGCAAAGAAGGCCACTGGATCCTCGTAAAAGGCGTAAAGATGTGTGACACGTTCACGGAAGGAAAGTGGACCTTCGTGGTCGACGGCCCGCACCGGGGCTGCCGCATCATGGAAGTCTTCGAGGTAAAGAAAGCGATCGACGCATAAGCGGCTGGCGGCCGCCAGGGTGGCGAGCGCACATCAGGATCGCATCGCATGCTGCTTGGCGGCTTCATAAGTTCACTACTGCTGATCGCGGCATTCGTGATGTCGCTCCGGGCTCGCAACCGCATCAATAAACTTGCTACGCGCCTCGACTATATGGAGCGTGCGATCGACGGTTTGCGCGACGACCTTACAAACCGGCGTGCGCCACTCGGAGGCAGGAGCGAACCGACACCCAGCTCCGCGTCCGAGACCGAAGCACAACCCACGCCGCGCACGAGCCCAGCGCCAAAAGAACCGGAGCTTCAAGAACAACCCGCCACGCCGGGAAAACCCGAACCGGTGCAGACAAGTCCGAGCCGTCCACAACCATTGCCAGTTCCAGTCGGGCCGGCTGCAAGCGTGCCTGCCGTTACGGGCGGACAAAAATCGGCTGCCGGGAGCGGCGCGGAAACACCCCAGCCACCTACGCGCGGGAGCTTCGAGGAAGTCGTCGGCACGCGATGGGCCGTCTGGGCCGGCGGTGCGGCACTTGCACTCGGCGGGCTCTTTCTCGTGCGCTATTCTATCGAGGCCGGACTCATCGGTCCCGGCGTGCGCATTTTCTTGGGCGCGCTCCTGGCCGCTACTTTGATCGGCGGGGCGGAATGGATGCGCCGCCACGACTTCAAGTGGACGCTTCCAACAGACGCAATACCACCAGCGCATATTCCGAGTGTGCTCACAGCGGCTGGAACCATCGTCGCCTTTGGAACGATCTACGCGGCGCACGCGCTCTACGGCTTCATCGGCCCCGCAGCTGCATTTGTGCTGTTGGGTGCCACAGGCATTCTCACCATGCTCGCATCGGCCCTGCACGGGCCCGCACTCGCCGGTCTCGGCCTCGTCGGCGCATTCGCAGCTCCTGCGCTCGTATCCTCTGACTCTCCGAGCTTCTGGCCACTGGCAATCTACTTTGCTGTTGTGGCGGCAGCGGCGTACGTCCTTTCGCGCACGCGCGGATGGCTATGGCTTGCGGTCTGCACGCTCGTGGGCGCGGCAGCGTGGGGGCTCGGCATGATGCTTGGACTTGCCTTCGGCGCGACAAGCGACGACCCCAATACCACTGCGACAATGGCCCACGTACTGGCGCAGTCGGCGCTGGTTGCGTTCTTCTTCGCGTATGAACCGCATGTGGGACAACGCGACCGTGAAGCCAAAACGGATTTGGCTGCGTTGGGTGCGCTGGCGGTAGTGACGGTTCTCATCGTCGCCTATCTGACGGTCGTACCTTTCTCATCGTGGCAGTGGAGCCCCACTCTTATCCTTGCCATCGCAATCTTGACTTTTACCGGATGGCTATCGCCGCCTGCCGCCGTTGCCGTCGCGTTGGCGGGACTGACGGCGCTCGTTGCTCTGTCGATGTGGCCCGGACTTTACATGCCGCCTGATCGCACATTGCTTGCACCCTATGCTGCGCGCTTGCTGCGCCTGCCCGATAACGTATCGAACTACCTCGCTGCATCCGCATGGTGGACGTTATTGCCCGCCGGTATTGCGGGATATCGTATCTGGCGTGGTCCGCTGCTCCCGGTCCCGACGACGGCGATCTACGCCGCCGCTGCAACACTCTCGCCTTTACTTGCACTCATCCTAGCGTATCTGCGCGTCACGCAATTCGACACCTCGATTGCGTTTGCACTCGGAGGCACATCGCTTGCGGCGGTCTACGCCGTGATCGCGTCGCAGTTTGACAAGGCTGATCGCGACAACTCCGTTCCCGCATATCATTTCGCCGCCGGCGCGTTCGCCGCTGCCGCAATTGGCGCTTTGGGATTTGCGATGGCCGCGAGCCTGTCGCGCGGCTATCTCACCGTCGCCCTTGCGCTCACAGCCCTGGGGACAGCCTATGTAGCGTCGCTTCGCGGGCTTCCTCTTTTGCGGCACGTGGTCACCGCTTTGGGTGCCATCATCGCGGCGCGTCTTGCGTGGGATCCGCACATCATGGGACGTGAAGGAGTTGGCGCCACACCGCTCTTTAACTGGCTGCTACTTGGCTATGGCGTTCCCGCGCTAGCATTCTGGCAGTCCGCCCGGCTATTGGAACGCAGCAGCGAGCAGACAACGGCGGTACGCATCTGCGACAGCCTGGCGGTGTCCTTCACAGCCTTGCTGGCATTTTTTGAAATAAGACACTTCCTTAACGACGGCGACATTTTGCAACCCGCGGTTGGGCATGTCGAAGCCGGATTAACAGCGCTCGTCGCCATGCTCATGTCATTGGGACTGGCACGCATGAATTTCGCCAAGCGCAATCCGGTTTTCGATATTGCCTCGATGGTGCTCGGCGCTGTCGCCATCGCGATTGCAATGTTCGGACTGCTGGTAGGTGCTAACCCCTACTTCACGGGTGATGAAATTGGCGGGCGCACGATCATCTCGACGTTGTTGCCTGCTTATCTACTTCCGGGCTTATGCGCCCTTTACGTTGCGCGGCACGCGCGAAATTTCCGCCCTCTGTGGTATACGCGCGCTGCTGGCGTGCTCGCTGTCGGTTTGATTTTTCTCTATGTGACGCTGGAAACGCGCCATGCATTCCACGGCTCACGCATCGCACAATGGCTCAACACGTCGGATCCTGAGAGCTGGGCGATGTCCGTCGCATGGTTGATGCTCGGAATCGTTCTCCTTGCCTACGGCTTGTGGCGTTCGTCGCTGGAGGCGCGAATTGCGTCTGCAGTCTTGGTAACCTTAGCTGCGCTGAAGGTGACGCTGTACGATTTGGCCGGGATAGGCGGACTGTGGCGAGCGCTTTCGTTCATTTGCCTGGGCGCGGTGCTCATCGGCATCGGCCTCGTGTACCAGAGGTTGATCTTCAACAAGCCTGAAGAATCCAGCCAAAGCTGAAGACATCCCGAAAAATGATCCGTCGTGAGAAAATAGCAACCACAAGAGCATTTGGTTAGTGGTCAATTGGATCGTGGCTGTTAATGTTTCACCCGTCCACTTTGCGTGTTGACGTTACGCAGATATCATGTGTGCCCAGCACGGATTATCCGCCTGAAAAATTTAATGCTTGTATAGGATGCTCGACATGAAAATGTTCTCGATTGCAACGATGGCGCTTTTCGCCTTTGCCATGGCTATGACGTCGTTCCATTCGGAGGCCCTCGCTGGCAAGCACACTGGACGCAATGTTGCTATCGGCGTCGCTGCAGGTCTCGCCACCATGGCGATTATTTCGGGAGCAGCGCGTGCCAACGATCGTGCGCGTCAGGGTCGCAATTACTGTGCCCGCCTGATGGATAAATGCGATGATGGCCAGGAGTGGGCTTGCGACAAGTACGAGGATCGTTGCGAGGATTGAGGCCTTCTGAGCCCAGACGCCCCGCAGAGAATTGATGACGAAAAGGCCGCGGCAAATCCGCGGCCTTTTCGTTTTGCAGCACATTCAATTCACCAAATTCACGCGACCTTCTTGAATTTTTCAAACGCGCGCGCGATCGCAGCTTCGTTGCGGTCTGAGATATAAAAGTCTCCAAGCACCAGTCGATCCATGTCCGTCCGCAGGTAACATGAGATTGCCTCGGCTGGCGCGTTCACAACGGGCTCTTGCCGGTTGAAGCTCGTGTTCAAGATCACCGGAATTCCGGTCAGCTTTTCGTACTCCTCGATCACACCATAATAGCGCGGATTGGCCTTGCGATCGATGGTCTGGATACGTCCGGTCCCATCAACGTGGGCGGCGGCCGGAATCTGCGCGACCTTATCTTTGCGGATCATCGGCGCGACCGTCATGAACGGATCGGGGTGATGATATTCAAAGTACTCCTCCAGCTTCTCGATAAGCACGACGGGCGCAAAAGGACGGAACGCCTCACGGTGCTTGATGCGCGCATTGATGAGGTCCTTCATCTTGTTCGTCGTCGCCGACGACAGGATGGAGCGGTTGCCCAGAGCGCGCGGTCCGATCTCGGCGCGGCCCTGGAACCATCCAACGATCTTCATATCCGCGAGGTCTTGTGCAACGCGCTTGAGCAACGCACCTTCTTCCATGCGCTCATATTGAAGACCTGCTTCGTTCAGCGCCTTGACGATCTCATCATCGGAATAGGCCTTGCCGTAGAAAGCATGTGTCAGTTCGAACTCGCGCGGCTTGCCCAGCGTCTGGTGCCAGTGATAGAGCGCCGAACCGAAGCACACCCCGGTATCGGAAGCGACCGGCGGCACCCATACCCTTTCGAAGTCGGTGTCGTGCAAGAGGCGCGCGTTCGCGACGCAGTTCAGTGCAACGCCACCCGAGATCACGAGATTCTTGCTCTTGTTGACGCGGTAGAGTTCGCGCGCCATGTGCAGCAAGGCTTCTTCCGTCCAATGCTGCAAAGCCCAGGCGATATCGTGATGGTGAGCTGTGAGCGGCTCATTCGGTTTGCGCCGCGGTCCGAACAATTCGTAAAACCTCGGCTTGAAGGGCTCGATGAGGCCGTGGGTCGGATAATTGATCAGCTCCTTGTTGATCTGGATGCGACCCTGCGGCAGCAGCCGCACCATCTCCTTGAACTTGTCCTTGTAGGTCGGGCCGCCCATAGCGGCGAGCGCCATGACGGTGCCCTCCTGGAAGGACGGAAAGCCCAAGTGCTCGGACACACAGGTGTAAAGCATACCGAGACTATCGAACATCGGATCTGACCACTGCCGATTTAGGCGATTGCCACGCCCGGTCCAAGCACTGGTTGCGCCATCATCGCCATAGCCGTCAGCGACAAGAACGGTTGCTTCCTCAAACGGAGAGACGAAATAGATCGCGGCGTGGCTTTCGTGGTGCCCCACCTGCACGACGGGAGGTAGTTTGCGCAGACCGAACTGATGCCACAGCCCCAGCTTCAAGCGGTTCGGCACATTGAGCAGGCCGACGGTATGCGTGCGATGGGCCTCAGAACGCAGCAGATTGAGGCTGGCGGGCATGTCGGCAAACACAGCGGAAAGCAGCGCATAACGAATGCGCTTCATGTCCCATGGGCAAGTGATGACATCAACGTCATCCAGGTTCATCGTTCCATCTGGGCCGAACAACACGTTCAGCGCCAAGCGCGGATATTTCAGTGTGTGCTTGATGCGGTTGAAGCGCTCTTCTTCCAGAATGAGACTGGGTTTTCCGTCGCTGAGTAGCGCCAGGCCTGAGTCATGGGATGTATAAACCAGTCCGAGTATATTCACGTGTGTCGTATCCTTAACCGGATCATCACGCCAAACCGTCTTGCAAGCTCGCGCGCACAATCAACGTTCGCTTGTGCCATGGCCGCTCTGTTAATGGTTCGACATTTTGCACTAAAGTAAAAAAGCAGGTGCGGAGTTCAAAAAGGGGCCGCGATATAACCCGCAGCCCCCTTCGAAAGTATCAAACCCTAAAGGCGAATTGCGCACTTAATCCTTGGCGCGCTCAACGTAGGACCCATCGGCCGTCATGATGACGACGCGCGTGCCGGCACCGATGTGCGGGGGCACCATGATGCGCGCACCATTGGAAAGTTTTGCAGGCTTGTAAGACGACGATGCTGTTTGTCCCTTCACGACCGGGTCGGCTTCGACGATCTCCAGCGTAACACGCGCGGGCAATTCGATTGCAATCGGTACGCCTTCATGCATCGACACAAGGCACGTCATGCCTTCCTGCAACCACTGCGCCTGATCGCCGACCACGTCCTTCGGGATGGTGATCTGATCGAAGGTCTCAGGCTGCATGAAGTTGTAACCCATCTCGTCATCGTAAAGGTAGTTAAAGTCCTTCTCGTCGAGATAGGCGCGTTCGACCTGATCGGTGGTGCGGTAGCGCTCCGTGACCTTCACGCCATCGGCGATGCGACGCATTTCCAGATGCGTGACGGGCGTACCCTTGCCTGGATGGATATTCTCGGCGTGCATGACGACAGCCAGCTTGCCATCGAGGTCCAGGACGTTGCCTTTGCGGACCGAGCTTGCGATAACCTTCACCACGAGGTGGACTCCGTTCATTAGCTAATGGGCGTGCTGGGCCTGACTTTGGCCCTGGACGGCACCGGGATGGAATGGAATTCTGCGGGCTTCATACCTGCTTCGCACGAGAAGGCCAAGTGCGGCCAAAGCCCAGCAACCCAAGCGGCAGCAAAATATCGATGATTAAACGAGAAAATGGCCCCTCCGCCTGGTGGGACCGGGGCCGCCACGCCGACCGCCGGCCCTTTCTGGCTGCCCGCGGGAGGATCAAAAGCGCCATCCGGGCCTGGTTTGAGGCACAGGGCTTTACCGAGGTCGAACCGGGCTGCCTGCAGGTCTCGCCGGGCAACGAGCCCCATCTGCACGCCTTCAAAACCGAGTTGGTCGGAAGCGATCTAACCCGCCGTGACCTCTACCTGCACACCTCGCCCGAGTTCGCCATGAAGAAGCTGCTGGCGGCAGGCGAGGACAAGATTTTTGCCTTTGCACCCGCCTTCCGCAATCGCGAGCGTAGCGCACTACATGCACCAGAGTTCACCATGCTCGAATGGTACCGGACAGGCGCATCCTACGAAGGGCTGTGGGAGGACTGCGCACAGATCCTACAAGTTGCCGCCGCCCAGACGGGTCGCGCGCAATGGTCTTGGCGGTCTCGCGCCTGCGATGTGATGAAGCCGTATGACTGGCTCAGCGTCTACGACGCCTTCGATCGCTATGCCGGCATTCCCTTGGAACATACCGTGCACGGTGCAGGTGTCGATCGCGGCGCTCTCGCTGCATTCGCCGAGCAGCGCGGCTATCGGGTTTCCGATGACGACACGTGGTCGGACATCTTCTCCAAAGTGCTGATCGAAGCAATCGAGCCTGAGCTTGGCAAGTTCCGTCCTGAGATCTTATGCGAATACCCGGTTCAGGAGGCCGCACTTGCCCGGCCTCATCCTGCACATGCCAACATTGCCGAACGCTTCGAGCTTTATGTTTGTGGCGTCGAACTCGCCAACGGCTTTGGAGAGTTGACGGACGCCGCCGAACAACGCCGCAGGTTCGAAAGCTGGATGGACGACAAGGAAGCGATATACGGCGAACGCTATCCGATCGACGAAGATTTCCTGGCCGCTCTTGCCCATATGCCGCCCGCATCTGGCTGTGCACTCGGTTTTGACCGGCTCGTCATGTTGGCGGCTGGGGCGATGCACATCGATCAAGTCCTCTGGACACCTATGCCCGACCTCGGCAAGTAAGGGCCCGATACAGCTGCCGCATTTCGCGACCAAACGACAACTTGCGGGAAGATTGAGAGAATGGACCCATGAGCGATCATCACGTTCAAACCGGCGGCTGCCAATGCGGCGCCATCCGCTTTCGCGTCGAGGGCGAGCTTGGCGATGCGTCTGTGTGCCATTGCAGGATGTGCCAAAAGGCGTTCGGCGCATTTTACGCGCCGCTTGTTTCTACCAAGGGCGCGACTTTGACGTGGACGCGCGGAACGCCGGCGCATTTTAGATCTTCAAACTTCGTCGCGCGCGGGTTTTGCGACAAGTGCGGCACCCCTCTGACCTACGAGGCTCCCGATGGCGTGGCGCTCGCAATCGGCGCCTTCGATCATCCAGAACACGTCGTGCCCGTCATCCAGTTCGGCATCGAAGGTAAACTGCCCTACACCGACAAGATCCCGACGCTGCCCACCCGGCACACCTTGGAAGACATCGAAGCCGCGCCATTTCTGGACAAGATCGTGTCGCACCAGCATCCCGACCATGACACGAAGGAATGGCCCCCACGATGACGGTTGCGCGCACGTTGCGGTCAGCGGAAGATCTCGTCGAGGCGGGTTTGATCACAGCCGAAGGCAGCGAAGACATTGCCGCGGTTGGTGCGCGCTACGCCATCGCGATCACGCCCACAATGGCAGATCTCATCAATCGGCACGATCCCGCCGATCCGATTGCGCGTCAGTTCGTGCCCGACGTCCGCGAACTCAAAACCCTACCCCAAGAGCGCGAAGACCCTATCGGCGACCACCCCCACTCGCCGGTGCCGGGCATTGTTCATCGCTATAACGACCGCGTGCTGTTAAAGCTCGCGCACATCTGCCCCGTCTACTGCCGCTTTTGCTTTCGCCGCGAGATGGTCGGTCCGAACCTGGGGCATGCGCTCTCGGGTGAGGAGTTTGAGCGCGCGCTCGCCTACGTCGTGGACAATCCACAAATCTGGGAGGTGATCGTCACCGGCGGCGACCCGCTGATGTTGTCACCTCGGCGCATAGCACAAGTGACTGACGCGCTCGCAGATATCGCACACGTCAAGATCGTGCGCTGGCATACGCGGGTGCCGGTCGTCGATCCAGGCCGCATCACGCCGGAACTGATCGCGGCAATGCGCACCCGAGGCAAACGCATCGTGGTTGCAATCCACACGAACCACTCAACGGAGCTGACGCCGCAATCGCGTGAGGCAATCGCGCGCTTGGAAGGCGCAGGGTTTGGGCTCCTAAGTCAGACAGTCCTGCTCAAGGGCATCAACGACCACGTCGACACGCTCGAAACGCTCATGCGCACGCTGGTCTCAAACGGCGTCAAACCCTATTACCTGCATCACGGCGACCTGGCGCCGGGCACCGCGCATTTGCGAACCGGCATCTCAGAAGGCAAAGCCCTGATGAACGCGCTGCGCACACGACTTTCCGGCATCGCGCTTCCAACCTACGTTCTCGATATCCCGGGCGGGCACGGCAAGGTCGAAATCGAAGCCAACGTGACGGATCTGGGAGACGGCCGTTTCAGCGTGCGCGATCCGAGCGGGGTTTTGCACGTCTATCACGATCGCGATGCGCAGAGCGGCTGAAGGCCTTCAGTGGACGGCTCCGACAGCACCGGCCGCGTCTGCCACACCGGCACCCGTGTCCTTCGCCGCGTCTCCTTCCACCTTGTGAGCGCTTTCGCTCAACGCCTCCATCACGTCCTTGCGCGACAATGCTGGATTGCGTTCCAGCAACAACGCCGCAATCCCGGAGATGTGTGCTGCGGCCAGCGACGTGCCCGACGAAACATCATAGGCGCCACCAGGCGCGGCGGCAACGATGTCGACCCCGGGTGCCGCGATCGCAACGTAGGATCCGCGATTGGCATCCTTGTAAAGATCATCCCGATCGTCCGTCGCCGTAACGGCTAACACCTGGTCGTACGCCGCCGGATAGGCGGGCTTTGCGTTAGGGCCGCCATTGCCCGCTGCGGCAACCAAAACGATGCCTTGCGCATCTGCCGCAGCAATCGCCTTTTCAAGCACCGGATCGGCAGGCCCCGCGAAACTCATATTGATGACGCGCGCACCGTTGAGCGCAGCCCAATCCAACCCTTTGAGAATTGCAAGCGTGTAGGAACGTGCCGACGCCTGACCTTGCGCGGTGAAGGCCCGAATGCTCAGAACGTCTGCGGCGGGCGCCACACCTTCCATTTGTGCGCGGGCACCAAGAATTCCCGCAATCGCCGTACCGTGCGCTTCAGGCGTCCCCTTGCCACCGCCTAGCGCGTCGAACGTCGCGATGCGCGCGCCGCCAAAAACAGGATGAGCGGCGTCAACCGCTGTGTCGATCACTGCGATCTTCACGCGCTTGCCTTGTGCCAATTCGTGCGCTTCTGAAAGGCGTAGCTTCTGCGGCGCATATTGAGGAACGGGGAGAGGCTTCGCCGCACCCTGGCTGGCCGTATAGACATAATGGGGTGCGGCTATCTCAACGCGTGCATCGCCCGATAATTGCTGGACGACATCCGCGACCGTGCGCTGGTCAAGAATGCGAAAGCGCACAACCCGCGTTCCAAGCAAAGCGGAGTTGTAAAGCGTCTGTCCATCGAGACCAAAATCCTGCGCGAGCGCAAACACCATTGCATCATCCGCACCGGGCTGCAGCGTGACGATGACTTCCCTATCCAGCGCGTCAGGCCCTGTTGCTCCGGTCACGACAGGCGGCGCACCGGCGCCGCGCGGCTGCGGCTTGGGCACGAACGGAACGCCGGGAGCGACGACCACGACGCGGGGCGGTCTAGGAGGCGTGACACGAGGTCCATCAGGCCGCGTGCCGCCGTCGCGGGAAGGCGGCTCTGTCGGACCATCATCCTGCGGTCGGTCGCCCGTATCGTTGGAACCGCGCGGCGGCCAAGTAGGCAGTCGACGCAACAGATCGAGTATGACGACGGCGGGCGGCAACTCACCCACGCCTGGACCCCGCCCGCCGGGTGGAACGTCACCGGTCTGAGGCGGCCGCTCCGGCTTATCCTTCGGCCCGCGATCTGGGACGTCGGCACCGTCGGCTGGATTTGTGGAATTTGGCGCTCCATCGGCAGTGCTGTTGGGCGTTGGCGTGTCGCGCCCGGCTGCCGCTTGAGCAGCAGTCATCGGGAGCGCCAACATCGCTGCCAGGATTACGGTCGGAATAATCCGAATTCGCATTGCACGTAGCATGACATGCCTCGTCTAAAACAGGCTACTTACTTGGCGGGCGCGGCCGACGCGAACGAAAACAAATCGCTACGCGCCTTCAATTTCCCAAGCGCCGCCTCGGACTCGTCCTTGCTCAACACGGTGTCGGAAATTCGCAAGCGATACATTCCGCCTGCGCGCGGGCCGTCCACGATCGCAAACTTGTTTTCTGCCATGAACGCAGACAGCGTCGCCGCCGGTACAGCAGGCTGGAAACTGACAAGCGCAAAAGTGCCGGTCTGTTGCGTGCCGCTTGAAGGGCCAGTCGCGACCTCATAACCGGCCGGTGTCGATCCAAAACGCATACCGGTGGCCCCTGCGATCAGAGCGACGCATAGCGCGGCCGCCAATGTCGAATAGGCAAGCTGCCGTGGCGCAAGACTGGCGAGGAACGATCCGAACCGCTCCATGATGGAGCTGCCCGCACTACGGAGACGCGCACTCGGGCTGGCGGCAACGCTCGCCAGCAACTTGTCGAGCGCTGCGTGAGGTACCTCGATTGAGGAATCCGCTGTGAAGATAACGTCGGCTTCTTCGCGTGCCACAGCGAGCTGCGCGCGCGCTTGCGGATCAGCGGCAAGATAAGCTTCGACCTTCGCGCGGTCCGCGGCCGAGATCTTCCCCGTGACGTACCACGGCAGAAGGGCAGCGAACTCATCGGCCTTAGACAGAATTTCGGTTTCTTCGCTCATGTTCATGGCCATCCTCTGTCGACGCCGCGGGCCTTCAGGATCTCTCCCAGCTTCTTGCGGGCGTAGAACATGCGAGTCTTCACCGTCGCTTCTGGTATCTGCAGAATTTCCGCAGCCTCTGCGATGGACTGTTCCTGATAGTAGACGAGGTCGAGGATTTCCCGGTGTTCGGCCGACAGCGCATTCATCGCCGACTTTATCGCGGCGCCTTTGTCGAGTTTCTGGGAGACAACCTCGGGCGTATCGTCCTCATCGGGGATCTGCCCGGCGGTTTCCTCGTCATAGCCCGACACCTCACGCTTCTTGCGCAAGGCGCTGACGGCCTTGTTGTGCGCTATGGACAACAGCCATGTGGACGGCTCGGAGCGGCCCTCATAGCGGCTGGCTCCATTCCATGCGCCGAGAAAAACCTCGTTCAAGAGTTCCTCCGCAATCGCCTCGTTGCGCACGATCCGCATCAAATAGCGGAATACGCGCGTCTGGTTTCGAGTGAACAGCCTTTCGAGCGCCTTGGCGTCGCCTACTGCAATCTGCCGGATCAGGGCTCGATCATCGGAGCCGTGTTCGCCAAGTGTCATGGGCTCTTCCGCCACTCTTGCTGCTTTGGTCGCGATTGCCGCCAAAAGGTTCAAATCCGTATTAACTTATTTTGTAGCACGGACGGACCGATCGGCTCTCGCATGATTGTTGCGCTGAATTTGCCAGAGAAGATCCAAGCTTGCCAGGGCGCGGGGAGAGAAATCGCCCCAGCAAACGTATCCCCGCCAGCCTCATCGCCATTATTCTTTGAACCTGTCTAAGCGGAGCAGCGACCAACCGGGTGCGCGGACCCGGATCACGGTTTGCTAATCCGCTCAGGACAATTGGAGAATGACGATGTTCGATGATACGCTGACGCACAACATGCCGCTGCACCGACGTTGTGTGAGCCCCCGGACAATCGCAAACGGGACCAAGATGGAGCGCGATCATATAGTGAGGCCAATCATCAAGGCCGTTGTGTTGCGTACGCTACTTTCAGTTTGCGCTCTTGTTTTTGCATTCGGAAACGCCGCCTCGGCGCAAGACGCCATCATCAAACGGGGCGATGCCGCCGTGACGGCGTTCGGCGGCGTCGTGACCCGGGAGCCCGTGCCTGAGGACGTCCATCCTCTCGACCGTACCTTCATCGATCCGAACGGCAAGACGCTCACAATTTTCGATCTCTCAACCCTTGGCACCGCACCGAGGGGGCAGCTCGCCAACGCGCCGGAACGCTTTGCCGTCCATGCGCGCGACATCGGACAGGTGTTTGGCGTGACCATGGATGCACCCAAAGGCGATGTGCCTCCCAATGTCTACGTCGCAGCCACGTCGTTATTCGGATTGCAGATTGCTGCCCCCAACAAAGATGGCGACTTCGACCGGTTACTGACCGGTGCGCCGGGCGCGCAATGGATGGAGGGGCAATTTGGCAAGGGCGGAACGCCGGCCTCCATCTACAAGATCGATGGCCGCAGCGGGGCGGTCACCCTCTTTGCAAATGTGCGATTTGACGATAGCGACAATGCCGGCCCAGGTCTTGGCAACATCGCCTACGACCCGAAGTCGGAACAGCTCTTTGTTTCAGACCTTGAAACCGGCCTCATCCATCGCTTCGCGCTCGACGGCACCGCGCGCGGCGTCTTCGACCACGGGACGCAGGGGCGCACACGCCAGGGACTCGACGCTGTCGCATATGACGCCTCTCGCCGGATGGATATCGCAAGTCCGTCGTTCGACACGGAGGATTCCGCGACTTGGGGCTTTGCCGACGAGCGTCGCCGCGTCTTCGGCGTGGCGGTCAGCAACGCACGACTTTATTACGCACTGGCCGAAGGTCCCGCTGTCTGGTCGGTCAGCATTGATGATGACGGCGACTTCGGCACCGATGCGCGCATCGAGCTGGAACCTTCAGACGTTCCGGCTGGCACGCAGATCTCCGACATCACGTTCGATGGCGCGGGCATGATGTATCTCGCCCAACGCGGCATGCCTTCTGGCAGCTACGACTACGCGGCGTTTGCAGCGCCAAATAATGCGCGCGTGCTGCGATATCAGTGGGATGAAGCCGCGGGCCGCTGGGCCGAAACGCCCGAGGAATATGCCGTAGGCCTTGCGGATGCCTATCGCAGCACCCAAGGCGGCGTTGCGCTCGGGTACGGCTACGACAAGAACGGCAACATCGATTACGGCCAATGTCGTCAGACGATGTGGACCACGGGCGAACACCTGCGCGAAGGCGAGGACGTCGTGCGCGTGTCGACGGGTGGCGCGCGGATCGTGCATGGTCTCCAGGGCGTGTACAAATCGCGTGTTCGCCCGGAAAACGAGCCGCCCTATGAGAGCTGGTTTGTCGATTACGACGGCCGCTACGAGGACGCGCAGGCTTATGGACATATCGGTGACGTCGCCATTCTCGCACCATGCGATTATAAAACGCGCGAAAGCGGGGCGCCCTTGGTTACAGAGGAAGTGATCGGCATCGATCCTCCCGAAGACGACCCCGGTATCATCATCGAAAAGCACTGCCTGGAAGGTCCTGCAGGCGCAAAGATCCGTTGCGTGATCGAAGTGCGCAACATTTCAGACGAACCGGCGGAAGAAGATTTCAAGATCACCGACGTCACACGCATCCTGGCTGGTCCCGACGCCGGCGCCCTCGTTCCTATCGGCGATTTCGAGGTTCCCATTCCCGAGATCATGTGCGCGAGTGCGCCTGACGGTGAATTCGCCTGCATTATTCCCGCGGCTTTGCTTGCTCCAGGAGACTCCATCGAGATCGTGGTGTGGGTGGATACGCACGACTTGGTTCTCGAAGGAAACTTCGGCATCCGCAACTGCGCGTCGCTCAAGCATCCCGCTGGAAATTTCATGGCATGCGCAGAAGGTGGCGCGGGTATCGTGGTTGAAAAGTTCGGCCCAGGCATCTGCATGCCTGGCCAGCCGTGCAAGTTTGGTCTGAGCATCTCGAATGCGGGAATGATGCCGTTCGACGGTGATGTTCTGCTCGCCGATGCGATGTTCGTCTCAGGTGCCGTGTCCGGCGCTCCCGTAACCAGCGTCAATCCTCCCATCGCGTGCGATGCCGGAGACACCAACCAGCTCCCCTTCACGTGCAAGACGCATCTTTCTCTAATGCCCGGAGAGACCCACATCCACTGGGTCGAAGTCACGATGCCGGCTCCGGGCGGCTATTGGGCGGAAAACTGCTTTGGCGCGCTTGATCCTATGCTGTTGCCGCCGGGGCCGCTGCCACCGGGGTTTGGCGCGGGCGACGGTAATCCGAGCTGCGTGTGGGTGCATGTTCCCGCGATCTCGCCCAAGAAGCAGGAATCGCGTGAGCCGCCCCAGACCTTGATCCCTCCTCCAATTCCGCGTTGCCCGGACGGTCGCATTTTGCGGGTGGGGAGCACCTGTCCCTGTGCGAAGGGTCGCCGTTGGAATGACGACCTTGATCGCTGCGTGCCTGTGAGCCCGCATTGCTTCGATCCCGCGCGCCGACGTGACGACGGTACATGCTGCCCGCGTGGGACGACATATGACAGCAAGCGCGACCGTTGCGTGACGCGCGATCCCGTCTGCCCCGACCGCGAGCGTCGCCGAGACGACGGATCATGCTGTCCGTTCGGCACGGTCACCTCGTCGCGCACGGATCGCTGTATCCCCGTAGGACAGACGTGCCCGCCGGCAACCCGTTGGAACGCCACCACGCACACCTGTCTGCCCGTAAGGCCACCGTGCAAAGACGGCGAGAGGTACGATTGGCGCAAGCACCGGTGCGAAGAGATCCGGGAGTGCCCGGAGGGTACGCGATACAGCCGTGTCGCACGCCGCTGCCTGCCGCTCGATACCACATGCGCCAAGGGCAGCACTTGGAACAGGAAGCTCAATCGTTGCGAACAGGATAATCGTGATGATACGCCGTCGGGAGGTTCCCCACGCCCGCATTGTCCAGAAGGCAAACATCGCGTTGGCCGCATCTGCGTCCCCGACAAGGTTGAATGCCCGCCCGGTAAACATCGCACGCGGCGCGGGTGCATGCCTGACCGTGACGACGAGCCTCAAACACAACCGCCCAAGGTGACGCCTCCTGCCAAAGCTTGTCCGGACGGGATGCACAGGGTCGGCAAGCGGTGCGTGCGCATCAAGGTCAGGCAGCCAAAGCCCGAAAAGAAGGTGAAGCCGGAGAAGCCCTCGAAAAAGGATCCACCGCGTCGCACGACAAAGCCGAAGCTGGATAACCTGCCAAAGATCATCATCACGCCGAAGATCAAGATTCCCGGCTTCAAGCTTCCCGGCAAAGGGGGAGATCGCGGGGGCGGGTTCAAAGTCCCCGGCGCCGGACGCAAGATGCAGTTGCGCTGATCAGGGTGCTGAGGCACAACCTGACGAGCGGTCCGAAGAGGCGCGGGTTGGGCGAAAGCTCAGCCCGCCGCTGCGGCATTTGGGTCGCGTGGGCTCATGGTGTTCCCTAGGGAACAGCCTAGCCGGTACCAACAGGTCTATCTTTGTTGAAGTTGCGGTACCTAGGACATTCCCCATCAGGCAGGGGTGGCCTTGCGTACTTCTCGCCTCCGCCGATGGGAGGCTGGCGTGCAATCGAGCCGCCTTGGAACCAAAACGATGACAGCGGGACACAGACGTTGAGCCAAGCGCACTTAATTCTCGCTGCCATGGCCTACCTTCTCGTCAAGCACGCGGTGGCCGATTTCCTTTTGCAAACCAGCTATCAGCGGCAAACCAAAGGTACCTACGGCGCCCTGGGAGGCTTTACTCATTGCCTGACCCACGTGCTGCTGACGGCGCCCGTATTTTTGCTCTTTCCCTCCATCGGTCTCGGACTGGCTGGCGCCATTTTGGCGGGTGAGTTCATCGTGCATTATCATCTGGACTGGCTGAAGGATCAGACGGTAAAGCGCAGCGGCTGGTCATCCCACGACACGCCATTTTGGTGGGCGCTCGGTCTCGACCAACTCCTCCACGGCCTGACCTACGTAGCTATTCTTGGGGTTGTAACAGCTTCTTCGTGATTAGACCTCGATCCGACCTCCCTCCTGACCAGTGGGCCGCCGGGCCTACTGGATTGCCCACGTCCAGCCGTGATAAGCGGAATAGAGTGTACCCAAGGCCGTCGCTACCCCGTTCGAGTGTGCTCTGCGCATTGGATGAGATTCACCAATTTGTCACACGTAACAAACAGGCCCCGCCGGACGAACATGAAAACGAAAGGCACACCGGGTTGACCAAACGCATGCGTGACAGTGAATGGTCGCAACTCATGCGGGCGGCCATGATGGGAGATAATGGCGCCTATCAGCGCTTTCTCACCGATGTGTCCCGATCGCTTCGGGCCATGGTCCGGCGCGGCTTCGGCTCGACGGAAATAGCAGGCTCGGACGCCGAGGATGTCGTCCAAGAGGTCATTTTGGCAATACACATGAAGCGGCATACCTGGGACCAGACCAAGCCCATTGGGCCGTGGATCGTCGCCATCACGCGCAACAAGATGATCGATGAGATCCGCCGCCGCGGCCGACGCACGGAGGTGCCGATCGAGGGTCTGCTCGACGTTCTGGAGGCACCGGGCCAAGAGGACGCCATAAACGCCTACGACGCCAACCGGGTTCTGGACGGACTGAACGGCAAGGCACGCGACATCGTCAAGTCAATCGCCATTGACGGACACAGCGCGCGCGATGTTGCCGAACGGCTCGGCATGAGTGAGGTCGCCGTTCGGGTGCAACTGCACCGCAGTTTGAAATCGCTGTCGGATGCTTACCAAGAGAAGCAGACCCCATGAAGACCGATGAGCTTATTCGGGCCGTCGTGGCCGACAATGCGAGTGTGAAGCGGCCGATTGGGCAAACGATCACGCTGGCGCTTTGCTTCGGCATACTCGCGGGTGCATTGATTTTTTCCGGCGCGATGGGACCTAGACCGGACTTCGCATGGGTGCTGGCAAATTCCCCGCGCTTTGATTTTAAGCTCTTCTTTACAATCGCGATTGCGGCCTGCGCTTACATTCTGACGCTGCGACTTGCACGTCCCGAGCCCGGTGGCGGCACATTGGCTTGGGCGTTCGCCATCCCTCTCGCCGCATTGGCCATTGGTGTCATCGTCGAGTTGAATGTGCTGCCTGCCGACCATTGGCTGGTTTATGCCCGCGGATCGAATTGGCTGGTCTGCATGTGCTTTATCCCCCTTCTGTCAATGGCGCCGTTCATTGCCATTTTCTATGCGCTACGCCAGGGGGCGCCGGCCAATCCAACCCTTGCCGGCTTGGCCGGAGGTCTGCTTGCTGCTGGCGTAGGGGCAACTCTGTACGCAACCCACTGCTCCGACGACAGCCCCCTTTTCGTGAGCATCTGGTACCCAATCGGCATCTCTGTTGTGGCGGCCATCGGCGCGCTGATCGGACGACGCTTTTTGAAGTGGTAGCGACTTCGCTCGTAGGCGGTCCTTCTCTTAAGACTCGGTAAATCTTGAATGCGACCACGCATGTGCGTGCGTCGCATTCTTTGTTTTTCGGAACATTTCTGAAGTTTCTTGCCCCCCGTCGCAACCGCTCGCGGCTCGCGCAACGCAGAGATTAGATACGAATTGAAGCGTTCAGTTTTAGATCTGCCCAACCACGGCACAGCTGGAAACGAAATATCTTCAAACACGGGCATTCCGTTTACTGCTTAAGAACAAATGGTCTCTAGTTTGGCATCGTGGGCTTCGGTGGCGTAGTGGCGTTTTCGGAGCGGATTTCTTTGGCTGCGTAGGGACTGCGCAATTCGCGCTCCCAATTACCGGACTTCGAGGGAGATACTATGGCTTGGGCATTTGACGCTTCGACACCGACGACCAACACCGCAACGTTGATCGAGTTTAATGTCGAAGGTAGCGTTATTGGCGACACCGTTCGCATCAACGGTACCGGACTTTCCTACAACCCGACGACGGGCGTCTTGACCGGCACGGTCGAGTCCCTGGAATACGTCAACATTGTCGGCGTCGTTCAGACCATCGAAATCGGTGGCGGCGACAGCGGCACACAGGCTGCGCGCCAGACGCAAGCGGCTGCGGACGTCACTCAGTTCCTGCAGCACTCGATTGGCACTGCCAGCGACATTGCTGCGCTTGGCGTGACTTTCGATACGTTCGATATCGCGAATGCTTTCGAAACGACGCCTGGTAGCGTGATCACCATTCCCGTGCTCGACGGCGGTTTGATCGTTGGCTACCTTCAACTCACCGGCGACCAGCTCTATGCCGACAAGCCGTTTGCAAGCGGCGACATCTACTCCGTTGAGATGTTGACCTCGACGGGCGTTTCCTACGGCACGCCAAAGACGATCGATTACTCGAGCTCGTCTCCCAGCGTAACGTTCGCTGAGCTCACCTATGGCCAGGGCGCCAACTTCGACCTGCTCTTTGCCGCGCTGACCTCAGGCGATGATGCGGTGACCGTGCAGCAGGCAGGCGCAACCATCGACGCGGGCCTGGGCAACGATGTCATCACCGGCTCTGGCTTCGACACCGTCGATTATCAGTATGCCACGGGCAAGGTCACCCTCGACCTCTCGAACAATTCGGCTACCTTCATCGATCCGCGTACGGGTGACACCTATCACCAGACCTTGACCGGTGTGGCCAACGTCAATGGCTCGATGTTCAGCGACATCCTGCTCGGCGACTCCAACAACAACGTCCTGTTCGGCGGCTTTGACGGCGTCAATGACAGCCTCAACGGCGGTGCCGGCGACGACACATATATCGTCATCGAGGCAGCCGGCACGGCTGGCGTTTCCGACGCCATCTCGGATACCAGCGGCAACGACACGATCATCTCTTATGCCAACCGCGACCTCGGCATCACCACGACGATCGAGAACCTGACCCTTATGGGCAGCGCCACGGACGGCAAGGGCAACAACCTCGACAACGTCCTCACCGGCAACGATCTCAACAACAGCCTTGACGGCAAGGTCGGCGCCGACACCGTGATCGGCGGCCTTGGCGACGACACCTACACGGTTGACGACACAGGCGATGTAGTCGTTGAGTTCGCTGGCGAAGGCAATGATACCGTACTCGTGTCCAAGGGCAGCTTTGCTCTCTCTGGCTCGGAGTCTATTGAGAACCTCCGCACGACCAGCGACATTGGCGTGGCTTCGATCAACCTCACCGGCAGCACGGCCGTGAACACGATCACGGGCAACAACGGTGCCAACCGTCTTGACGGCGGCTCGAACGGCGACGACGGCGTTGTCGACACGTTGAACGGTCTTGACGGCAGCGACACCTACGTGCTCGGTGCTGGCCACGATATCGTCAACGACACGGGCGGCGTCCGCGATACGATCGAATCCTCGATCTCTCGCAACCTTGCCGACTACTCGGGCATCGAAGATCTTGTTCTCACGGGAACGGGTGACGCCGATGCGACCGGCAACGGCGCCAACAACAAGTTGTTCGGCAACGACGGCGCTAACGTGATCACGGGCGGCGCTGGCAACGACACGATGACGGGTGGCGCAGGCGACGACGTATTCGTATTCGACGGCCTCGGCCGCGATATCGTAACCGACTTCGGCAACACCTATGTGCGTGCCAGCCTGACTGAAGCTGGCGTTGTCACGCCGTCGGGCAGCACCGCAACTGGTGATGCCGAACTGCGCATCAACCTGGCTCAGAACCGCGTCTTCATCAAGATCGACTCCACCGGCCTTGACTGGAACTCGGCTAACTCCAACAACAACACTGTCACCGGTTTTGGTGTGTACGAAGGCGCAGACAACGTCAACGGCACGCTCAGCCACGACGTTCTGACCTCGGCGAACGCCAAGGATAAGCCTGGCTTCACCAGCAAGGTCGACGTCTGGAACACCGGTAACGGTCTCACTGCCGGCGACGTTGCAGCTCTCGTGGCAGGCGACAAATACCTTGAAGTTGCCACCACGCAGTACAACAGCCCCGGCGACATCCGTGGTCAGCTGGCGGCCGCTGCAGGCAGCGCCGACAAGATCTCGGTCGCCGGCCTTGGCATCAGCTCGTTCGAGACGATCCAGACCATCGCACGTAACGGTGGTTCGAGCGTGATGTTGCAGAAGTGGACCAACGACAGCTTCAACATCATGACGCTGCAGAATACGCAGCTTTCTGACCTGTCGGCATCGAACTTCATCTTCGATACGACAGTCTCGAACGATACGATCAACGGCACCGCTGGCCGTGACGACCTTTACGGTGGTCTTGGCAATGACGCCCTCAACGGCGGCAACAGCGTCGATCGTCTGTTCGGTGAAGACGGCAACGACGTTCTGAACGGCGGCGCCGCCGGCGACCAGATGTACGGCGGTGCTGGCAACGACACCTACTACGTCGACTCCGCAGGCGACTACGTCGTTGATACGACCGGCGTCGACACCATCCGGACCTCGATCAACAACACGTTGAACATGGTCTCGCGCGCTAACATCGAGAACCTGGAAACCGCCAACGCCAGCGGCACGACTGCCCTGACGCTGGTCGGCAACGCCCTCGACAATACCATCACGGGCAACGCCGGCGCCAACGTTCTCAACGGCTGGACGGGCAACGACACGATGATCGGCGGCGCTGGCAACGACATCTATTATGTCGACTCCCAGGCTGACGTTATCGTCGACACGTCGGGCACCGACACGGTTCGCGCCACCGTCAACTACACGCTGGCCAACAACTTAGCGATCGAAGTCCTGCAGGCCGGCACGCCCAACATCGCGATGAACCTGTTTGGCAACAACCTCGGTCAGCGCGTCCAGGGTAACGGCAAGGACAACGTCATCGGCGGCAAATTCGGCAACGACACTCTCGTCGGCGGCCAAGGCAAGGATAGCTTCCTGTTCGATACCTCGCTCAATGCGAACACGAACAAAGACGTCATCCTCGACTTCAACCCGACCGACGACACGATCCGTCTCGACCACTCGGTCTTCTCGCAGATCGCGACGGGTACGCTGCAGGCTTCGACATTCTATGTCGGAACCGCCGCGCACGATGCCAACGACCGCATCATCTACAATCGCACGACGGGTGAGCTCACTTACGACGCTAACGGCAACGCAGCCGGTGGTGCAGTGGTCTTCGCCGTGATCAACAACAAGGCGAACCTGACCGCCAATGACTTCTTCGTCATCTAATTGACGGACCAGTCGAAACCGAAAGAGGCGCAAGGACATTCCTTGCGCCTCTTTCTTTTATGCTCTTTGCGTTTCCTGCTCGCCGGTCTCGGGAATCCGGCAGATTGGATCAGGGTGTAATTCAGCCGGCCTTCTCCAGCTCGGCAT
Source organism: Hyphomicrobiaceae bacterium (assembly GCA_041397645.1). Lineage (NCBI taxonomy): Bacteria > Pseudomonadati > Pseudomonadota > Alphaproteobacteria > Hyphomicrobiales > Hyphomicrobiaceae > Hyphomicrobiaceae bacterium. Next base: position 183,142 of record JAWKWE010000005.1, on the reverse strand, counting down.
GGGCCTCTTCCGGGCGTTCGTAGATGTGCGGCTGCAGCCCTCGCCGCGACAATGCCTCCTTCATCTTGAGACGCATGAAAGCACTCGTGGTGTAGCGGGTTGTGGAGACGTAGTGGTTCTCCAGCATGTATTCGATCATCTCGGCATAATCGTCGTAGAGATCATCGGCGATACGGCAGCCGTCGTGGTTGACGACGGCGTTGACGCGGCGACCGGCACGCATCCGCGCGTCCACCAGGATTTTTCGCAGATCGTCGATGTCGGTCTTCTTGCGCACGCTCCAGCCTTCGAGGTTCACGAACAGGATGTTGCGGTCGCTGTCGTAGGAAACCCGCTCGGAGAGTTTCAGGTTCAAGAGCTCGCTCATCAACTCCATCGGCTCATCGATGAAAATCCGGCGATCCATCGGGATCGGTTTGTGGATGATGGGCACGAAATCCATGTGGGGCAGAATGTGCTTTTCGATGTTGATGCCAGGCGCCACTTCGATGAGTTCGAGGCCGCCCGGCGTAAGCTGGAACACACAGCGTTCAGTCACATAGATGACCGGTTGCGACTTGGAGGCGGCGTACTTGCCCGAAAAGGTTATCTGCTCGACTTTTTTGACGAACTTGCGCGCCCTTCCCTCCTCGATAATCTTCAGCTTGCCATAGGAGACTTCGACTTTCAGTCCACCTGCGGTGAATGTCCCGGCAAAGACAACCGCGCGTGAGTTCTGGGAAATATCGATGAAGCCGCCGCAACCGTTCAGCCGGCCGCCGAAGCGCGAGGTATTGACATTGCCTTCCTCATCGACCTCGGCCACGCCAAGGCATGTCAGATCCAATCCCCCGCCGTGATAGAAGTCGAACATCTGGTTCTGGTCGAGGATCGAATGTGCGTTCGCCGACGAACCAAAGCTCGAACCGCCTGCCAGCACGCCGCCAACCGCGCCCGCTTCCGTCGTCATGGTGAGGAAGGGCGTCACCTTCTCTTCGGCTGCAATCGCCGCAACGCCATCGGGCGCCCCTACTCCGAGATTGATTGCGCCATTCAGCGGTAGCTCGAAAGCGGCGCGGCGTGCGATGATTTTGCGTTCGGCAAGCTCCATCTTCGGCATCGCATCGACCGGCACGCGAATTTCGCCAGAGAGAGCCGGATCATACATTACGCCGTAGTTCATACGGTGCATCACAGGATCGTCGGCGACAACGACGCAATCGACCAGAATACCGGGAACCTTGACGTCCTTGGGTTTGAGCGAACCCTGCTCGACGATCCGCTCGACCTGCGCGATGACAATGCCACCGTTGTTGTGAGCTGCCATGGCCTGAGCCAAGCTATCGAGCGTCAACGCTTCCTTTTCCAACGACAGGTTACCCGATGGATCGGCGCTGGTCGCACGAATGAGGGCCACGTCGATTGGCGTGGCTTTGTAAAACAGCCACTCCTCGCCATCGACCTCGACGCGCTTGACGATGTCCTCAGTCGTCACCTCGTTGACCTTGCCGCCGCCCAGACGCGGGTCGACGTAGGTATGCAATCCGACCTTCGAAAAAAGGCCCGGCGAACCGGAGGCACAGGAGCGGTAGAGTTTGGAAATAATGCCCTGCGGGAGATTGTAACCCTGGATCTTATTTTCTTGAGCGGCCTTCGCCACCTTCGGCATCCGGCCGAAATTGGCGGCGATCACGCGGCTGAGCAGACCTTCGTGGTGGAGGCGGCCGGTGCCGAGCCCTTTGCTATCACCCGCACCAGCACACATGATCAGGGTCAGCCCCTTGGGGGCTTTGGTCTCGACGAAACGCTTTTCGAGAGCCGCATGGAGTGCCTCCGGGATACAGCTCTGCACGAACCCTGTCGTGCAAACGACATCACCGTCCTTGATTAGCGCAATGGCCTGATCGGCGGTAATGACCTTATTTTTCATGGACATGGGCTCTCCCTTGCGTTGCCTGCGTAAGGGGAGAGCCGTCGGCCTTAGGGCCGGAACGGACGGCCACCTTCGGGGCAATCGTTCTCCTACTTTATGAGGAGAAGGGTAGTTTTCGTGCGAAAATCACGCAAGGCCCCGATGGGTAGTCATAGTGCCCTACTCGGGTGGGTAATGGTGGCCTATCCTGCGTAATTTACCCTGCTGTGGAACCCGCCCGCGGCCGTCAAACCGTGCGTAAATAGAAATCAAAATCGAGCGGCTGAGGCTCTGCGAAGAAACGGTCCGCTTCGACTTCCTTGATCGTCGTGAAGATCTCCACGAAACGCGCGCCGAAGTATGTCTTCATGAACTCGGAACTGCGCATCTTCTCCAATGCTGCAAACCAATTGACCGGAATAGCACTAGCCGGTGGCTGTTCGTAGCCGTTGCCGGTGATTGGTGGGCCCGGATCGATCCGGTTGACGATGCCGTAGTGCATCCCGGCGAGCACACATGCGAGCGCGAGATAGGGATTGGCATCCGCGCCCGATGCACGGTGCTCAACATGACGAGCAGCGCCCGACGTGGCTGGCACGCGCAAGGACACCGTGCGATTGTTGATGCCCCAGTTAGGCGCGATGGGGGCATAAGAGGACTTGCGGAAGCGGCGATAGGAATTGGCATTCGGCGCGAAGATCGCCATGGCGTCCGCCATGGTCGCCTGCATACCCCCTATCGCAAACCGCAACAGCTCGTTGGCGTCCTCATCCGAAGCAAACGCATTCTTGCCATCGGGCCCCGCAAGCGACACATGCAAATGCATGCCCGAGCCTGAGTACTGCGAATAGGGTTTGGCCATGAAAGTCGCCATGAGGCCATGCTTGTCGGCAACGCCCTTGACGGTGCGCTTGAACATCATCGCTTCGTCGCACGCACGCAACGCATCATCATGATGACGCAGTCCGATCTCCATCTGACCTGGCGAATACTCCGAGATCAACGCCTCGGCCGGAACGCCTTGCGCTTTCGTCGCCGCATAAAGATCGGCGAAAAAAGGCGCAAAATCGTCGATGTCGGGCATGAAGTAGGCCTGCCAGTGCTTGGGCTCGGCGCCTCCAACCAGCGCGGCGGGTGGACGGGGACGGCCCGCAAGCGAGCTGGCACGGTCAAGCAGATAGAACTCAAGCTCAACCGCGGCGACCGGCGTAAGGTTCAACTCGGCGAGTTTCGCGATGACGCGCTTGAGCGCGTGGCGCGGTTCGGCGAGGCAGGCTTCTCCATCAAGCTCGAAATATGATCCGAGATACTGCGCTTGCGGCGCGGCGGCCCAAGGGGTGCGCACCAGCGTGCCCGGCACCGGCCAGACCAGCCGGTCGGCGTCGCCATCGCCCCACACCAGCCCTGTCTCCTCCACATCCCGGCCCGTGATGTCCATCGACATGACCGAGCCGGGCAAACAACGCCCGCTCTTATAGGCAGCGAGCAATTCCCCTCGAGTCAGCAACTTGCCGCGCTGCGCGCCGGGAAGATCGGTGTAGAGCATCGCGAACTGCTCGATGTCGGGATTCGCATCGAGGAACGCCTGAGCTTCGCTGGCGAGAGCATCCTTGCAAGGTGGCTTTATCATGAGGAGCCTGATTGTTTGTTTTCAGCTTGAAGTGCGTGCAACTGAGCACCCCGACAACGCGCTCATGCCTTCATCAAGCACGTCGAGCAATCGCGATACATGCTCTGCTCTTGTCTGCGGACAGACCAGCATCATGTTGTGGAACGGCGTAATGACCACGCCGCGGTTGAGGCAATACAGATGTAAAGCGTGCTCTACTTCGCTGTGGGCAAACAGCAGCGCCTGCGTTCCATTGCGCGGCAATTGCGGCGCGGCGACGATCTCGGCGCGCAGACCGACTCGAACGACGCTCCAGGGAAGTTTGTGATGGGCAATGAGAGCGCGCAATCCGGCTTCGAGCATTTCAGCGAGCGGCATAACCGCACTGTAGACGACATCCGTCAGGATCTCTTCCAAGACAACTCTCATGCACGCAAGCTGAAGCGCGTTGCCCGACAAAGTCGTCCCAATTCCCGAGTAGCCCGCCTCCCGACGGGCGAGGTAATCTTTTATGCGCTCGTCAACTTGCGCGCTCCAGCCATAAATGGCCGCCGGTACACCTCCGGCAATCGGTTTGCCAAGTACGAAAAAGTCGGGATCAAGTCCGTGGGTCGCCGTGTAGCCGCCGGGCCCGGAGCTAATCGTATGTGTTTCGTCGATACACAGCAGCGTGCCGTACTTGCGCGTCAGATCCCGAAGGGCGTCATGATATCCCTCGTCAGGTAGTACCATGCCGCAGTTTGTCATAACCGGTTCAGCCAACACCAAGGCGACATCGCCACCAGCAAGCGCCGCTTCCAACGCCGGGATATCGTTGAACTCGACGACGACGGTTGTCCGCGTCACGTCGCGCACTTCGCCGACCAAACCGGGACGATTGCGTGGCCGACCATTCTCGAGCGTTACGAACGTGTCGTCGACGGCGCCATGATAGCAGCCTTGCATAACGAGAATTTTGGTTCGGCCGGTTGCTGCGCGCGCCCAGCGGATCACTGACCGGTTGGCATCGGAAGCGGTTGCCGTGACCTGCCAATATGGCAGCTTGAAGCGCTGAGCCAAAAGCTCGCCGACAATGGCGACGTCAGGCCCTGGAAGCATGGTGGTCAAGCCGCGCGTCGCTTGCCGTGCGACAGCCTCCGCGATGGCCGGCGGACTGTGACCGAACATGGCTCCGGTATCCCCAAGACAAAAATCGACGTATGAATGACCGTCGACGTCGGTCATCGACACGCCTTGTGCGCTTTCGACAAACAGCGGAAAGGGCGTACCCCAATCAACCATCCAGTGCATCGGCACACCGCGCAGCCAATGGTCGGCGGACCGCTGGTAGAGCTTCGCGGAGCGCGGATTGCGATGTTCGAAACTCTCACGCTCGCTTTGCAGCATCGACGTGATACGGCTGGTGGGGATCGCCGGGGTAGACGCCATCATGACCGAAAGAACCTGCACGATAAAAGGAGGGTTTAGTATTGTATTCCAACGCCGGAACCTTCGTCTATTGAGACGTAGCCGCGGACGCTTCCCGAGACTTGAACTCTGGTCCACTATCTTCCTAAGCTAAAATTGGCGTGCGCTGTCATTTCCATTGAACGTGACAGACCCTTGCCCTATCTGGCGATTTGCGCTTGCCTAGAACCAAGTTGCAGCTACTTGCATCTCCCCTACTCTCACCTTCTGCGTTAGGAGCTTGAATTGAAAAGCGTTTTGATCATCGGGGCCGGGGCCGCCGGTTCGGTTGTCGCCAAGAAGTGTGCGATGAACCGCGATGTTTTCAAAAATATCCATCTAGCGTCTCGCCGGCTGGAAAGCTGCAAGAAGGTTCAGGCCGAATGCACTACGCCCATTGAGATCTCCCAGGTAGATGCCGACAACGTCGAGGAGACGGTTGCGCTGCTCAAGAAGGTTAAGCCGGACCTGGTGATCAACATGGCGCTGCCCTACCAGGATCTGCCAATTATGGATGCCTGCCTGGAGGCGGGCGTCCATTACATGGACACAGCGAACTACGAGCCGCGCGACGAAGCAAAGTTCACCTACAAATATCAGTGGCCGTATCACGATAAGTTCAAGGCAAAGGGCTTGATGGCTGTCCTGGGCTGCGGCTTCGATCCCGGCGTCACCAATATCTTCTGCGCCTACGCTCAAGAAGAACTGTTCGACGATATTAAGACCATCGACATCATCGACTGCAACGCGGGCAGCCACGGCAAAGCCTTCGCAACCAATTTCAATCCAGAGATAAATCTGCGCGAAGTCACCCAGCGCGGCAAGTATTGGAAGAAGGGCGAGTGGATCGAAATCGATCCGCTGTCGATCTCCACGATGGTCGATTATCCCGAAGTCGGCGAAGTGAAATCCTACCTCATCTATCACGAGGAAGAAGAGAGCCTCGTTGAAAACATCAAGGGGCTAGAGCAGATCCGCTTCTGGATGACGTTCTCGGACAATTACATCAAGCATCTGGAGGTTCTCCAGAACGTCGGCATGACGCGGATCGATCCCGTCATGTACAAAGGCAACCCGGTCATCCCGATGGAGTTCCTGAAGAGCTTGCTGCCCGAGCCGTCCTCGCTGGCGGAGAACTATTCCGGCAAGACCTCGATCGGCGTCGTCATCAAAGGTCACAAGGATGACGAGAAGGTCCGCTACATGATCTGGAACGTCTGCGACCATGCAGAGACCAACAAGGAAGTTGGGGCTCAGGCCGTATCGTACACGACCGGCGTGCCTCCTGTTGTCGGCGCTATGATGATGTTCAAGGGGCACTGGAAGGGCAAAGGCGTATTCAACGTCGAACAGCTCCCGCCAAAGCCATTCCTTGAGGAACTGGCACGCCAAGGGCTTCCCTGGCACGTCAGACAGATCAAGAAGAAGGACCAGAAGGATCTGTTCGAGGTAGAGACTTGATCGACGCCAGAGCCCAGCCTACGTTATTGTTTTAGCAAGACGGATGTTGGATGGCAGGATCAGGGCACGCCACAGCTAGGATTTCGATTTGGGCGTGGGCCGCACCTGTAGCGGCCTGCGCCCTCGTCGTTTCGATGATAGGGGGAATACTGCCCCACCATCCGGCAATCCTCACGTTGGGAGCACTTCTGCTGGGTGCCTCAGTGTTCGCCGCCGTCCATCACGCTGAAATAGTCGCGTTGAAAGTCGGAGAGCCACTTGGCTCCATCGTGCTTGCCATTGCCGTCACCGTCATCGAAGTCGCCCTGATCGTTTCCGTTATGATCGGGGCAACTACCGCTAGTGACGAACTGGCACGAGATACCGTTTTTGCGACGATTATGATCGTGCTGAACGGCATCATCGGATTGTGCCTTGTCGTGGGCGGCGCGCGTTACCTGGAGCAGAGCTTTCAGACAAGTGCTGCGTCCATTGCGCTAAGCGTACTGGGTACATTGGCCACGATCACACTGGTTATGCCAAATTATACGATGGCGACGTCGGGTCCGACTTACGCGACATCGCAGCTCATCTTCGTCAGCTTGGTGTCGATCACGCTCTATGGCGTCTTCCTGTTCGTACAAACGGTCCGGCACAGATATTATTTTCTTACCGAAACCGGCGAAGGCGCCAGTGCGCCGCCGCCCTCCGACACGATCGCCGCTCTCAGCTTTTTCTTTCTCATCGTAGCTTTGATTGCGGTTGTCCTGCTGGCAAAGGCCCTATCGCCGACGTTGGAAGCGGCCATAAATTCGGCTGGCTTGCCCCAATCCTTCGTCGGCGTCGTGATCGCAGCAATTGTCTTGTTGCCTGAAGGTATGGCCGCCGTGCGCGCCGCAATCGCCAATCAACTGCAAACCAGCCTCAACCTCGCGCTTGGATCCGCAATGGCAACGATTGGGCTGACCATTCCTGTTGTGGGTGCGGTCTCGGTTGCGCTTGATAAATCCCTCACGCTGGGCCTGCATGCTTCGCAGATGGTTTTGCTCATTCTGTCGCTGTTTATTGGCACTGTGACCCTAGCGACAGGACGCACGACTATTCTACAAGGCGCGGTACACCTCGTTATCTTCGCCGTCTTCCTGTTTCTGGCCGCCGTGCCTTAGAGCCCAGAGCAATGACAGAAGCTGATATCCTGAATATTCGCAACGACCTCACCGGGCTCGTCGTATCAGTATTCTCCGTCTCGTTCGGTATGGTATCGGGCTACATCGCCGGCCTCTGGCTATTCTTGAAGAACGCGCCCTTTTCCCTGCGTTTACTCGCCTTCACGCTTCTTTCGTTCGGCTTGGCCTTCATGGGCGCGCTGACGTTCGGTCTGCACGAGCTTCTGCTGGGCACTGAGCGAGCCTGGAGCAAGCTCCCGGACACGGCCACGGGTATCCCCGGCTTTGGAAACCAGGCGCCTGAGTGGCTTCACGGCCTCACCTTGTACGAAGCGGCGGCGCTACTGGGCGGAATAGCTTTCCTGGCAATTTATCTCGCACTGTTCTATCTCACGTTCTGCTATCGCTGGCCCTCGGAAGGAAATGCATGACGGGACACGTGGGTATGGCCTCCTGGATCTCTCAATTCTTCACAATTTTGACTGTTGCTGCACTCGTTAGCGCGTGCTCAGCGCAGCAGCCCACCGCCGCCACAGCCCAGGCTCCCGAGGTTGCAGAGCCGCAGGGGCAACGTAGCGGCCCGCCCGCTCTGCCGTCGCTGGCAGGACCCCCAGCTTCGGATCCCACCATACGCACGGCCCCCGTCGTCCCCGGCCGGCCGGGCCGTGTCTTTATTTTTGCCGGGGTCGATCAAAATTGCGCGGAGCTTCCCGCTCCTCAGGTCAGCGTGACAAATCCGCCGCTCAAGGGCGATGTCACCTTCCGCACGGGACAAGCGACGACCATCGCTGCGTCGGCACAGGGAACCTGTATCGGCACCAAGGCGAAAGGGACAGGCGTTTACTACACAGCCCGGGCGGGTTCGACCGGCACAGACACTTTCTCCGTCACCGCGCGCCTTGCCAGCGGCGAGTTGATGACCCGGCAATTCCAAGTCGAGATCGCTCAATAGGGCGCTTGGGACCTAATAGCATCGGGCTGGCACTAGCGGCCTGACCGAACCAATGCCATATACAGCGCGCACCCGCCTTGGGTGCCAAAAAACATCCACGAGACCCAAGGTGGCCATGACTTTCTCCCTGCCTCCCGACATCGCAACGCCTGTCTATGTGCTGGATGAAGCGCTGCTGGCGCGTAATCTCGCCACCGCAGCGCGCATCAAGCGCGAGACCGGTTGCAAGATTCTTCTCGCGACCAAGGCTTTCGCGTTGCCGGCCGCCTTTGCGATGATGCGGGAAACCCTCGACGGCACGACGGCATCGGGCGAATTCGAGGCGCGGCTTGGCGCGGAGGATTTCGGCAAGGAAGTGCATTGCTATTCCCCCGCCTACATGCCGGGCGAGGTAGCGCGGCTCACAAAGCTTGCCCACCACATCTACTTCAACTCGCCTGCGCAGATCCGAGAATACCTGCCGCTGTTGAAGGCTGCGGGCTCCTCCATCGGGCTTCGGATCAATCCAGGATACTCGCTCGCGACACTGGGCGGCGATCTTTACAATCCTTGTGCGCCTTATTCACGTTTCGGCGCCACGCGCGACACTCTTGCAGATGCGCCTTGGAGCGAGATCGACGTGCTTCACGCCCATGCGCTTTGCGAAGCCACCCACGAGGGCTCTGTGGGGCTCATCGCACATGTTGCGCGCGAGTTTGCGCCTTATATCCGGCAGGTCAAAGCGGTGAACTTCGGCGGCGGCCATTTCATCAATAAGCCCGGTTACGACGTCGGCGCGCTCATAGCTGCCATCAAGGCATTCAAGGACCAGTTCGACGTCGACGTTTATCTCGAGCCCGGCGCAGGATTGGTCGTCGACACCGGCTATCTCGTGGGCTGCGTCCTCGCGATACACCATAACGAAAAGGACATCGCGATCCTTGACGCCTCGGCCTCCACTCATATGCCGGACGTGCTGGAAGTCCCGTATACTCCCACCATTATCGGCGCCGACAAACCCGGCGTTTTGGGGCACGACTACATTCTGGGCGGCAAAACCTGTATGACCGGCGACATCATCGGCGAATACTCGTTCTCGAAACCATTGAAGCCCGGCGACAACATCGTCTTCACTGACATGATGCAGTATTCGTTTGTAAAGAATAACACATTCAATGGCGTGCCCCTGCCCGCACTGGCCGTGAAGGGCCAAGACGGCGCGCTTCGCATCATCCGAGAATTCGGCTACGAGGAGTTTCGCCGCCGTCTGGGTTGAGCTTTGGCGCAAAGCCGCGCAAAGATGCCCGTCCGGCCCCGTGAATTGCAACGATCCCAGCGGTGCGCAACTAAGCTGCCAGCTGGAGCGTTTTTTCGCGCTAGTCCAGCGCGCATTGAGAGCCCCATGAAGACCGACACGCCACGTCCAATTCTCCTCAAAGACTACCGCCCGCCGGATTTTCTTATCGACAAGGTCGACCTCACGATCGCGCTGCATCCGACCAGAACGCGGGTCGATGCGCGCCTTTCGTTGCGGCGTAATCCGACAGCAGAAAGTGCGGACGTACCGCTACGTCTGGACGGAGAACATCTGGAGCTGTCGCGCATTGCGCTTGGTGGCAAAGAGTTGCACGCGGAAAGCTACATCGTCGATGAAAAGGGATTGACGGTGAAGGCTGCGCCGAAAGATCCATTCACGCTGGAACTGACAACGTACATCAATCCCGACGCCAACACCGCACTGCAGGGTATCTATCGCTCGCGCGGCGTCTACTGCTCACAGTGCGAAGCTGAAGGGTTTCGCCGGATCACGTATTTTCTCGACCGGCCCGACGTACTTTCGGTCTACTCCGTGCGCCTGGAAGCAGATGCCAGCGAGTGTCCGGTGCTGCTTGCCAACGGCAATCCTCTGGAACGCGGCACGCTGGCCGGCGGAGACCGCCACTACACGGTCTGGAAAGATCCCCATCCCAAGCCCTGCTACTTGTTCGCCGTGGTTGGCGGCGATCTTTCTTCCATCGCATCCACATTCACCACCAAGTCGAAGCGGGAAGTCGATCTGCGCATCTATGTCGAACACGGCAAGGAGGAGCGGGCGCACTGGGCCATGGATGCCCTCAAGCGTTCCTTCGCTTGGGATGAAAAACGCTTCGGGCGGGAATACGATCTCGACGTGTTCAATATCGTCGCCGTGTCGGATTTCAACATGGGAGCGATGGAGAACAAGGGGCTTAACATCTTCAACGATAGGCTCATCCTGGCCTCGTCGGACACCGCAACCGACGCCAGCTACGAAGCCATTGAGAGTGTTGTCGCTCACGAATATTTCCACAACTGGACCGGCAATCGCATCACCTGCCGCGACTGGTTCCAGCTGTGCTTGAAAGAGGGGCTGACCGTCTATCGCGATCAGGAATTTTCCGGTGACGAACGCTCGCGCACCGTGCAACGCATTGCCGACGTGCGCCAACTGCGCGCGCTTCAGTTTCCAGAGGATCAAGGTCCGCTGGCGCATCCGGTGCGCCCCGACAGCTACATCGAGATCAACAACTTTTACACGCCCACCGTCTACGAAAAAGGCGCCGAGCTGGTGCGAATGATAGAGACCATCCTGGGGCGCGACGCGTTTCGCGCCGGCATGGATCTCTATTTCAAGCGCCATGACGGCGATGCGGCCACCATCGAAGACTTCATCCGGTGTTTTGAAGATTCGAGCGGACATAGCCTTGCGCAATTCTCCCGCTGGTACTCGCAAGCAGGAACACCTGAGCTGGTCTGCAAGCTCGATTTCGATGCGGCGTCCAAGACGGCCGAATTGACCGTCAACCAGAGCCTTTCGCCCACGCCGGGGCAACCTCAGAAAGAGCCACTCTACATTCCATTGCGGCTTGGCCTGCTCGGCGCCAATGGCCACGACATCCCGCTACAGCTCGCCGACGGGACGAACATCGACGATGGCGTCGTGGCCATCACAGAACGGGCACAGACGTTCCGCTTTACAAATATTCCAGCTCGCCCCGTACCCTCGCTGCTGCGCGGGTTCTCCGCTCCGGTCAACCTGACTATCGAGCTTTCGGACGCCGAACTTGCGTTCCTCATGACGCACGACATCGACTTGTTCAACCGCTGGCAATCCGCCAATGCCTTCGCGACCCGCGCTATCATGCTTGGCCTCGATAAACCAGAAAGCATAGACACGGCAGCCGCATCCTATGCAAAGGCACTCGCGGCGGCGTTGTCGGATTCGGGATTGGAAGACGCTTACAAGGCCGAGTTGTTGAAACTTCCAACTCCGTCCGACATTGCGCGTGAGAAGCGCATCAACGTCGATCCATGCGCTATCGATAAATCCCATCGCGCTTTCGCGCGCGCAGCATCAGGCGCGCTGCGCGATCTCCTGATGCAGGTGTATGCGCAGGCAGGATCGCAACCAGCATTCTCGCCTGACGCAAAGAGCGCGGGACGTCGCGCCCTGCGAAACGCAGCGCTTACGCTTATGACTGCGCATGGCGCACCGGAGGATTTGGAGCGGCTTGAGAAACATTTCTTCTCCGCCACCAACATGACCGACAGCGCACACGCCTTGAACCTGCTGTCCCATCATGATGTTGACGCGCGCCCTAAGGCACTGGCGCATTTCTACGATCGCTGGAAGCAGGATCATCTCGTCATCGACACCTGGTTTTCAGCCCAAGCGCAATCTTCGCTGCCGCGCGCGCTCGACGATGTGCGCACGCTCGTCAGCCACCCGCTGTTCAAGCTCACGACGCCAAACAAGGTGCGCGCTTTGATTGGCACGTTCGCGATGGGCAATCCGCTGCAATTCAACCGGCCTGACGGCGAAGGCTATCGCTTCGTAGCGAAAAAGGTTCTTGAGATCGACGCGGTCAATCCGCAGATCGCAGCCCGCCTGCTCGCCTCGTTCCGCAGCACCAAGGCGCTCGAACCCAATAGACGCGCCATGGCGGAGGACGCTCTCAAATCCGTTGCCGCCAGCGAGCAGATTTCACGCGACGTCAGCGAGATCGTGTTGCGCATGCTGGAGGCGTAAATCGTTGCGACAGCAAGTGTATTAACCTGTCACAATTCGAACAGAATCACTTTTTCGCATTTAATCTCCCTCGACACGACGCTGCCAAATCGGCCAATGTGATTCTCACGAATCAGGGGGGCAGCTACCCCCACGCGCGGGGGCGCAGAAAGCAGATAATCCGGAAGGGGCTTTGGGAATGGCCGGGACTACGTCCGCCAGTCAACGGGAGAGCCATATCTTGGCACCATCGATGGCCTCGTGCCAGAACGTGGTCGCTAATGGACTGATATGGCTCGGAAAAGGTGAGATGTGGCGAGGTCTTGCTGTTGCTTGCGCCGCCCTGCTGAGTTCCGGCGGTCTCCTCGCGCCGCATGTCGATCCGCAAATCCTTGCAAGCGCCCTCTTCGTGGCCGGCGCCGGTCTTGCCCTCATCGCGGGCAACCTAAATCTCGATGCCGAGTTGAACCAAATTCAAAAAGTCAAGTCTCCAGCTGTGTCTCCCTCAATTCCGTCCGTGCCGCACGCGAATGCCCAACGCGTGCGGCGGTCGCAGACGACGTTGGCGGAGTTGTCTGGAACCGCAGAGAGCAGCGCACGCCAGATCGACTCTGCGCACTGGGGCAAGCTCACGCAGCGCATGAGTCACGAGTTGCGTACGCCCCTCAATGCGGTCATCGGCTTTTCGGAATTGATGAGCGCTGAGGTCTTCGGCCCGCTCGGCTCCTCGCAATATTGCGACTACGCACGATCCATCCATGCCAGCGGCCGTAGTTTATTAAAGTCGGCTGAAGATGCCTTGGCAATCACCCACCTGCTTACGCGCTCAAATACCAATGTCGATCAAAGCAGCGCCTGCGTCGGGAAGGCAATCTCGGACATGCTGGCGTTTCATCAGGCCGAGACGCAGATGCTGAACCTCGATCTTGCTCTTGACGTCATCGATACGCCCGAGGTTATGGCTGAGGCACAGACCCTGCGCCAGGTCCTGATCAATTTGATGTCGCATGCCATCGAGAATGCAGCGCCAGGCGCAGACGTTTGCGTGCGTTCCTATTGCTGCGGCGATGAGGTCAAAATTTCACTGCATGTCGCAGGCGCACGACCGAAGTCGGCGGCAAACCTGGAGAGCTTCGACCTCGTATTGGCCCGCACCCTCATTCAGCTGTCTCAAGGCCGCCTTGAGGAAAACTCTTCGGAAGACTTCTGGTCGGCGACTGCCATCTTGCCGCGCGCCAGCCAACGCGATTTCTTCGCCGCATGAGGGGCTGCGCATTGGGCCTCTAAGGCTCGAAGGTCCGTGCGCAGCCGTAGGCTTCAACGCTTGTCGCCATCATCATCATCATCGGAATCGCGGCGCCATCTTTTATGACGGCGCTCCTTGGCGCGCTCGCGCCAAGCCTTGAAGGTCTGTCGCTCCTCGGGCGTCAACTGCGAAGCCGCCTCCACAATCGCGTCGGAGATAGCGGACCGAAGTCGCGCCTCCTGTTCGCCAACTTGAGCCATGGCAGCCTTCATCTTCTCCTTGTCGAAGGGCTCGGTGCCAAGAACTTCGTTGCTATCGCTCCACGCCTTGCGAATGTCATCCCGGATTGGCTTCAACTTAGCCCGTTCCGAAGTGATGAGATCGCGCAAAGGCGCCTGCCGGTCTGGCGGGAGATCACGCACAAAACTCATCAATCCGCGCTCGTGGTGTCCATGCCGGTGCTTCCAAAAGGCCCCGGCCGCCCCGCCGAGCACAAGCAAGTTGAGCCCTAGCGAAGCGATCAGCGCACCATAAAGCCAGCGCGGCTTACGCGCAGGCGTGCTGCTGGTCACATTCTCTATGTCGTTGCTCATAGCGCGTCCTCGTAAACCGCCACATCGGCATCATCGAATTGGGCAAACTGTTGAGTATCCGCGCTCGAACTTAGGCCTGCAGCATCGGCAATTTCACTCACTGTGGGGGCAATGGCTGAACTCTGGCCAACCGCTATTCCCATCACCAGGGATGCAGCGAGAGCCGCTATGCCGCTCCCAAACAACCCCCAATGTGACGTGACAGGCTTGCTGGCAGGCTTACGGCCAATCGCAACCACGCGAGGCGAAGTGATCGCCTGCGCCATGATCCGCTCGGCAAGCGCATCGATGCGTGCGTTGGGAACAGCTGGAGCCAAATCGAGAAGCCGATCGAGAGCCTGCGCCTCGGCAAGCTGCTGCCTCGCTTCGGCAGAACCCAACAAAAGCTGCGAAAGCTCAACACGAACGTGCGCGGGCCATCGTGTCCGGTCGCCGCCATAGGCATCCAGCACATCTTGAAGCAAGTCCATTCCAGTCTTGTTGTTGTTCGTCATCGTCTTCACCGTCCCGCAAGCAGCATCACCAATCGCCACTCATTCGTTGTTCAAAGCCGTCCATTCGTCCTTCAGCGTAGTGCGAAGCGCGCGGCGCCCGCGCGCCAGAAGCGATTCAACAGCCTCATCCGTAATTTCCATCTCCGCTGCCACCTCGCTCTGGCTCATGCCCTCGAAGTGGAACAACGTCAGCGCGAGCCGTTGGCGTTCGGGTAGCGCCTTAAGTGCCCGATCGACCCGCCCGCTCAGCTCACGACGCTCCATGCTGGCGAGCTGATCGGCTTCCTCCACCTGCTCTGGAACCTCATCCGTCACCGTCTGGCGGCCCGCGCCGCGCAGCCGGTCAATGCACAGGTTCGACACCACCCGGCGAAGCCACGGTCGCACGCCGGCAGGTCCGATCTCGAGTGAGGCACCCGACCGCCACAGGCGCAAGAACGCCTCCTGCGCCACGTCCTCGGCTTCGGCGTCGTCGCGAAGCATCCGCCGCGCAACCGCCGAAATGCCCGACAGGTGCCGCTCGACCAGCGTGCCGAACGCAGTCTTGTCACCGCTCGCGAGGCGCTTGACGAGGTCAGCCTCATCGGCGCCAGCTGCCACCGCAACTAGCCCCAAAGCCTCCTCCCCCTCGCTGACGACCGCTGCCACTTGTGCCCTCGGCATGCCTCTTCAATCCTGAAGTGCCTCACAAAGCAGCCCGCCGCCCATCTCACCCAACCGGCTACCATCTTCACGTTCCTGTCCGATCTAACGCAGAAATTCGCAACATCCGTCGCGCCGTTATACGACAAGCCGATCAAAAGCCGATTTCACCTTGTCCAGCGCGGATTTAAGGTCGTTTTCGACCGCCTCGAAGTCGGGCTTTTCGACCGCCCTGGCCAGCAGCGCCTTTAGTCCTGCTGGAGCATTCTTGGGATCGAACGCCTGATCCAGGCTCAGCCGGACGATCTGGGTCAAGTCGTGCAACAACCGGCCGGAGCTGATGAGGTCCGCAGCATCGGCAGTGCTCAACGCACCCGCGCGCGAGAGCTTGTCCAGGGCAATTAGCGTGTTTTGATCGAGGATTTCGGGGTGTTTGGCGGCACCAACGAGTTGCAGATACTGGGCAATAAACTCGAGATCGACGAGCCCACCGCGCACCTGCTTCAAGTTCCAAATCTTGTCAGTACCCTTCTCCGAAGCGATCCGCTCGCGCATCTCGCGTACATCAGTGGCAACCTTTTCGCGGTCCCTGGGCGCCTTCAGCACTTCGAGAATTGCCTCCTGCACGCGATTGACGACATCAGCATCGCCAGCGATCACCCGTGCCCGCGTCATCGCCATGTGCTCCCAGGTCCACGCCTCCGAGATCTGGTAGGAGACGAAGCCGGAAAGCTTCGTCGCGACGGGGCCCTTCTGGCCGGATGGACGCAGCCGCATATCCACCTCGTAGAGCGTACCCTCGGCAGTCGGTGCGGATAGAGCCGTAATCAGGCGCTGCGTCACACGCGTATAGTAGTGGCTCGGTGCTAACGGCCTTGGTCCATCCGACTGCGCGGCACCTTCCTCATAGTCGTAGACAAGAATGAGATCGATGTCGGACGATGCGGTCATCTCGCGCCCGCCGAGTTTGCCCATCGCGATCACAGCGGCGCCACCGCCGGGAACCTTGCCATGCTCACGCTCAAGTTCCTGACAGACCTCGGCGAGTAGAGCCGCAACCATTCGCTCCGCGACCAGTGCGTAAGCGGCACCCGCCTCATCGGCGGAAATACTGCCCGTCAAAATCCGCACGCCAATGAGGAACCCCTGCTCGCCACCTATGACACGCGCGCAATCCAGAATGTCCTGCATAGGATCACCCTCCGCCATACGGCGGGCTTCGGCAAATTCCGATTGCAGAATTCGATCTATCTCTTCGCGATCCGTCGCAGACTGGAGCGCTTGTGGATCGAGCACCGCGTCGAGCAGACGCCGGCGTGTCGACAAGATCCGCGACAGGCGCGGTGTCGTTCCCATAATATCGGCGATCAGCCGTATCAGCGAAGGATTGGCCTTCAAGAGCGAGAACAACTGAACGCCGGATGGCAGCTCAGCCAGAAAGCGATCGAAGCTGGCGATGGCCGCGTCCGGCTCCACCGTATCGGCCAAGGCGGCGATCAACAGCGGCTGAACTTCCGTCAGCCGTTCGCGCGCGCGCGGTGAGCGTACCGAGGGCGTGCGCCCATGATGCCAGCCGCGCACGATGGCGAGCACTTGCTCAGGCTGTGAGTAGCCCAGCTTCTTGAGTTCTTCGATCGTCTTCGGATCGTCCGTAGCTCCCGCAAAGACCATGTTGGTCCCGGCGCTGGTCAGCTCGGGCGCATCCTCAAACAAACCTGCATAATGCCGTTCGACCGTTTTAAGAACAGTACGTAATTCCTCGGAGAACGACGCTGTATCCGCATGCCCGCAGAAATGTGCGATCTGCTCCAGGCCCTGTTGTGTGGATGGCATTTCCTGCGTCTGCTCATCAGCGACCATTTGCAACCTGTGCTCAAGCCGCCGCAAATACAGATAGGCTTTCTCCATGTCGGCTGCGACGTTGACCTGCACCCATCCGCGCTGTTGCAGAGCATGAAGAGCGCCGAGTGTATCGCGAACGCGCAGATCATTCTGGCGTCCGCCCGCAATCAGCTGCTGTGTCTGCACGAAGAATTCCACCTCGCGGATTCCGCCGCGCCCGAGCTTGATGTTCTGCCCGAGAATGGAGATCTCCCCGATGCCCTTGTGAGCATGGATCTGGCGTTTCATGGCGTGCACGTCCGCAATCGCCGCATAATCGAGATACTTGCGCCAAACAAACGGCTTCAATTCATCCAGAAAGATCTCGCCGGCCTCAATGTCTCCGCTGCACACGCGGGCCTTGATCATGGCCGCGCGCTCCCAATTCTGTCCCACCGTTTCGTAATAGCCATGTGCCGCGACCGTAGACAGCACCACCTGCGTTGCCCCGGCGTCGGGCCTCAAACGCAAATCTGTGCGGAAGACATAGCCATCAGGTGTGCGTTCCTCCATCAACGACACGAGATCGCGCGTCAGTCGTACTAAGAAGGATTGAAGATCGCCATCTCCAACCAGCCTGGAGCGTTCTCGATCGAAAAAGACGATCAGGTCGATGTCGCTGGAATAGTTCAGTTCGTATGCACCCTGCTTGCCCATCGCAAGAATGAAGTAACCGGAGCCGACCTCAGCCCGAGTGGGATCAGGGGAGCGCCATTTGCCGCCCTCGCAAGCCCGAGAGAAAAGATAGCGGACTGACGAGGCGACCGTTGCGTCCGCAGCGCGAGAAAGAACATCCGTGACCGTCATCACCGGCCACACGCCTCCAAGATCGGCAAGCGCCGTCAGCAGAGCAATCTCATTCTTATAGACGCGCAATGTCTTCTTGGCGGTTCCTGCGTCGCTCGCCAGAGCCATGCTGGCCTGGAGCGCATAGCAAAGACGGACCCATTCAGCTTCGGGCACTGTGCTGAGAAGGCGCTCGACGCGCGCAGGGTTCTGCGTGATGAGCGTGGAAAGGTACGGAGAGCTTTCGAAAATTCCAGCGAAAAGACCGCGAACCTTGGGCTTGTCGAGCAGACGGAACAATTCGCTCCGATCCGTGGACCCTACTTCGGCCTGAAACTCGGACAGGCGCTGCCACCCGTTTCCACCCTCAGGCGCAAACGGCGTCTCAGTGATACGCTCCCATAGCGCCTGCTTCTCGTGCCCCATCCTTGGCTTCGCCTTCCGTCAGTACCTCGTCACCGGTCACACATCGTTCTTGGCCGATAACGACACGTTCAGGCAAGCGTAGAACGGCACGAAGTCCTGGTTCATTGTCCTCAAGCGACAGTTCTCCGCCGTGGAGCCGCGCCACCGCCGCAACCAATGAAAGACCAAGCCCCGTGCCAGGTTGCGTTCTGCTCTCCTCCAGGCGGACGAACCGGCGCAACACGCGCTCGCGGTCCTTGGCTGGAATCCCCGGGCCTCGATCGCTGACGGAGATTATGGCACCGCCCTGTGGGAGCGGGCCGGCACGCACAGTAATCGCGCTGCCAGGGCCAGACATGCGAGAGTACTTGATGGCATTATCGATGAGGTTGGCTACGGTCTGCCCGATAAGCTGGCGGTTGGCGCGGATGATCGGACCACCGCCGACCTCGACACTCAAAACAAATCCGCTCTCTTCGGCGGCAGGGATGTAGAGTTCCGCGACGTCCTCAACCACACGCGACAGATCGAACTCCTCCAGGCTGTCCTGTAGCGGTGCTGCTTCAAGCCGTGCAATCAATAGAAGCGCGTTGAAGGTCTTTAGAAGCTCGTCCGCCTTCTCGATGGTCTTCTCAAGCCCCTCGCGATACGCCTCCTCGCCGCGCGCATCCATCAACGCCGCTTCGGCTGCGTTGCGCAGCCTGTTGAGAGGTGTTTTGAGATCGTGAGCGATATTGTCGGAGACCTCGCGAAGGCTGCGCATCAGCCCCTCGATCCTGTCGAGCATTTCGTTGAGGTTCTGAGATAGCCGGTCAAGCTCGCCGCCGGTGCCTTGCACCGGAATGCGTCGCGCCAAGTCCCCCTCCATGATTGAACGGGCGGTGTGGCTGATCTCGTCCATCCGGTCGAGAATGAAACGGCTGACCGCAAGGCCTCCAAGAAGTCCGAGGATCGACAGCGCACCGAACCCGATGAGAAATACATGACGCACGCTGTCGGCATAACGGCGCTGATCTTCGATATCTCGACCGACGAATAGACTTAGTCCGCTGCCTACATGGACGGGGATAGCGACAGCAAGTCGGCCCGGCGCGCTAGCATCATGATCGCGGGCGTACACAAACACGCCGCCTTGCGGGCTAGAAGCAAATTCAGGCGGCAACCGATTAAGATTGCCCGCGAGCTTGTTGCCGTCAGCGTCAGCTAGGAAGTAGAGCCCTGGGCCTTCAGGGTGGGAAACAGCAGCGACCGCTGCCAACAGCGCGTCTTCGCCTTTGGCAGCTTCGCGGCGCATGATTTCCGCTTCCGCCTTCACGCCGACGAGAACCTGCTCCGTCAGAACGTTGTTGGATTGCCAGAACAGCAAGCCTGCCAGAGCCGCAGCGATAAGCACGAACAGCGCAACCGCCGTCGCAACAAGACGGAATACGCTGGCCCTGAAGACCTTGGCAAGCCGCTCAAAGAGGTCCGTCACGGATCGTATATCCTGCCCCGCGCACAGTATGCAGCAAGGGCTTGTCAAAGCTCTTGTCGATCTTGGCTCTTAGCCGCGAGATATGCACGTCGATCACGTTCGTTTGCGGATCGAAGTGATAATCCCACACGTGTTCAAGAAGCATCGTGCGCGTCACGACCTGTCCGGCATGCTGCATGAGATACTCAAGCAGCCGGTATTCTCGCGGTTGGAGCAGGATCTGCTCGCCGTTGCGCGTGACACGATGAGACAGACGGTCGAGCACAAGATCGCCAACGACGTAGCGCGTCTGCTGCTCTTCCGGAACCGCCCGGCGGCCTAGTGCCTCGACACGCGCAAGCAGCTCCGAATAAGCGTACGGCTTCGTCAGATAGTCGTCGCCGCCTGCGCGCAGCCCCTTGACGCGATCATCGACTTCGCCGAGCGCCGACAAGATCAGCGCAGGTGTCCGGTTGCCTTTGGTGCGCAGAGATTTGATGATGGAAAGCCCATCGAGTCGCGGCAGCATCCTGTCGACGATGAGAACGTCGTAGTTCCCTTCTTCAGCAAGCGAAAGCCCGCTCTCTCCGTCGCCGGCAAGATCTGCCGTATGACCATTTTCCTTGAGCGACTTCTGCAGAAACTGCGCCGTCTCACGGTCGTCTTCGATCACAAGAACGCGCATGTTGTCGTAGCTGCCTTGTCTCATCATTGGATTACTGCCGTTGCAATGTAATCTTCCGTTTGCAAAACGTCGAGGCGGCCGGTCAATTTCTGCGAGGACACTTACCGCAGGAACTGAGCCGGCCGCCCCGGATGACATCTATTGCTCGTAGTTCCTTAACCCTTTTTGTCCTTGAGCAGGACCGCCACGAGCCGTTTCTGATCCCCCGACTTGACGTGCAGCAGCACGGCGGAGCGCTTCAGTTCCTGGGCCTTCTTGACGCCGGATACCACGTCTTTCGGGTCGGCAACCGTATCGCCGGAGATCTCCAGGATGATGTCGCCGGGCTTGAGGCCCTTTTCGGCCGCGTCCGAAGACGGATCAACCTCTGCGATCACCACGCCCTGTTCATCGCCCGAACGCGCGGGCATCAGGGTCACTCCGAGCTGGCTCAAGTCGAGCGACGACTTAGCGGGCTTTTCCTCCTCGACGGGCTTCATCGGGTCGGTCGAATTGGGGAAGAGACCCAGCTTGACCTTGATCAACTTCTCTTCGTTGCCACGCCAGACTTTGACGTCGACCGTCGTATCGGGAGAGAACTCTGCAATCTTACGAGCAAGGTCGCGGCTGTCGGCGATCTTGTCCGCATTGATCTGAAGGATGGCATCCTGTGTCTTGATGCCGGCAGAAGCCGCAGGACCACCCGCTGTTACTTCGCTGACCAGCGCGCCTCGTGCTTCCGTCAGGCCAAGGCTGGCCGCAGTGTCGTCATCGACGTTCTGGATCTTCACACCGAGCCAACCGCGGCTTACCGATCCGCCCTTCTTCAGCTGCTCAACAACGTCGCTGACCGTGTTGGCTGGCACCGCGAATGCAATACCCACGTTCCCACCAGACGGGCTGTAGATCGCGGTGTTGACGCCAATGACTTCGCCATCGAGGTTGAAAGTAGGACCACCCGAATTGCCGCGGTTCACGGCCGCGTCAATCTGAAGGTAGTCGTACGGGCCAGAGCCAATGTCACGCGCCAGAGCTGACACGATGCCCGCAGTCACTGTGCCACCGAGGCCGAAGGGATTGCCAACAGCCAAGGCCCAGTCACCAACGCGCGGCTGCTTCTTTGAAAGTTTCACAGCGGGGAACGTCGTCTTTGCGTTCTCGATTTTCAGGAGCGCAATGTCCGTGCGCTGATCGGTACCGACCAACTTGGCATCATATTTCTCACCAAGATCGAACTGCACCTGAATCTTGGTAGCGCCGTCGATAACGTGATTATTCGTCACGACGAATCCGTCTTCGGATACGACGAAGCCCGAACCCTGCGCTTGCACGGGATGCGCGCGCGGTGCGCCGCCTTCGCCCTGACCGAACTCCTTGGGCAAATTCTTGAAGAAGTCGTGAAGTGGGTGGTCTTCGGGCAATTCAGGGATAGCGAACCCTTTGCCGCGCTCGGCGACTTTCGCCGCGCCACCATCATTGACCACCGAAATCGAAACGACCGACGGTTTTACCTTGTCCACGAGGTCCGCAAATGAAAGCGGCGCACGGCCGTAAGGCGTGTCGATCGTCGCAGCCGCATTGGCCTCTGCATGGGCGCGCGGAACGTCGGCGCCGCTCCAGAAAATGCCAGCCGTAACCATAGCCGCTAGAACCGAGAGGGCGATAGGCGCACGGCGCAAGCGCTTTGGCCCGCCTTTTGCTCCCCGTGTGTCATCCAAGGCCGCGATACGTGGAGTGTCGAGCATCCAAGAACCTCCTGCTCATCTCAAAAAGGGGCAATTCCTGCCTTAACAAGCGGAGTTACTGGAGTTCGGATTACCGCAGCATTTCGGCGTCCTTAACAGTTGGTAATGTCAGGCCCTCGGATTGCCTTTCGAGTGTCGGCAGAAAGGCCCCTTCCGCCATGCTGCAACGCCAAATATTCCCAAAGCCGGTCAATCCCGCTTCATTCTGGAACGCGACCCTCAGTTGTCTCATGGCCGCCGCGAACCTTTGCAGTGTCACAAGCGCTGCCGCCGCAGGTCCGACTTGGCCGGTAGCGCATTCCAAAGCGGAAACGCAAATACAGCCTGTCGCCGTATTCGGCACCGACGACCGTCGCGATTTGCCTGCATCCCGCGCCCGGAGCTTGAGTGACAAGATCGGTGTCCTCTCGATTGGACGCTCGAATTTCTGCACGGCATTCTGTGTCGCCCCTGACACCATCGCGACCGCCAGTCACTGCCTGCTTGGTACACAAGAACAGCAAGGGCCCGACCTTTCGCGAGTGACGTTCAACGTCGGGGGAGAGAACATGCAGCTTCGCTCATCCCCGCTACTGGGGTCTACACGCAAGGAAGTACGACGCTCTATTCGCGCGGGCACGACTGGACTGCGCATCCGGCCGCCGATCGCGGCGGAACGCGATTGGGCCGTGGCCCGACTGTCAAAGCCAGTCTGCACAGCTGGCGGACTGGCGATGAGCGCGTTATCGCGCAAAGACATCGAGGCTCAGGCGGCAAAGGGGAACATCTATCAAGTCGCAATGCATCGCGACCTCGCAGCTGACCACCTTGTGGTAGGGGCGCCGTGCGCTATGTCGCGGAGCTTTCCTCAAGTGCGGGCTGAGACGATCGCCCTGGACTTCGCAAACGCGAATGCGATCCTCCTGCATACCTGCGACACAGGACTTGGCTCGTCTGGCTCGCCTATGCTGCGCGATGGAGCGGCCGGGCCCGAAGTCGTCGGCATCAATGTGGGCACTTACGTTATTTCGCCGCCGAGCACGAACCTCAGTTCAACGGCTCACTCGGATGAACCGACAAGCGAAGCGATCGCCAACACGGCGGTGCCGGTCTCGCAGTTCCGCAAGGCCGTCGATGCGTTTGCTGCGACCGTCGCTGTAGGACAGCAGACACCACGTCCCTAGGCTTCTTCGCCTTCTTTCTTCAGGATTTGTTCTAGGCGGGCCATTTCCTGCGCACTCAGCGGCGCTCCGGCGGGCGCGGCAGCGGCGTTCTCCGTCGACTTGAACGTCGCGCGGCGCGCCAACCAGATCCCCCCGAGCAGTACGAGAAGTGGTGTCAGCCACAGGACCAACGTTTCTGCGTTGAACGGCGGTTTCAGCAGAACAAAATCACCATAGCGCGCCACGATGTAGTCGCGCACTTGTTGGTCGGTATCGTTTGCCTTGAGCCGTTCGCGAACCAGAAGGCGCAGATCTCGAGCCAATGGCGCGTTGCTGTCGTCGATTGATTGGTTCTGACACACAAGGCAGCGCAACTCTGACGAGATTGCCCGCGCACGCGCCTCCAGCGCGGGATCGGAAAGTATCTCGTCGGGTTGAACTGCATCAGCGGGAAGCGAGCCCGCTAATCCAATCGCCACGGCGAACATCGCGAACAACGCCGATCGCACGGTGCGAGTAGCATGGTACAGGCGCACCTTCATGCAGCCACCGCTCCCTTGTTCGAACTCCCGCGGATCGGCGCGCCAATCCGCAGGCGGCGATCGGATAGCGAGGCTGCGCCGCCAAGGAACATGATCAGCGCACCGATCCAAATAAACCGCACAAGGGGGTTGAAGTAGAGGCGCACCGCGTAACCGCCTCCTTCGAGCTGCTGGTCTCCGATGACGATGTAGAGATCACCGCGCCACGAATTGTGAATTCCTGCTTCCGTGGTCGGCTGCGGCGGCATATCGTAGATCCGTTTGGCCGGTGCCAACTGCGTCACAAACTCACCGCCACGCATGACGGTGAAGATTGCGAGTTCTTCGCGATAATTGGGGCCGAGGTCACGAGACGATTCTTTGAAAGTGACATCATATCCAGCTACTTCGATCTTATCTCCCGGCTTCATCACGAGGACATGTTCCTCGCGATAGGCGCTCGTCGCCACAATCCCAACTACCATCATGCCGACGCCGAAATGGGCCAACAGCGTCCCGTACGCAGACCGCGGCAGGTTGCGCGCGCGCCGCACAAATTCTTCCCGACTTGCCTCGAAGAATTTGGTTCGCAGAAGCCATTCACAAATGGCGCCGACCATCACCCAAACACCGATCGCAATTCCAAATGGTGCGAGCGACGCCTTGGCACCCGACAACGCAAACGTCGCTATGGCTGCGATAACCGCCGCCAGGGCCGCAAGCCACAGGCGCTGCATAGCGCCGAAAAGATCGCCTCGCTTCCAGGGAAGAACCGCACCAATCGGCAATACCAAGAGAAGCGGCACCATGAGCGGCACGAACGTCATGTTAAAGAACGGCGCGCCGACAGATATCTTGTCCCCTGTCAGGCCTTCAAGCGCCAAAGGATAAAGCGTTCCGACGAACACCGTCGCAGCTGCCGTTACCAGCAGCACGTTGTTCAATACCAAAGCGCCTTCGCGGCTGATGGGGGAGAACAGACCGCCCTGTCGCAACTCCTTCGCTCGCAGCGCAAATAGCGCCAATCCGCCGCCAGTGAACAGCATCAGAATGGCGAGAATGAAAACACCGCGTTTGGGATCGACAGCGAAAGCGTGGACCGAGGTGAGAACACCCGAACGCACGATGAAAGTACCCATCAGCGAAAGCGAGAACGTCAGGATGGCCAACAGCACCGTCCAAACTTTCAAACCTTCGCGTTTCTCCATGACAAGTGCAGAGTGGAGCAGTGCCGTACCTGCGAGCCACGGCATGAACGAAGCGTTCTCGACCGGATCCCAGAACCACCAGCCGCCCCAGCCCAGCTCGTAGTAGGCCCACCACGATCCCATGGCGATGCCGATCGTCAGAAACATCCAGGCGGCAAGGGTCCAGGGACGCACCCAGCGCGCCCATGCGGCATCAATCCTGCCCTCGATCAATGCGGCAATGGCAAACGAGAAGGCAATCGAGAAACCGACGTAGCCTGTATAAAGGAAAGGTGGATGAAACGCGAGCGCTGGATCCTGCAGGATCGGGTTCAATCCGTTGCCATCGGCAGGCGGCGGATAAACTCGCATGAAGGGGTCAGACGTCGTAACGAGAAACAACAAGAAGGCAAGCGCGATCGAGGCCTGCACTGCAAGCACGTGCGCCTTGAGAGTGGGCGGGAGATTATTGCCGAACGCGGCTACGGCAGCACCAAACAGCGCGAGGATCAAGACCCATAGCAGCATCGAGCCTTCATGATTTCCCCACACGCCGGAAATCTTATAGATGAGCGGCTTCGTCGAATGCGAATTGGCGGCAACATTTTGGACCGAGAAATCGGATACCACGTAGGCGTGCACCAACGCCGCAAAGGCCAATATAAGAAGCAGAAGTTGCGCCAGGGCCGCCGGTTCGGCGACGTTCATCAAGCGCTGATCGCGTCGAGACGCGCCCAAAGCAGGAACGATCATCTGCACGCCGGCAACGACGAGCGCCAGAACCAATGCGAAATGTCCAAGCTCTACGATCATATCGGCATCTCTCGCTTCTGCTTTGCCATTGAGCTCAGTTTTGGGCCGAAGGGTGGCTCGCCCCCTCGCCAAGCTTCACGCCTTTCGCCTTCAAGGAGTCTGCAACCTCCTTGGGCATGTAATTCTCGTCGTGCTTGGCGAGCACGCTATCGGCCGTAAAAATACCCTTGTCATCGAGCGCACCTTCCGCGACGACGCCCTGCCCTTCGCGGAACAGATCAGGAAGCACGCCATTATACGTCACCGGAACATCCTTCAACGTGTCGGTCACCGTGAAAGTCACATGCGTGCCCTCGCCCCGCTTCACCGATCCAGAGGCCACCAGCCCGCCGAGCCGGATGCGCTGTCCGGGCTTAACATGCTCTTCGACAAGATCACTCGGCGTATGAAAGAAGACGATTGAATCCTTCAAAGCAAACAGCACGAGAATGGCCGCGACGCTTAAAATGGCGACGCCTGTTCCGATTATGACGCCTCGCCGCTGTTTGCGTGTCATCCCTTTACCTCTTCTTGAGCGTCATTAAATGACGCCTCGAATATATATGTGCCGGCGCGCTAACGCTTCAAACTTAACAAAGCGTCAGGACCCCAGTCCCAGCGATTTTGCAAGGCCATCGATCGCTTCCAACGCCTTGCTGTCTCCGGCAAATTGCTTGCGCGCATCCGATAGCGCCGTCGTGGCCTCGGCGTCGCGACCTAGCACCTTGAGGGCACGCATTAGCTTCAACCAGCCTTCGAGATCGTTGCCGTTCTCCTTCAGCCTTCCTGCCAAGCGCGCGACCATCTGATCGATCATGGCGCGTTGCTCGGCCGGCAGGGCGGCGACCGCACTTTCAGGCTGGCTCCCCGAACTTGCCTTGCCGTCTCCAGAGGCCGTCGGCGACGTGTCGGCTTGCGCGGCCGGTTTGCCGGATGAGCCGGATGCCTGCGCCTCCAATTGCTTTAGCCGCTCAGTAACGGGTGCCCGCCATGCGGCATCCTCAGGCGCCTTGGCGAGCAAGGCTTTGTAATCCGCAATCGCGCCAGCGATGTCGCCGTCCTGCTCTTTCGCGTAGGCAAGCCAAAGTCGCGGCTCAGTACTGTCAGGAGCAAGCTCTTTGGCTCTTTCAAGCGCGGCGCGCGCCTTCTTGGAAACGATACCATTGGCTCCGCGAATATCCGCGATGGCCATGCCCTCCAGACGTTTGGGCGTTTCGCCTAGAAGGCGAATGGCGTTGGCGTAGGCTTCAACCGCGTCGTCAAAGCGCCCCAGCGACGCGTACACTGGCGCGATGACATCCCAGCCCTTGCCATCATTAGGCGCGGCGCGCAGACGCGCTTCCACTTTGGCGACTAGATCGGCTGGCGTCGCTTTATCGGGTGCGGTTGCCAAGCGCTCGGCCAGCGGCGCGCCGGGCATTCCGGGTGTACCGTAGGCAAGATAAATCACAAGAGCAAAAACCGGAACGGCGACCGTGGCGATCGTATAGATGGTACGATACGAAGAGCGCTCTTGGCTTGTCGATTCAGACTTCGCGGGCTCGTCGATATCTGGCAAGCGGATGAGCCTGCGTGAGACCTCCGCGCGCGCCGACTCCGCTTCCGCCTCGCTCAACTGCCCACGGGCGAGGTCCGCCTCGATCTCTGCCAACTGATCTTTATAGACAGCAACATCCGCAGCGTTGGAAGCAGCCGCAGGAGGTGCCGCACGCAAAAGCGGCCTCGTGATCCAGAAGGTCACCAGGGCTGAAAGTGCCGCCACCAAAATCCAGAAAATCATTCAGGCAATCCCAATCGGCTCGGATGAAGCCAATAGGCACCTACCCCTGGAAGTGCAAGTGATGCGTCAGCGAAAAGACGCTTGTGTCGCGGAAAATTGTCCCGCCGCTGGTTGACTTGGCAGGCTGTAATGACACTTGCGAAATTAACCGACGTTCTGCCAGGTTCCATCCGGGCTGCGGCAGGCAGTGCCACGCATCTGCTCCGGCTTGCCGTCAATATAGACCGTGTGCGTGAAGTCGCGGCAATCTTCGCCGCCACGTTTGTATGGTTTGCTCGGCACGACTTCGCCATAGCGGCCATTATCTGGATTGTTCCACTTACGTGGAACGCCGGAATTACCGCGTTCCAAGGCGTCGTATTCAGCGGCCTGCGCAAGCTCACGGTCGCGCTGGTCCATGTTACGGCCGATCTCGCTGCCAATGATGCCGCCGACCACAGCGCCCGCCACCGTGGCCAGCACATTGCCACGTCCTTTTCCGATCTGATTGCCGACAATGCCACCGGCCACACCGCCAAGCACAAGGCCCGTATCGGACTTGTTGGGTCCATTAGGGCCGCATCCGGCAAGTGCCGCAGCAAATGCAGCCAGCAAAGCAAAGCGCGAAAAGCGCATAGCGCACCTCGTGAAAATCCCTGCCGCGAGCGTAGTCTGGCCCTCGCGGATAGCCCCCGTTTTCAGACCGCTAACCTCAGATTGTGCAAGCGGCAAGGCGGTTTCACTTCCCGATTCGGGCGTTTATGGGGAAAGGTGCTTCGTGCGGCGCACCAGCCTCACCCGCCGAACCCGAAAAAACGCAATATTTCAACACATCAGGCCGCTGGAAGGTCGAGAACCACCAAAAGGCCGCCGTGCTCGGATGCATCGAGCCGCATAGAGCCACGGTAGGATGTTGCTAGATCGCCGACGATCGAAAGTCCTAGGCCCGTGCCCGGCTTGCTCTCATCGAGCCTCATCCCGCGTTTGCCGATTTTGGCCCGCTGCTCCGGCGACACGCCTGGACCATCGTCCTCGACAGCCACCTTCAGCCGACGGCCCGATTGTCCCGGCTCGGCGGACGCCGCCACGGTGACGGTGAGATAGACGCGCTTGCCCGACCACTTGCAGGCGTTGTCGAGCAGATTGCCAAGCATCTCCTCAAGATCGTGCTTTTCTCCCTGAAACTTCGCGCCAGGAGCTACAGTCATGCTGATCGTAACGCCCTTGTCGCGGTTGATGCGTTCCAAAGCGCGCACGAGAGGTTCCGCCGTCGGCTCAACGGGCGTCACTCGCCCCAGCGTGCCCGCGCTGGCCGCCATCCTGGCACGGTCGAGATAGTGGGACACCTGCTCGCGCATTATTCCGGCCTGTTCGGCAACCTTCGAAGCAAACGCGCCTTTATCCTCGCGCGCCTCGTTTGTGATGACGGCAAGCGGCGTCTTCAGGGCATGTGCCAGATTTCCGACCTGCGTGCGCGCACGCTCCACGACATCCATGTTGGATTGTATCAGCGCGTTAAGCTCGCTCTGCAGCGGCTCGATTTCGGCAGGCAAGCGGCCGGCAAGTTTCTGGGCGTCACCCGACCGGATCAGCGCAAGCCCCTTTTCAATCCGACGTAACGGCAGCAAGCCGAAACGAACTTGAACAAGCGTCACTCCGAGCAGCCCCAGACCGACCAAAGCCAGAGCAGTCGTGAGACGATTGCGGAACTTTGCCACGGTCGAGTCGAGCCAATCCAGCGGACCGGCAACAATGATTGAATATTTCGTCTTGTCGGGATCGTGCCCGGGCGAGTCGATCACCTCTAACGTTCGGATCGACTGACCGCCAGGCCCTGGAACGTTTGACCACCGCGTGCCGGTATCGTCGGTCGGAAACTTCTTCTGATAGGGAGAGGGGAGAACTTCACTCGCAAGCGAGGGCGAGACAAGTCGCCGTCCGGGAGCACCATCTATCGGCTGAATTTGCCAATACCAACCAGAATGCGTCACTTCAAACAGCGGCTCATATTGGTTGTTTGGACGAACAGGCTCATCGCCGTTCGTATTCATGCTGTCGAGCGTCAGCACGGTCAGCAGCTTTTTCAGCTGGATGTCAAACGACGTCTGCACGTCGTTGCGATAAAGATTGTAGATCAGATAGCCCGCCAGCGGCAGCACCAGCAGCGTCCACGCAACCGAA
Source organism: Hyphomicrobiaceae bacterium (assembly GCA_041397645.1). Lineage (NCBI taxonomy): Bacteria > Pseudomonadati > Pseudomonadota > Alphaproteobacteria > Hyphomicrobiales > Hyphomicrobiaceae > Hyphomicrobiaceae bacterium. Next base: position 153,141 of record JAWKWE010000005.1, on the reverse strand, counting down.
GTCGCAAACAATCGGAAGGCGAGCGAGTTACGCCGCATCGCCGTCCTGGCTCAACCGATAGCCTAGGCCGCGAACGGTCTGGATGATGTCGCCTGGAATTTTCTTGCGCAACCGACCGATGAACACCTCGATAGTGTTGCTATCTCTGTCGAAGTCCTGATCGTAGAGATGCTCGACCAGCTCCGTGCGCGACACGACACGACCGTTATGGTGCATGAGATAGGCAAGCAGTCTAAATTCGTGGGATGTCAATTTGACCTGCTGGCCCTCGAAGGTCACACGCGCCGATTTGGTATCAAGGCGCAGCGGGCCGCACTCGATTTCAGATTTGGCATGGCCCGAGGCACGCCGCACCTGCGCGCGCACCCGCGCCAGCAACTCCTCCATATGGAACGGCTTGGCGAGGTAGTCGTCGGCACCAGCATCCATTCCGGTGACCTTGTCGCTCCACCGGTCACGCGCGGTCAGAATAATCACCGGCATGTTGCGATCCGATCTCCGCCATTGCTCCAGGATCGAAATACCGTCCATCTTGGGTAAGCCGATATCGAGGATCACGACATCGTAGGGCTCGGTATCGCCGAGGAAGTAACCCTCCTCGCCATCAAAGGCGGTATCCACGGCAAAGCCCGCATCGCCCATGGCAGTGACGAGCTGACGATTGAGATCCTTGTCATCCTCTACGACGAGTGCGCGCACGGTTCATGGCCCATTGCTATTGATGTATCGGCGTTCCTTATAATGGCACTGCACCGAGAATTTCTAGGGTCCCTTTATTTCCGGCAATTTTTCCGGGGATCACTTGGCCGGCGCGGCAGACGGCTTTGCGTCCACCTCCATGTTTTTCAGCGAACCGGACGGATCGCGCACAACCAGGCGATAGACGTAGCGAACGCCCGCCAGGCACAGTTTTACCTGCACAATCCGGCCCACGCCGCGATCTTTCTTGTCTTCGGCCAATTGCTCAACGGTGCGCAAACCATGTTCGCGCACGATCGACCCGGCCGCCCCCCAGTCAGATAAGCAGCGTTCATCGCCAGCCAGCGTCGAATCCGACGCTGAAAGGAGCAACAGCGCCCCTGCTCCGGCGCAGGCGCCAGCGCCGATAATCCGTCGAAGAATATTATTCATCCCCAAAGTAAAACGCACTACTGCTGAACCCGGCATGAACGGCTCCGACGAGCCTAAAGTTTCAGACTGAGATCACGACGTGACAGTTGGCTGACGGCCGTGACACGTCCGTAGATCGTGAGCAACGTGCCAATAAGCGCCATGACGGCTTGAATAGCACTCGCCCCCTGCTCGCCAATCTGGCGTACGACATCGCCGGACAGGTCGATCCCAACGAGAGGGCCCAACACGGGAGCAAGAGTTGCCACCGCCGTAATCATCGCCCCCCAAATTGTCTTGGAGTGCCCCCACCACTTGGCGGACGATTGATTGTCTGACGTGTCGGGATAGGTGATCGGTTCCATGGTTCGTTCTCCTTTGCCTGAAATTGGGTTTGAAGGCTCAGCCGCCGCACGATTTGGCAGCGGCGCGGCGGACTGTTCTGCGGACGCGCTGGTCGCACTTGGCAGATTGGTGGAACTTGCGAGTCTGGCGGCTTGCGCTTCACCCGCATCGACCCGCGCAAGCCAGCCCCGGCCGAAGCGCCAGAAGTGCGGCAGAGCGCGGTAGCGTTGGCGGCGCAGATCCGCGTATGCGGCGACAACCGCGAGAGGCTGGCGCGCGCCGACAGCTGCCAGCGTGCGCGGACCAATCTCTCCATCGACATCTACATCGACAGCCCGTTGAAGCAGTCGCGCCGCTCCTGCAACGCCGTGATTGACGCAAGCATCAAAGTGGAACAGCGCGAGCGGCGGCGGCAATATCCCACAACATCCCGGCTGCCAATACCGCGTGCGATAGATCTCTGCGACAGCGTCATCGGATATCCGCTTCAGCTCTTCAATGAGCCCCGCACGCGATGATGTCTCCAGTGCTACCCCGCGATAGCGCGCAAATACTTCCAAGGTGATGCCGCGATTGGTGGGACCGCCCGGATCATAGGGATCGTTTGAAAAGCCACCTTCCATTTCGAGGACATGCGCAAGAGCGGCGGCAAAGATCGTCTCAGTCGCGGCATCGTGCGAGGCTGATGGGAGATCCGCTGGCGATGTTGGGAAAGCTCCCTCTCCGAGCACCTCGTTCGGCCAACGATATCCAAGTAATCGGCCTGCATCGAAAGGTGCGACTGAAACGCTGTCGTCCTGATTTCCGCCCAGCAGAAACAGGCTTTTGTGGTTCCGGCCAACGACAAATCCGACATGGCCGGCGCCAGGATCAGCTCCCCGGCTCAATACGGCCACCGCTCCGATACGACCTGCCTCCAGCGTCGTACCCCAATCAAGATAGGAGCGGGCAAGCAGAGATCCGGTCCCTTTCATTCCGGCGCGTGCCAGCATTGCGCCGGTGAAGGCCGCACACCAGGCAACCGCGTCCTGCTTGATATCGGCGCGACCCGCTTCTTTGTAGTACGCGAGCACGCTCGGCGTGTTGCCGGCACCTGGTGTTTCGCGCACGCCATACTCCGCCCAGGCCGCAGCCATCCACGCAGGCTGTTCCATCGTGTTTCCACTTCGCGTTTGAAGAAGATTGCAATCAGAGGATCGCGGTGCCTGCGCTGCCGCGGCCATAACGCGCGCTCATCTGGCTCACGCGTAGGCTCACGGACGCCTGCACACTGCCGAAGTCAGCAATCTGTTGAGCCGCGCTGTAGAGGACGCTCGGAGACGAAACGGCGATCGTGCGTTTGACGATCGATCCAAAGAGAATATCGACCTCGTAGCTTTCATTCTCTTCTGAAAGCGGGACATCAACTGCGTCCCAGTTGTCACCACCAGAGCGCGTGCGACGCACCCAAGTCACGGTCAAATCGCCGCCCACGGACCGCGCACCACGAATATGCACGGGCGCGTAGGGTCGCAATCCAGCACCCGCAAACGCATGGACCTCGGTATTATAGGACGCATCACCGATGCCGCGATTGGAAGGCCCGTAGCGCCAGTTGTAGGGAAGGCCAATCTGATCATAGCCAATTCCCGCACTATGCACGGCGCCGTCCAGCAGCACGAAGCGCGAGCCTGCGTCCAGCAGGGCAGCAATCGCCTCGCCTGTTCCCGCCTGGCCACGCAACAGACCGCTGAGTTCGTAGGTCGAGGCCCCCACCAGTGTGGCATTGAGAAATTGAACAACTTCCCAAGCCCCAGGCGATGTTTCGATGGCTACGGTATTGACGCCACCGAGTACACTGACCAGATCGGCCGATGTCAGCGCACCGTGCGAAAGCCGAACAGTGATGCGGTTCGCCCAATCAATCCGGCCCTCTGGTCCGCCTGCCAGCGTCGAAAGCGTGCGCCCCATAGTGGCGGGCGCGCTGATCAGCGCCTTGAGGGCAAAGCCCGTCGTTTGAGCTGAGGCATACAACGAAACGCCGCCAGGCCATGGGATCTGTACCGACGCCACAAACCCGTCCGCTTCCTCTTGCGTCGCGGTGAGCAAGGGCAGATCGAGAAAGGCGAGAGTAGGCGATCCTATCTGTACCGGTATCGTAGCGCGCGCGGGCCGGTCAGAAACCAGAACCGCGCCATAGACGTCCGGGTCCGCTGCGAGCGCCGTTACGGAACGGGCATTACCCTCCGTAATTTCAGTCACGCGCACGAGACGTTCGCGACCGTCTTTCGTCAATCGCACCAGATCGCCGGGCTCGACACTAAGCGCGCTTGGGGGAAGAACGAAGCTTGCGCGCTCGCGCGCGGCCCACGTTTCAAACAGCCACGTCTCGGCAATCTGTCCTGCAAGTGGCGCATCGAGAACGATCGCAAGATCGGCTTGCGCCGTCCGTCCACTCGCGCTAGACAGCCGACGCGCTTCGGCGACTGCCTGCTGATAGTCCTGTTCCGCCGAGATAAAGCGCAGCTTCGCGGTTGCCGGCAATTCCGTTTCCTGACCGCGCGTCAGAGAAAGCAAGCCCGCGCCTGGTCGGGTCTCGACGAGTTCATCGACATCGAGCTCTGCAACGGCTGCTTCGCCTGCACGATGTCGAAAGTGGATCTTGCCTGCGCTCTCTATGCTGTCGAAGAAGTATCCCAACTCCAACGGCTGGAGGGCATCGCGCGCCGCCATGATACGGTCAATGACGTATCCTGGCACGACACCAAATAAACCGCCGACCTCGAAGGCCTCGAACTCATAGTCGGCCAGCATCTGCTGCACGAGTTCGGAGAGCGGTGCGCTGGCGAGACGGCCATTCAACCAATGTCCGAACTGCCAATTGTCGCCGTCACCCCAGATGTCGCGTTGCTGGGGAAATGCAGGATAGGGCCGCGCATCCCAACAATAGATATGCGTGCGTGCGACATCGACCATGCGCGCGCCGCTCACCGTCGAAACGGGATTGGCGCCGGCGATATAGCCGTCCTTCGTCCAATCGAAAGCCTCGATAAAGGCCTGCAGAAAACGCCTCTGCATGAAGTCATCGCGCGTGCGCCGCGAATAATAGGGGTATTCGCTCTCCGAACTCTTAGGGTCGACGAACACATTGGGCTGATTGGCGCCCTTATCGACGGCAGGACAGCCAACCTCCATGAACCAGAACGGTTTGGACTGTGGCACCCACGCGGTCGGCGTCGAACTCTCGATACCGCCAGGACGATTGAAGTGCGGGTTGAGCCACCAGGACTTCACGTCCTTGTAGCGATAAATCCACGGCTTTCCCAAGGCGTCGTTGATCGGTGCGCGCGTTTGTGCGTCGCGATCCGCTTGGGAGGCATAGTACCAATCATACCCTTCACCACCCTGCACATTCGACTTCAGATACTCCAGATCGTAGATCGAACGATAGCCCGCAACGTAGTCGGCGTGGTCACGCCCGTCGCGCCAGTCGGACAGAGGCCAGTACACATCGACGCCGATCGCATCGATCGCGGGCGAGGCCCACAATGGATCGAGGTGGAAATAGACATCATGACTGCCATCGGCGGGCTGATGCCCGAAATATTCCGACCAATCGGCGGCATAGGACACCTTCACGCCGGGCCCGAGGATCGTCTTCACATCCTGAGCTATGCTCGTAAGTGCATCGACAAATGGATACAGACCAGGCCCTGAGCGCACCCAGGTCAATCCGCGCAGCTCCGTGCCAATGAGAAAGGCGCTGACGCCGCCAGCCGCCTTGGCGAGATAAGCCTGATGCAACACCATGCGCCGGTAGGACCATTCGTTAGGTCCGGAGTAAACGACCGTGTCTCCCGATAGAGAGAAGTTCGACGGCGCCGCAGTTCCGACGAAAGCGGCAATCTGAGTGGCGGCGGCCGCAGTCTTATCCGGCGATCCAGCTACGTCCGGTGCCGGATGACAGGTGATGCGTCCCCGCCAGGGATAAGCCGCCTGCTCCAATCCGCCATATGGATCTGGCAAGCCATTGCCTTCGGGAACATCCATCATCACGAAAGGCGTCAACGTTACGGCGAACCCGCGCGCGGCCAGATCGCGGATTGCTGCGATCACCGTTTCATCGGATGGCGTCCCGCCATAGGCAGGTCGTCCGTCTTTCAAAGAAACTTGATAGGCGTTCGCACGCGATACACCAGCGACCGACCACTGCAATGGTCCGGTCTGCGTGCTTCCATCTTCCACGCCAGGCACGATCTGACATGCGTTGGCACGCAGATCGGTCCCGAACCAACTCACGACCAATGACGCCGACTCTGCATTGGGCAGCGTAGCCTGAAGCTGATCGATGCCTGCTTCCCAATCGGTCGCCGCTTGGCGCATATGGACGTTGACGGCTTCAGAGACGCCTTCGAGCACGCGCTTTTCCACCGGCTCCGTGGCATAGACAAACTCGCCTGAGCCCGGAATGATCACAACGCCGCGAATGTCTTGCTCACCGCCCGCAACACCGCGATAGACCTCGAAGGAGAACTGAGGCACGCGGTTTCCAAACTCCGCCAACGCCAGCTTCTGAAACACGATGTAGGCAACCCCACGAAATGCCGGCGCGTATGGCGCGCCAAGACTTGCTGAGATCAGGCCGTCGGGCTGCTGAGTTTGCGTGCCCGTGTAGAGCCGCCAGGTCATACTCGATAAATCGATCTCTTGACCGTCGGCCCAAACGCGTCCGATGCGTGTGATGGGGCCTTCACAAAGCGCAACGGCGAAGCTCGCATAGTAGCGATACTCGGTAACTTTGGTGCCGGCGCTGCCGCCACCAACGCCCTTACCTGCACCCGATGACTGAGTGCTGGTTACGATCTCCTCTTCAAAATCTTGCGCCCAGATCACTTGACCGCCCAGACGCGCGCGACCGTACAAGCGCGGAATGTTGGCCCCCTCGGTCGAGGCTGTAATTTGCAAATTGCTGAGCCTTGGGCCCTCAACGGCGCGGCTTGCGCCAGAACTCCCAAACAGCGCGTTGTCGATGAACGATCCCGCCAGTGCGCCGATCTGGCTGCCTAGCGTGGCGCCGGACAACGTTACACCGAGAATTCCAATTCCGGTAGGCAGCAGCGCGCTACCAGCCGCAGCGCCAACGGCTGCGAGTGCAAGGGTCGCCATGTGTCATGCTCCTGGAAATCTAAAGACGGCGGCGACCCGCCGTTGCCACCATGATGACATCACCACTTCGCTGACAGGTACGCCTTCCATGGCGTGGATCATGATGCCAGGGCCCGAGAGGATCGCCGCATGTTTGGCGACGACGCCGCGTTTCAGCCGAAAGATCACGACATCGCCGGGCAATTGCGCGCCGGCGTCGACTTCAATGAGATGACGCCGCGCCGCAGCCAACATCCGCTCTGTCTGATCGGCCTCGGCCCAATCAGGCGAATAGGCAGGCGGCGTTTCGGCATCGCATCCATAGATCTCGCGCCATACGCCTCGGACCAGCCCCAGGCAATCGACTCCGACACCCTTGAGACAGGCCTGGTGATGGTATGGCGTCCCAATCCAGCTGCGCGCTGACGCAACAATGCGCCCCGAACTCACCGACGTGCTCATGACGCTGCCCGCCTACTGGCGATGCGGGTAAGAAAATCGTTCCCCGGCATATCCGGAAAGCCGCGGAAGTTGACGGCATTGGCGAAGCGCGTGGCACAAGTCTCGATGCGCTTGTCGCAGCCCGCCGTCACTATGATGGCGTCGCCGACGTTGGGCGGACCAGACGCCTCGCTCCACAACTCCAAGCTCACGATGCCTGCCGATTTGACGTGGCTTTTGATCTCTATTGCCAAACCATCCGACGCACCGCCTGAAAAACGCGCAAGCCCTCGCGCGAAAAATCCGCTCTCATAGCCATCGAGCCCGGTGAGATGGAATTTGCGTGCCGACAACACCGTGCTTATCGTGCCTATCGCTTTGAAGGTTGGTGTATCAAGATCTACCCCGCACCGCGCGTCGCCAAGATCGGCATCGCAGGTATATTGAAACAGCCGCCCTTTGGGTTGTTGAAGATAGTGGGCAAGGCCGCGCACCTCCGCCGTGAAGCTATTACCGGCGCGGCGCACCTCACCCAGACTGCCGGTTCGCATGACCACGCGCTCATCGGGATTTTTCCAATTGACCCGAAAGATCTCGACACGTGCATCATCGTAACGGCCCGCCGCGAGGTCGTCTTCACTCAGAGAAGCCGAGCTAAGCGCCCCGGTCACTTCGAGGTTGTCGACCGACAACCCAAGAGCATCTGTAATCTCGCTGGCAGTAAAGCCAGACGAGGCTTCAAACGTCGTGCTGTCGAAGCTCAAGGCGCGATCGTGGTCGGTAAAGCCCTGCACCGTGCCATCGTTGCGCGTCAGCCGCCAGCACCAGCATAGTGTCGTCGTGCCGCTATCGAGATGAGCCTGCAGGCCTGGGGTTAGATCCTTCACAGCCGCACCTCAACGATGGGAATGTTGGGAATGGCGCCGGAAGCAAAGCCCGATAAGTTGATCTCAAGCTTATCGGTATCGAAGCGGACCGGCACATCGAAGACGAACCCGGCCGTCACGCTGTCCCCTGCCGCAGGAAGCGAACCGGGGAGGAACGTCACCACGCCCGTGGTGTCGTCAACGACGAATTGCGTTCCTTGCGCTTTCACAGCGCCTGAGACCGCGACGAGGACACTGCCCTGCACCGGCTTCTTGATGAGGCGCTGATAGGGTGCGAACGTCGCGCCGTATTGCTTGGTCAGCTGAAACGTCGCTGCCACGCCGTCGCCGATGCCAATCTCCTGATCGAACGCGCTCGGCTCGCCTTGCGGACCGCATGATTTCCAATCGGCATGATCGCGCCAGCGAAAGCCATGCAGGCGGCCGCGACGCTCTTCGAAAAATGCTATGACGGCATGCAGATCGTCCGTCGACTTGATACCGTAGCCCGCGTTGTAGTTGCGCCTGCTATCTGCCCAGCGACTGTTGCGTTCCTCGTACCCGGATCCGAGCACGACGATGTCGGTGCGCCTCTCCGGTCCGCCCTGCGCGTTGCGCGAAATAGCGGTGGGAAAGCGAACTTCGTGAAAGCTCATATCTAGCCTGCTTATTTCGATCCATTCGCTGCGAGGGGGCTTCAAGCACCCGTCGCTTCACACTTCAGAGCAGCGGGTCACAGATTGCGTTGGCCCAATGCGGCTGCCCGAGCAATCATCGCGGCGACCTGCGTCTCCGATTTGCGAAAGCTCTCCGCATCGGGCGTCGAAATATTCACCGTGATGGACGGCGTGCTTGCTCCCGAGGCAGCGACGCCGAGCTTTCCATCGCGTCCGCGGGTGAGTGGAAGAATGGCTTCCGCACCGCGCTCACCGGCAAGTCCGGTGAGACCACCTGCCAGCGGAAACGTGATGGGGCTGGAGATCACGCCACCCGACGCAAATGGCACGACATTGCCGCGCTGAAACGCCCCACCCTTTGCAAATCCCAATCCCCCTTTGAGCGCGCCGGAAACGAGAGATCCGATACCTGCCTGAATTGGCGCGAACGCAGCCTTCAGAACCACCTGCGAGAGGCTCAACGCCAGCGACTTGAAGGTGTCGCCAAGACTCTTGCCTTTGAAGGCGAGCCCCTCGAACGCGCCAAGCAGCGAGCTTGAAAAGCGCCTGCCAGCTCGGTCTGCGGCATCGATTTCAAGCCGCAGCGCGCGTGTTTGATCCGTAGCCAGCGCTGCCGAAATCGCAAGGTCGCCCATGCTGGAGAACGTACCGCTTGAACCCGTCGTATCGCCGCTGCTCATGGCTTCACACTCCGTCGTCGGGGAACTGCTGCATCAGATTTGCAAGCTCATGGCGCGACAGCGCCTGCCTGCTCGCGCCGTCGCCGAAACGACCGCGCAGCATTGCATCGAGTTCGCGGGGCGTCATCGTCCAGAACGTGTCAGGCGGAAGGCCGAGTACGCCGAGGCCGAGTGCCATCACGTCGTCCCAGGGAAAGGGCCAGGGGTTTGCCCCGTTGCCTGCCTGCCGCTCGCGTCGTTGCTCGTGGGAGGCTCGCTATCGCCCGCAAATGTCGCCGATAATAGTCTGGCGACGATGGAGACGAACCCGGCTGCACCGCTATCAGCCTGCATGTTTCCAACTTCCGCGTCCGTGATCGCATAGCCAGCGCCGCGCAAGCCGGCTCCGATGATGCGCATGCAGTCGTTCGCCTTCAGCCGCCCGCTGTCGAAACGCTCCGCGAGCGCCACCATGTCATCGTCACCGAAAGCCGCCTCCAGCTCCGCAAGCGCGTTGAGCGTAAGCACTAGGCGATGTTGCGTGCCGTCGAGATAAGCTGCGATCTCGCCGCGATATTTATTTGCCATGAGGCCTCTCCCTTCTCGCTTGCAACGCTGCGCACTAATTTAGATCGCGGTGAAGACAAGTTCGCCCGCGCTCTCCAGCGCCACATCGAACGCCACCTCATTGTCGTGACGCCCCGACAGCTCGAAAGACGAGATATGGAAAGGTCCCTCGATGATCCCGAAGTCCGGCACGGCTATCTGCCAATTTCGGATCGTCCCGTTGAACACGTAGGAACGTATCAACGCATCCGAGCTTGCGTCCTTGAAGACGCCCGATCCGGTCACCCGCGCGGATTTCACACCGCCACCTTCCAGCAGTTCGCGCCACTGGCCGGCACTTTCCGCGTGGGTGATTTCTACGCTTTCCGCGTTGAACGCGATGCTTCGCGAGCGCAAACCGGCGACGGTCGTGAACGATCCAGTCCCCGTGCTATCGACCTTCAGAAGAAGGTCCTTGCCTTTCTGTGCTGCCATAATGCGATCTTTCTATTGTGCGTAACAAACCAACGCCCCTCCCCGCAGATGCGGGAAAAGGGCTTACCGTTCACCCGACTGACGCCGGAGAAACTCAAAGCGGTTCGGTCACAGCGCGAAAGCGCGCGGTGCCATGAAACGTCTCGCCGTCAGGATCGCGGCGTGCGTCGGAGAATTCGTGCCGCAGGTTGATGAGGCGATGACCGTCGAGCACGAGTGAAGCGTCGTGCAGCGCGGTGCGGGCAGCGGAGATGACGGCCTTCGCTTCCCGGCGACCGGCGGCGCGCGACCAAACATGCAACGTCAGCGTATGCTCACTGCCGTTGTCGCTTCCCGTCGACCAGTCCCGCTCCGTCGTCTGCCCGATGGTGACGTAGGGAAACTGCGCGCGATCAGGCACGTCATCATAGACGCGCGGGCCGCCCAGAAGCGCAACCACGTTCGGATCATTGGTCAAACGGGCATGAAGCGCCTGTTGAAGCGCAAATCCTGCACTCGACATCTCATAACCTCCATACCGACTGATTTCGCGCGATCTCAGAGGTCGCGCTCCTCCACGACACATTTGAGCCATCGCCCGCGCTCTTCAACGTCGAGAACTCCACGGACATCGAACGTGCGCGAACCAAGGCGCAGGCGCATTTCAGGCTTCAGGTCCGTGCGATGGCGCATCCAGACATCGTGCGTGGCGCGGCCTGCTACGCGATCGAGCGAGAGGCTTTCATCCAAGCTCCGTGGCCACACAGCGGCCCAGACCTCCGCAATCCGAACCCACGTGATGGAAAATCCGCCGCCGCCGTCACTGCTTCGCACGGGGCGTTCGAGGGAGACGCGATGACGCAAATCGCCAGCTTCGATCTGTGTTGTCATAGACGGATCTTCCTGAACGGCGCGATCAGATCCGAAACCGCTTCGGGAATGCGTGCCGAGCCGGAGCCGACGTCGATGGCCTCGCGGTGTTCGTACCAATGCGCAATCAACAGCAGCAGCGCGTGTTTGATAGGGGCTGGCACATGCGCGGGATTGGGACCGAAGCCAGCTTCGAAAGCGATCTCTATGCCCATCGCGGGCACGCCAGGATCGGGCCGGGTGGTCGAGTTCCAAACCAGTCGCGGCGGCTTTGATGCAAGGTCAACCAGATAACTGGTCTGGGGAACTGTGATCGAGTTTCCGTCCGCTCCCTTTACACGCACGCTTGTAATCGCATTGAGGGGCGACATGGGAATTTCGACTTCGCCACCGCGTGGCCAACGATCGAGCTGCAACGTCCAGCTCTGATCGATCAAGGCGAGTGCAAGCGCGGCTTCTATATGCAGCCTCGACGTGAGAATGAGACTGCCGATGAGCACGTCTTCCGCCGCGCCATCCACACGCAAATGCGCCTTCACCTCCTCCACCGTCACCGGCTCGGAAGCGGGCGCGCTCGTCATCACGAGTGCCATCGCAAAATCCTTTGAAAGTTCCCATGCGCGTGAAAATCGGCGGCGGGATCGCCGGGGTGGCGCGACCCCGCCGCCAGACGCCCCGCAGGCGGGAGGAGAACCTGCGAGGAATGAGTTGTCTGCAACGGCAAAGGGCCGGCGCCCATCCGAACGCCGGCCCTCAAGACACCAGTGGAAGCGCTGCCTCAGCTGACGCCGAACTTCATGAACTTGATCGCGTCGAAGTCCTGCACGCCGCCGCCCACGCGCTTGGTCGTGTAGAACAGCACGTAGGGCTTGGCCGAGAATGGATCGCGCAAAACGCGGATTCCGGCGCGATCAACGACGAGGTAGCCGCGCGAGAAGTCGCCGAACGCGATCGACAAAGAGTTGGCGGCGATGTTCGGCATGTCCTCACACTCGACCACGCCGTAGCCCATCAGCGAGGGCAGTTCTCCAGGTGCGTTCGACGGCTGCCACAGGTAATTGCCCTGGCCGTCCTTCATCTTGCGAATAGCGGCCTGAGTGGAGCGGTTCATCACGAAGTGTGCGTTGGCGCGATATGGCGCCTTAGCCGCGTAGATCAGATCGAGCAGCTTGTCGCCTGCGTCCGAAGCCGGGAAGTCGCCAGAAACGCCGGTTGCCACGTAGCCTAGGTTGCCCCACGACCACGAAGCGTTATCGACCGTAGTGTACGTGAGGAAGCCTTTGGGCTTGTTGACGCCATCACCATTGACGAAAGCCTCGCCTTCCTGATCGGCAAAGGCAATGCGAACTTCCTCTGCCAGCCATTCGTCGATATTCACAATAGCGTCGTCGAGCAGCGACGCGCTCGCTGCCGGCATGGCGTAAAGCTCCATGGTCGGGAATGAAAGTTCGGCGAGCACGGGCGTATTGGTCTGGGGCCGCGCCGCCGTTTCAGCGACCCAGCCCGAGTCCGCACCCGTCGTTGCGAAGGGGCGTTTGTAGACCGAACCCGAAACCGTGCGGATGCCCGCAATCGAACGGATCGGCGAGATCGCCTTCAGCAGGCGGTTGACGGCCGCTTCCGTTTCAGAGGGAACCAGATAGCCGCCGTCCTGGCCTGAGCCGACGGAAAGCGCCTTTTCCTCCAGCTTGACGAGGCGCGCGGCATCGCCCTTGCGCACATAGGCATCAAATGCAGTCTTGTGCGCGACATCGCCAGCCTGCACGGACGACGCGCCGAGTTGCGGACGCTGCGCCTTGCGCGAGAGCGTGTCGAGCGTTGCCTCTATGCGCGCCAGCTTTTCCTCGCGCACGCCATCTGCGGCGCCACGCTGTTCGATTTCAGCAAGGCGTGCGTCATTGGTTTCCTTGAAGGCTTCGAAAGCCTCCATGAATTCGTCGATGGCGCGCGCGGCTTCCCCGCCCACGCCCTTGGTTTCAAGGGAGGTCGTATCCATGTCCAATTTTCCTTTGAGGTCTGACTACTGTTTCAGCATCCGCGCCGCGGCCCGCACGCGGGCGGCGAAATGCGGATCATCGTCCAGCAAAAGGCGCGCCTCTCGCAGCGTCTTCAGCTCTTTAAGGCCGCCACGCGCAAGCGCGCGCGCCTCGCTGCGCGTCAGCCCAGCGTCCCGCGTAAGCCACCGCTCGAAGTCCCGTGTCGTCACGCTGCCGCGCACCAGCGGCGGCATTTTTACGGTTGCGACCCGTGCACTCGGCAGCATCGGGAAGGTGACGACGGAGATTTCCCACAAATCGAGTTTCAGTATCCGGCGCACGCCGGTGCGCGCATCGCGTTGGGTGCGCTGCGCCTTGAAGCCAATCGAAAGGCCGTCGAGCGCGCCTGCCCGCATCAAGCTCAATACCTCGCGCGCCTTTGCAACCGCCGTCATCAGACGGCCGCGCACATAAAGCCCTTTCGCGTCTTCCCTTATCTCTTCCCACACGCCGATGGGTTCCGACGGATCGTGCTGGAACAGCATCTTGATCCCCGATGCGCCCTTGGCACGCAGGCTTTCAGAGAAAGCCCCGCGCATCACCACGTCACGGCCCATATCCTCGGCGTCGAAAAGACTGGCGTAGCCCTCGAAGGTGCCATCTTCCAGGATCTCCTTCGTCTCCAGCCTGGCTGGTTCGCTCACGTCCGCGCTTGCAGGCATGAGGAAGTGGGCGCGCGCACTCATGTTCGCTCCGTTGGTCAATTGTTTGCTTGGAATTTGTCGGGCTGGAAAAGCCTCACCTGGGCCCGTTCGCGCTTTCTGTATCTGTCTCCTTCAGCGGACCGTAACCAGCGGCGATCCGCTTCTCATCTTCGGTCAGGAAGGACACCGCCTGCAGCCGCGCCCACAGGGCATCGCGTTCGGGATTGAATGCCTCGACCTGGTCAAGGTCTGGTTTCAGCTCCAGCGACACCCCTTCATTCCCAAGCGGCCGAACCAAATCGCCACCTTGAGGCCCGATGCCGACATCAGACGGGGCCAGCCACAGAGAGAACGCCCGAGTCATTCGATTGACGAGAGGCAGCACGGTTTGCCGCCAGAACGCCCGCTGAGCTTCTGCGTAGTTCGAATATGTGTTGTCGCCCGGAATGCCGAGCAGCATAGGCGGTACGCCAAGAGCGAGTGCAATTTCACGGGCGGCGTTGTTCTTCGCCGCGATGAAGTCCATATCCCTGGGACTGAGCGACAATGGCTTCCAGTCCAGCCCGCCTTCAAGCAAGAGCGGGCGGCCCGCATGCATTGCGCCTTGATAAGAATTCTCAAGCTCGCGCTTCAGTCGCTCGAATTGCTCGGCCGTCATTGAGCCGTTAGCGGCTGCGTAAACCAGAGCGCCCGATGGCCTCGCCGAATTGTCGAGCAGCGCCTTGTTCCATCTGGAGGCCTGATTGTGAATGTCGATCGCGGTCGCGGCAGCTTCGATCGGGCTCAAGCCATAATGATCGTTGGCGGGATGAAAAAGCCGCGTATGCAGGATCGGCCTCACTCCGGGCACAACTTCGTCGGTGAAGCGCACTGTTTGACCACTGACGCAGTACTCATAGCCTTCAGGCCAGCCGTCCGGCCCAGGAACCACTTTCATCCGGTCGGGTCGCAGAATATGCAGTTCGCGGACCTCACCTCCTACTGCAACTGCTTCGACGTAGGCGTTGCCTGCAACCAGCAGAATGCCGTACCAGCTTTCCAGAAAATCCTGCCCGGTGTGGTCGTAGCTGGGGCTACGCATGAGATCGAGCAAAGGATGACGCTCGATCTCTTCGTTACCACGATAGAGTAGCAGAGGAATTGAGGCCGCCGCTTCCGAAATCATACGCACGCAGCGATACACGATTGCATTCTGCATGAAGCCTTCACGCGCAAAGGCACCATAATCGCGTGGGCTCCAGACCGGCTCGCCAAGAGACTCAATCGCGACCAGCCCATTGGCGCGTGAAGCTTTCGCTTCGGCAGACGCGCTCTCACTGCCCGCCAAAACCGCAGAAGCCCCCAACGATGACAGTGCGCGGCCAACCATCCAGCGCCGCAGGGCGTCGGGTACAAGCATCATTTCAGTTGTCCTCTGGTCTAAATCGCCTTCGAGTCCTCGCTCCCCTTGGGAAAGCCGAAGAACCCGATCACAGCATTCGCATCCTCGGCGAGCCGCCAGACAGCATCAGCTCGGTCAGCGCCCACACCAATGCATCGACCCGATCGGGGCTGCGGCCATCGACTTTGCCGTCAGGCCCGAACGCACACATCTGATCTTCAAGCCGTTCCAAGCGACCGATATGCACAACGCGTCCTTCCGCGTAGAGGGCGGCAACAGGCTCGGCGCGCAGATATTTGCCGCGCGTTGCGTACACTTTGCGCACGGGCACACCGGCGCGGAACTGCTGAAGCACGCCGGCCACCAGATCACCGCCCTGATTGACTTCGGCGATGAGTGCGTCGGCGCCGAACTCGTCATAGGCGGCGATGGCAGCCTTGGCCCACACGTTGGGCTCGCGTCCCTGCAGCGAACGATCTGCAAGCACATAGGCGCGCTTATCCTCGCCGAGCCCTGCAACCACAATTCCGCAAGCGTCGGACGCACGCGTAGACGTCACCGGAGGATCGAGCGCCACGACCACGCGCACCAACTCGGGGGCGTGCGCCATGCGGGTTTCCTCGATCCAGTGCCGTCGCCACAGCGCATATTCGGCGTCTTCTACAATCTCGCCTTGCAACTCCTGGCGGCCCAGCGCAGAGCCTGCATATCGACGGTTCATCTCTGCCAAAAAAGCAGGCGCGAGGTTGCTCGCGTTGTCGGTGGTCGCAAGTCTGACCGTCACGGTTGCGGTATCCTCCATGATCTTTTTCAAGAACCGAAGCGGCTTCGGCGTCGTCGTCACCACAGCTTGTGGCGCCTGGCCGACCCGCAGCGCGAACTGCAGCATGTCCCACGCACGCTCGCCGCGATGCCACTTGGCCAACTCATCGCACCAAGCGTGCGTGAATTGCGGTCCACGCAGGCCCTCTGCTTCGTCGGCGGCAAACATCTGCGCAATCGCACCACTCGGCCACGTCAGTTGCTTTTTCGAAATCTCCAGAGCGGGCCGCTCATGCGCGGGATGAATGGCCAGCAGGCCGGACACGCCTTCGATCATCACGCTGCGCACGTCGCCAATCGTTTTGCCCACCAGGGCGATGCGAGCTTCGTGGCCGCTTTCAGGATCGCAGGCTTTCGCACGGACCCATTCTGCACCAGCCCGCGTCTTGCCGGATCCGCGCCCCCCCAGAAGCATCCACACCCGCCAGAGCGGCGACGCCTCCTGGGCTTGCCCTTCCGCGCGCAGCTCATCTAACGGCTCCAACTGATCATCGCGCGCCCAAAGCTGCCAATCGTAGCGAAGGAATTGAAGCTCTCTGGCGCTCAGTTCAGCGAGGTCACTTTGCAGCTGTCCGCTTGCGATGGAGGCGCTCAAGGCGGTCCGCAATCTCGCGGCGCAATTCTTCCGCATGTTTCAGCGCCTCCTTATCGCGGCCCTTGATGGTGGTCGTCGTCTGCTT
Organism: Hyphomicrobiaceae bacterium; assembly: GCA_041397645.1. Classification (NCBI taxonomy): domain Bacteria; kingdom Pseudomonadati; phylum Pseudomonadota; class Alphaproteobacteria; order Hyphomicrobiales; family Hyphomicrobiaceae; species Hyphomicrobiaceae bacterium. The sequence goes on along the minus strand of JAWKWE010000005.1, from coordinate 136,466 downwards.
GGTCAGTTCGCGTTGCATCTCCACAGCTTTCTCTAGACTGCTCACCATTTGCGACAGGGCCCGCGAGGCGCGCTCGCGATCCTGGCTCGAAGCGCCCTTGTGACCTTCGAGTTTGGTCAGCTCCTTGTCGATTGTGTTGTAGATCCGGCGCACGAGGTCCTTCGGGCGAACCGCCGAGCGCTTGGACGCGCCTTTGGCCTTCGCCCGGGCCGGGCCCTTGGACACACCTTTGCGTGCGCCCGCGCGAGCCGAGCCGGTAGGGTCCGCCATGGTGCTGATCTCACAGGTTGTTGGTATTTCCGCCACGCCGCCTGATCTGGCAGGCGGTATGCTTGTCAGATCAGAAGCTTTTGAAAAGCTATTCGCTTTGAGAGCGAGGCTGATCATCAAACACATTGCGAGGTATAGTCGAACTATGCCTCAAGACCGTTACGCTGTCAATGCCAATTTCGATCTATCATATTGATTTCACATATTAATTTCAGAATATACTGCAAAATTCTCCAGTGTACCGCAGCAGCATCCCGCGGGGATAAATTGCTCGCCCGCCCCATCCTATCCTCGGCCTTAGCCAACTCACGCGGGCTCGAAATCGTCGATGATGTAGCGGGCGTAGTTCACTTCCTTCACGCGCGCTTCGCTCATAGCGAAGCTGCGCACCGAAATTCCGGCCTGATGCACGGTTTCCGGATCACCCGAAACGAGCGGGTGCCACCACGCCAGATCACGCCCCTCTTGGATGCGGCGATATCCGCAAGACACCGGAAGCCATGTGATCTTGGCGATTTTTTCTCTCGTAATCTCTATGCAATCCGGCATCAGCGAAAAACGCTCTTCGTAGCGCGAGCACCGGCACGAGCGCACATGCAGCAGCCGGCAGGACAGACGTGTCAGGTGGATCTGACCGTCTTCCTCATCCTCCAATTTAACAAGGCAGCACCGCCCGCAACCGTCACAGAGCGATTCCCACTCCTCACGGCTCATCTGCTCCAAAGTCTTCGTTTTCCAGAACGGCTGTGGCGTACGGGTCAATTCGGGTGCTCTTCCTGCCGTAAGGCTTGCCCACGGCTTCAAATAATCACAATTTGGTCGTCTTCAGATTCGCTAGGAAAAACCTTCTTAGCGCGAACGGCGCACGTGACAAAGGCGGCGCGTATAGGGCAAAAGCAAAATTGAAGGCGCAGGGGGCTGCGTGGGTCCGCGCTGGCTGACAAACACACGCTTGAGCCCAGCAAAACGGCCGCGAGCCTAACACGAAACAGGCAGACGGCGCGAATAGGCAGATAAACGCTTTGAACGACTGGTTCCATAAGCGAGGCGGGCGCGACCGGATCATCGATTGGCTGGGGCTCGACTCCAAGATCAATTCGGTGCTGGTTGAAACCTGGGCCACCATCAAGGATGGCTGGAACGCGGGATCGAGCTTCTTTGCACGCTTTCAGCTGACCGGCTGGCGGCGGCTTCTCAACGAGTTCCTGTCCGAGGGCGTCACCATGGCTACTGGCGGGTTCATCGCCATGTATGCGCTGGCGCTTCCTGCCCTCATGGAATTTGACGAGAGCAAATTCCAGACCGGGCAATTTGCCGTGAAGTTCCTCGATGCCAACGGCAACGAAATCGGCAAGCGCGGAATTTTGCACAACGATGCGGTGCCGCTCAGCGAGATTCCGGACTATCTGATCAAGGCGACCCTCGCGACCGAAGACCGCCGCTTCTTCGAACATTATGGCATCGACGTCGCCGGCACTTTTCGCGCGCTCATGACTAACATCCAGGCCAACGACGTCGTGCAGGGCGGCTCTACGCTGACGCAGCAGCTCGCCAAGAACCTGTTTCTGTCGTCCGAGCGCTCCTTCCAGCGCAAGATCAAGGAGCTGTTTCTCTCATTCCTCCTTGAGAGCCGCTTCACCAAACAACAGATCCTGAAGCTCTACTTCGACCGCGCCTACATGGGCGGCGGCGCAGTGGGCGTCGAAGCGGCTTCGCAGTACTACTTCGGCAAATCGGTGCGTGACATCACCATGGCCGAAGCGGCGATGCTGGCTGGTCTGTTCAAAGCGCCGACCAAATACGCGCCACACGTCAACCTGCCAGCATCGCGCGCGCGCACCAACGAGGTGCTCGATAATCTCGTGGAAGCAGGCTTCTATACCTCCGGGCAGGTTCACAACGCGCGTATGAACCCCGCGCGCGTCATCGACCACACGAACTCCACCAGTCCGGATTGGTTCCTCGACTGGGCGTTCGATGAAGTGCAACGTCTTGCTCAGGGCAAGGGTCAGTATGTGTTGACCGCGCGCACCACTGTTGATCTGTCGCTCCAGCGCAAGGCAGAAGAGGCCCTCAAGAGCGCTGTCGCAAAGGAAGGCCGCGCGCTGCGTTACAGCTCGGGCGCCATAGTCGTCACCGAAACGGACGGCGCTGTGCGCGCCATCGTCGGCGGCCTTGATTACGGAGACAGCCAGTTCAACCGCGCCACCAAAGCACGCCGTCAGCCCGGCTCATCGTTCAAGGTCTACGTTTACGCGACCGCGCTCGAAAACGGCTATCGCCCGCAGACGCCCGTGCGAGACGCTTCGCGCTCGTGCGGCAACTGGCATCCGCAGAACTACGGCGGCAGCCACGGTTCGGGCGCCCGCATTCCGCTTTGGAACGCACTGGCACGCTCCCTCAACACCGTTGCCGCAGAACTCTCCTTCGCTGTTGGCCGCGAGAAGGTCATCGACATGACCCGACGGCTCGGCATCACAGGCGTGAAGAAAACCTGTTCGATGGCGCTCGGCGACGGCGGCATGACGCTGATCGAGCACGCAGGCGGCATTGCCACCTTCGCCAACGACGGCAAGCTCGCCAAGCCCTATGGCATCCTCGACATAACGACCTCCAGGGGCGATTTGCTATACTCACGTGAACGCGACGAGCCGCCCGCGCCGCAGGTTGTCCGCCCCCAAGTCGCCGAACAGATGAACCAGATGCTCTACCGCGTCGTCGAGGAGGGCACCGGCAAGGCTGCGGCATTGGATTTCACGAACGTTGCCGGCAAGACCGGAACGAGTACCGGTCCGAAGGATGCGTGGTTCGTCGGCTTCACGGGTAAGTACGTCGGCGTCGTTTGGATCGGCAACGACGACAACCGGCCCATGGGCCATGTCACCGGTGGTCATCAAGCGGCTCCAATCTGGCATAACGTCATGGCCGTCGCGCACACCGACATGAACATCCCGACCATCCCGGGTTTGCAACCGCATCCCGTGCAGGTGGCCGAGCAGGCGCGGCTTGCGGCCCTCAAACAGTCTCAGATCGAAGCAGGCATAGTCCAACCGGACGCCGATGCGCGTAGCTCCAAGCTGCTACCCGATAAAACTCGGGAGGCGCTGAAGAAGCTTGCACAGGCCCTGCGTAAGGCTGGCGGCCTGCCTGAACCCGCGCCCGACAATCCGGCGACGCCTGGCACGCCATCCGCTCCAGGCGCGCCAACACCTGGCAAACGTGCAGACCGCACAGCACCGGCTGGTGCGCCGATCGCCACCGGCTCGACGCGCACCGCCGCTGGCAATGCAGAAAGCCCACGCGAAGGAGCTGGCCGTGGCGCTCGATGAGATCTCCAGCGAAACCGCCGAGACGGTTGAGAGCGAAGCGCCGCGCCGTGCACCGCGCATGAAGGTGCCGCGCCTGCCGCGTGCGCTCGGCGACGGGCTGAAGCAGATTGGAAGAACCTTCTTCCGTCTCCTGCTAACGACGGCTGCGGTCACTATCGCCGTAGCATTCGGTGTGCTGTCCGCACGCTACATGATCAATCATGGCTCGGCGCTCTCCACCATCAATTATGGGCCGTGGGTACATTGGAAGGGCGCGGGAAGAAGCAGCGCCGATCCCTACACGCGGGCGCACTTCGCCCGTAGCAGCGCGCTCAGGTTGTCGTCGGATTCCGCCGGCACCTACGAGGCAAATTCAGATGCCGAAGGCGCCTACCTTCACTCCTCGTGCGATTACGTGCTCGAAGGTCCCTATGCTCACGGACTGTGGTGGTCGTTGAGTGTCTTCGACAGCCGAGGCCAGCTCATCTCGAACGACGCAGATCGTTACGCATTCACCAGCGACACCGTCGCTGCCAATCCCGACGGCTCTTACATCATCACGCTGGGACGCGATGCACGTCCGGGCAACTGGCTTCCGACCGGCGGCGCGGGACGTCTTGTCATCGTGTTCAGCCTGCTCGACCCGGCGACAGGATTTTCGGAAGAGGAACGCGCAGAGCGCTACAAGATGCTGCCGGAAATTCGCCGGGAGAATTGCTCATGAGCATGGCGGCGCCTTCTTCTCAATCACGCCTGTTCACCGCGCACTTTGTCGCGATCCTGCTGTGCGTCGCCGGCGCCGTTCACATCGTGACCACGCTACGCGCAATGAACGACACCTCGCGTTCGGCCTATAAACTGTTAGCGAGCCAGCTTCCGGCCAACACCATGACGATCCTGCCGCCGATCCGTCCAGGGCAACAGGTGCTGCCCTTCATGAGCACCGACGCACTCTACGCCTTGTGCAGGTTCGACACGACCAACGGACCGGTTTCGGTTTCTGCCGAGCTGCCCGATCACGGCTGGACCATCGGCGTCTTCGACCGCGATGGAACGTCGGCCTATTTCGCCGCAGCTCCAGTCGGGCGCGTGACCGATATCGCGCTCACACTCGTTCCGGGCGACGATCGCTTTATGGGACTGACACCGGAAGCGCGGGGCAAAATGAGCACCGCCGAGGCGCCGCTCACAGTGCCGGTACGCCGAGGCCTCGTCGTCGTGCGGGCACCCGATAAGGGCTTGTCGTATTCTGCGATAGCTCAGGCCGGACTGACCAAGGCGACGTGCGCACCAAAGTCGCTTCGCTAGCGTTTCCTCGCCGCGCCTTGTTACGCTGCCGGCAGCCTACATCATCGGAGTAGTTCGAAAGGCCGCGCGGGTTTCAAGAATTTTCCGTTCAGTTGCGAGCGTCGGACACCAGCCGGACACACAAGCATGCGCATTCTCTTCGTTCACAACAACTTTCCGGGCCAATTCAAAAACCTCGCACCGGCGCTCATCGAGCGCGGACATACCGTCGTCGGCCTCACGCCCACCACAAATCCGAACACGATTTCACTTCCCGCCGTGAAGTACACATGGCGCGAACGGCGCTTCGAAGCTGCCGACTTCCGCTTGGCGGAAACCTACGCGCAGATGACCCGCCGCGGCGAGGCCGTCGCCGCTGTGGCGCTCGAACTGCGTGACAGGCATAACTTCGTTCCCGATGTCGTGTTCGGCACGCCTGGCTGGGGAGAAACGCTGTTCTTGCACACCGTGTGGCCCGACGCACGCCATCTTCTCTACGGCGAATTTTACTACGGCCCCGACGATCCGACCTTCGGCTTCGATCCGGAGTTCTCGACAGCATCGACGGCGAACCGCATCATGCGCACGGCGGGAAGTGCTCATCTCGTGATGGCCAGCGTCGAAGCGGACAAGATCCTGACGCCGACCCAATGGCAGGCGCGCTCACACCCTGCCTTTCTGCAAGATCGCATCAGCGTCATCCATGAAGGCATCGACACCGCGTTTGCCTCCCCGGACAACGCCGCCAGCATTCAAATTCCAGACACCTCACACACTGCCAAGGCGGGCGACGAAATCCTCACCTTCATCAATCGCAATCTGGAGCCAGCTCGCGGCCTTCATATTTTCATGCGCGCACTGCCCGCGGTGCTCGACGCGCGGCCCAACGCGCGCGCCGTGATCGTGGGCGGCGACGGACACAGCTACAGCAATCCACCTCCTGATGGCAAAAGCTGGAAACAGATCATTCTGGATGAGGTCGGCGACAGGCTCGACATGTCGCGGGTTCACTTCACCGGCAAGATCCCCTATCGCACCTTCATCGACCTGATGAAGGTAACCCGCGTGCACGCCTACCTGACCTATCCCTTCGTCTTGTCGTGGTCGATGCTGGAAGCGATGAGCGCGGGCGCCCTTGTCATCGGCTCACGCACGCCGCCCGTGGAGGAAGTGATCAGCGACGGCGTCAACGGCCAGCTTGTCGACTTTTTCGATGTCGATGGATGGAGCCGGGCGATGATCGCGGCTTTGAGCAAACCGGAAGACTTCGTCGGTCTGCGCGAGGCGGCACGGCGCACCATTGTGGAACGCTACGATTTGCGTACCCAATGCTTGCCGGCCCAATTGGCATTCGTGGAAACGGCGCGCTAGCGGCGCGGCCGCATTTCTATCGCGCTGACGACGCGCGAGCGAGCCCGAGTGCGGCTCGCAATGGAAGGCCCTTCGCCCACTTTGCGCTCACAGCCTCGCCTTGAAAACGATCGGTTACTTGAGATCGATCTTATCCCGCTTGCGCACCGCCTTGCGCCGACCCTTCGGCGCGACGTCGGCTGCTTGCACGCTGTATTCGTAGCGAACGCCGGGAAAAGGAACGATTTCACAACCGAGCGGTAGACGACGCGCGTGTGCTGCGCGTTGCTTCGTCCGCTCGGGGCGGAATTCCAGGATGGTTGCCATGGCCTGCTCTCATGTTCGCAAGGGCCTTGACCCTCGCACCCTCTGGCATCCTCGACGGCTATCCGATGCACCCTGCTCGACGCTCTACTTACCCTCACAACCGCGTCCGAAGAGTGCGTGCGCCGGAGATGCCGAGAATCGGCGCACCGACATAGTTTGAAGCAACCTGGACTTAACGGAGCGTTAACGCCGGGAGATCACACGCTTCACTCTTTCATGACGAGAAGATCGTCGCCCAGGTAGTGGTTCCCCTCACGGTCCTCGATCTCGATCAGCCATAAGTCGGAATCGATGCGGGCTTCGCGCTCGATCATCCCACGCGCCTCGTCTTCCGACATGAACGCTCCCTTCGCCAGAGCGACCCAGCGCCTGTCGAAATCGGCTCCGGCCAGTCCAGCGGGCGCGGGGCCAAACAGCGCGCACAAGCCATCGCCCCTGAGAACTTTGATGTAGATGGCCCCCGCATCGTCATCGCCGTGGCGCACCACGACGCCCATCGCGCCGTGGGTCGCGCAACGTCGCAAATAGGCTTTGACCCAGATTTCGGCTTTAAGACGCATGTTGGCCCCCTGAGCCGTCCGCTTTAGCGCGATTTAGCGCGCTTGCGAAACCCGGCCCCGCGCCGCGCGCGACAGTCGCGCGACGAGCGCCGCCGAGATACGGCCGGTTTCCGGCATCTTTTGGGAGGCCTCGTAGTCGCGGATTGCGCGCACCAGCTCAGCGCTCATCGAGGTCTCATTCTTGGCAACGGGGTATCCAAGGGCGGCCAGCGACTGGCCTACGTTACGGATGATCGTTGCCGCTTCCAGCGTCTTGACCGGTGGGGGTCCTCTGCGCGCGGGAACCGGAGCCGGCGTCGTTCCCTGCAGCCGTCGCAAGAGATCTTCGCTGGGAGCGCCGGTGAGACTGAGACCGCTGTCGGATTCATAGGCCATGATGGCGGCGCGCGACATCAATCCCATGATGCCATCTGCCTCGCCGGGCTCATAGCCCCGCACAACAAGAGCGCGCTGGACCGCTTTCACCAACTCGACGCGCGACATGCTCGGCGCAGGCGCGCTTGCTATCGGTAGAGGCCGTTCGCTGGCCGCAAACGCGCCAGGCACCTCAATGGTCGGACGGGCGGCGGCGATTTGCGCTTGAGGTGTAGATGCTTCGGCGACCTGGTTGGATACGCGCGCATCATTGATCGAAGCGTTGAAGCCGCTTGGCGCAATGGCGGCGGTCTCGAACGGGCTCGGCAGGCGACGCCCCTGAAAGAAGATCAGATTGAACGTCAGCCCAGTGGTCAGCATCACGAACGCCGCCACACAGATACGCGTCTCGCGCGACATGGTCAGGGCAGACATCGCCCACCTTCTCACAAACTAACAATGACACTGACCCTGAGTATCGGGTGCAGGCGTTAAGAGGACATTAACCGGTTAGGAAACGTTAAGCGCAAAGTGAAGCGTGCGCGCCGATGTCTAAAATTTTACGCAAATTTGAGGACAAACTGCTTCAATTACACATCGAATTGCATCCCTCGTTCATGCGCTTTCTTGAGGTATGTTTGCTAACCTTACTTTGAAGGTCAGTATTATTCGTCTCGCGTTCGGCCATATCCGCCCCGGGATTTGGACCGCTGGGAGTTTTCAGCGATGGGACTTTTGAGATTAGGCATCATCGTCGCGGTGGGCGTGGCGCTATTGCCTTCCGACAGCGAGCAGCAGGAGATGCTGTATAACCGTGCGGCCTTGGCGGCGCACTGGACTGTCACGTTCTGCGACCGCAACGCAGAGACGTGCGAGCAGGCTGGCACGCTATGGGGAAGCTTCAAGAAGAAGGCGCAGTTCGCCGCCGAGCTCGCATACGACACCATCAGCGAACAGATCGCGGCAGCCGCTTCCGCTGGCGACAACGCATCACGCAAGAATGCTTCTGGCTCCTACGCCAGCCAGTTCCAGGGCTCAGGGATTGAAACGGGAACGCTCAAGCCAGGAGATCTCGAACCCAACTGGCGTGGAGGTGCGCAATCGCCGCACCCGAAGGCAACCGGACGGCTGGTCGTGCGAGGCGGCACCTGAGGCTGGCATTGGACGCTGCCGGCTTCACCCTGAGGTCCCCTCACCGACCAGCCTACTCTTGCACCGCACCGTCGTTGGCGCCTAAGTGTCTTATGTGAGGGCAATCCGCAACCGCGGGGAGCTGCTAACAAGAGGCGCACGCAATCCATGGCTATTGCCGACATCCTCTCTGACTTCGAACTGCTGGAAGATTGGGAGGATCGCTATCGCTACGTGATCGAACTCGGCCGCGAACTCCCCCCTTTGCCTGATGAACTGCGCACCGACGCCAACAAGGTGCGCGGTTGCGCGAGCCAGGTTTGGCTCGCAACCAAACGCATTCCGGTGGGTGGCAGCGGTAGCGACAAATTAGAGATGCAGGGCGCCAGCGACGCCATGATCGTGCAGGGGCTCATCGCCATCCTGTTTTCGATCTACGAGGGAAAAACCGCTTCTGAGATTCTCGCCACCGATACCCAGGCCATCTTCGCAAAGCTGGGACTGAAGGAGCACCTGACGCAACAGCGTTCCAATGGCCTTGCCTCCATGATCCAGCGCATCCGCGCAGATGCCGGCGAAATCGCGGCAGCCTAAGCCTCTCCTGCACGCTCCCGAGATAACAGACTTCTCACCCCTCCGCTCCTTCGACGGTCGGACGATAATCGGGTGCGCCCCAGTGATTGACGCGCGCAGGCCCTGAAGACTGGACAACGGCGTGCCCGCTCAATCCGTAGTGACGCGCCAAGGATTGCAGCGCGATCTGCAGCACGATCTTGCCGGAGCGTTGCGGCCAACCGGATGCCTTCTCCAGGCTTTCAAGCCCCTTCAGATAGCAGCACACATCGATCAACACGCCCGCAAGTTCCGGGCCGACAGCAAGCAACGCACGATTAACGCGCTCGCGGGCGGCAATCACGTTGTCTGCCAGATCAACGCCCATGCCAGGCGCTGACCGGCGCGAACCCGAACCGCACGAGACTGCCGACCAGCTTGCGGTCACCTTTTGCGCAAGCAACGCGAAGTGATAATCACGCCGCAGCCGTTCTCCCGCCTCGAACTCCTCACGAGAGATCAGAGCGCGACCATTCTTGTCCTTGCGACCAGCAAGCCACGCCAGCGGACTTTCCTGCGTGTTGATGCGCGGAGCGCGAGCGTGTGAGACCTTGGCGTTCCGCCCAGGCGAACGCACAGCGCGTCTTTCATTCATGGAATTAACCCTCGGACCGTTGGCTCGTCATCGGCGTGCTTGTGCGAGACGCCATGATTGGAACCGCCCATTCCAGAAGATCGAGTGCGCGGTCGAAGATGGGATCATCACGTTCGTCTTCGATTACCGCACATGCATGCGCCACCGTCGTGCGATCACGCCCGAACATGCGCCCGACGTCCGTCAGCGAAATGCGGCAAGCGACGTGAGCGAGATACATGGCAACCTGTCGGGCATGGGCGGCGCGAGCAACGCCACGACTGAAGGCGGCGAGCTGCGCCTGCTCGACGTCAAACACCCGCGTGACCGCAAACTCGATCACCTTCCGTGAAGACTGAAACTGTGCATCATTAAACACGCCCGCCGCTGGTTCTGGCGTGCGCCTAACAGCTGCGCAGTTTGCACCCTCAGAAAAATTGGAAACCTCAATCGTCTTGTTGAACATGAGAACGCCCCGCAACTCGTAATTCCAATTTGCCAATGCTAGCGCGAAGCTCACGCGCACAGGATTGAAAGCTATTTCAAGCGTGAATGGCGGGGATAAGTATTACGCAATTTTTTCTATTCGACGTGCGGTGTCGATACCGTGGCGGGGAAGTTATCCTCGCCTGCTCAAGCCCGGCGATTCTGGCGGGCATGCACAACCATTCATCCGTATCCGCTCATTCTGCCTCGGATATCAGTCTCCTGCCCGAAACAGCGCGGAGGGCCGAGTTGCAGCGACTGCTACCGCTTTGGCCGCGCGAGCTGGAGGATCTTTCGTTAAAGGGCCGGCGCAACGTCATGCACTTTCTTTCACGCGCACTACGCGAGGAGCGGCGGCGCGCGCGTGCTGGACATTGGACCTACGACCTTGCACGGCACGCCGCGCTGGCACGCCACTACAAGTGGGAACGCCAAGCCTTCGAGCAACTTCAAAAGAAGAGCGCATCACCAACTGGCGATTTGGAAGAGATTAGCAATTAGATCGTTCAAGCGCAGCGCAACGGCAATGAGCGGTCACTTCCACGCTTCAGGTTCCGCAAAAGCATCGATGCGCTACTTGCGAGTTCCCAGACCCATTTTCTTAGCGAGGTCCGAACGCGCGCGGGCATAGTTCGGCGCAACCATCGGATAGTCGTGCGGCAGGCCCCACTTCTCCCGGTATTCCTCCGGTGACATGTTGTAGTGCGTACGCAGGTGCCGCTTAAGGGATTTGAACTTTTTGCCGTCTTCCAGACAGATGATGTAGTCGGGCATGACCGACTTCTTGACGCCAATCTTGGGCTTTCCATCCTCGCGCTCCAATGGCGCCTGACGTCCAGCGGCACGGCTCAGCGCCGCGTGGGTATCCGCGATCAAGTTCGGCAGCTCTGATGATGAAATGGCGTTCTTGCTAACGTAGGCGGCCACGATGTTGGCTGTGATAGCAACCAAATCGGTGCTTCCCGCCCCGTCCTGCTCGTCTTGCATTTTCATACCTGAATGAAGGTCGCCGCCGCTTTCGGCCGGAAATCTTAACAGTGTTCAGGCCCATTCCTAGCGCCTGACTTGAACTATCCTAAAGTTGTTTAGCTAGACAGCAAACTGTTCTTTGCGTCAGCCAGCCGTCTGAGCCAATAAATCTCTGGATTGCTGCAGATAGATTGTCAACGGGAAGACTTCCCGATGACCAAATTTGATGAATTCTTGATCTGTGCTTTCAGATTAGCATCAGAATGCGCAAGTTGCTCCAGCGACACTCATTACATTGACCCGAGGGCCGCAACGATGGACTTTTGCCCCTCGACCTCCCTCTCCACCAATTGAAAGTCTCAGATGACCGACACCTCCGTTGCCGCCCTCTCCGTCCACTCGACACCACTCGCGCCGCGCCGCGCCGTGCGCTCGACACACCATGGCGTTGAGCTTGTGGACGACTACGCATGGCTGCGCGCGCCCAACTGGCAAGAGGTGATGCGCAATCCTACGCTACTTGATCCCGAGATCCGCGCGTACCTCGAAGCTGAAAATGCCTACATGCGTGACAAGCTCGCAGACACGAGCGCGCTTCAGGAGAAACTGTTTGCGGAAATGAAGGCACGCCTCAAGGAGGACGACCGACAGGTTCCAACGCCCGATGGGCCCTGGGAGTACTTCCCTCGTTATGTCAAAGGCGGACAGTACGCTCAGATCTGCCGCATCCCCCGCGGCGGTGACGTCGACACCGCAACCGTTCTGCTGGATGGCAACGCCGAAGCCGCCGGCAAGACCTATTGGGATCTCGGCGGCGCGAGCCACTCTCCGGACCATAAGCTGCTGGCGTACGCCTGTGACGATAAGGGATCTGAGCTCTACACCATTCGCGTCAAAGACCTCGCTAGTGGACAGACCCTGGCCGACGCAATTCCCGACACCCGCGGAGCGCTGGTCTGGGGTGACGACAGCAGGACGATCTATTACGTCCGCGTCGATGCCAACCATCGCCCTTTGTACGTCTACCGGCACATCCTCGGTACACCCGCCAGCGACGACGTGCTCATTTACGAGGAAAAGGATATCGGCTTTTACGTCGGCGTATCAGCAACGCAGTCTCAACGCTTCATTACGATCGACGTGCACGACCATGAAACGAGCGAGGTCTACATTCTCGACGCTACCGATCCCAAGGCAAAACCACGGTTGGTCGCGCCGCGCTCGAAGGGCCACCAATACGTCGTCGAGCACAATGGCGACCGCCTGATCATCACGACCAACTCGCAAGGTGCTGAGGATTTTCGCGTTGTCGAGACACCCGTTACCTCTCCCGGCATGGACTCTTGGCGCGAAATCGTCCCCCACAAGCCTGGACGCCTCATCATCGACGTCAACGTCTATGCCCGGCATATGTCGCGCCTAGAGCGGGAGGATGGTCTTCCCCGCATCGTCATTACCCGCTTCGAAGACGGAGCTGAGCACGCCATCGAATTCGACGAAGAGGCCTACGCGCTCGGAATGTCGGATGGCTACGAGTACGCCACGACGAATTTACGTTTTGTTTACTCCTCGATGACGACCCCTGCTGAAACCTACGACTACGACATGGAAACGCGCGCGCGCACCTTGCGCAAACGCCAGGAGGTCCCCAGCGGTCACAATCCGCAGGATTACGTCACGCGCCGCTTGTTCGCGACGGCGCCCGACGGCGAGAGCGTACCGATCACGCTTCTATACAAGAAGGATACTCCGCTCGACGGCAGCGCACCTGTCTTGCTCTATGGCTATGGCGCCTACGGTATCTCTATGCCCGCCGCCTTCTCGACCGGCCGACTGTCGCTTGTCGATCGCGGCTTTATCTACGCCATCGCCCACATCCGGGGCGGCAAGGATAAGGGCTACCGCTGGTACACAGCCGGCAAGATGAAGCACAAGGTCAACACGTTCACCGACTTCATCGCGGCAGGAGAATATCTGGTCGCGCAGGGTTTCACGCGCCGCGGCCGGATCGTTGCGCAAGGCGGTTCGGCAGGCGGCATGTTGATGGGCGCGGTTGCCAACATGGCGCCAGACCTGTTTCTCGGCATCATAGCCGAGGTGCCTTTCGTCGACGTCCTGAATACGATGCTCGACAAAGACCTCCCTCTGACGCCGCCTGAATGGCCCGAATGGGGAAATCCCATTACCAGCGCAGAAGAATTCGCCGCCATCCGGGCATATTCGCCTTATGAGAATGTAGCGCACCATCCGTATCCGCACATTCTTGCCGTCGCCGGGTTAACGGATCCGCGCGTCACATATTGGGAGCCGGCCAAGTGGGTGGCAAAGCTGCGGGTTAACTCCTCGTCGGACAATTTGATCCTTTTAAAGACCAATATGGGAGCAGGCCACGGCGGCGCTTCGGGACGATACGAAGCCCTGAAGGATACCGCCCTGACGTATGCCTTCGCTCTAAGTATTACCGGCCTCGCCTGAGCGGCGCTTCAATTGCTAAAGAACAGCTAGCGTGTGTCCCATGTCCGCATGGGGCCGCTATCATTTTTTCAACAAATCGCTTCCGCAAGCACACCCAAATGGAAATCCTTGCGTCAATTGGGTTGAATGTCGTTACTGGAATGCAAATGGCTCTATTTAATTCCATGAGGAATATATCCCGGAGGAAACGGGAATATTAATACGGGAATTTTTCCTCACCCTTTCCGCAATCCGTAAATCGCAAATTTACCAAGACAATTCGCTGTCATCCTCAAAGCCGAATTAGATAAAATTTGCAGATCGCGCGTAAGAGCTTTGCGTGTTTCCGCTGTCATAAAAGTCCCAAGCTCGACGGAGTGGACCGTTAAAGAGTTTGGGAGCTAAATATGATCAATTGTCTGGACAAGCGCCGCGCGCCCAGGAAATCAATCAGGAAGAATGAAGAAGGCTCGACGGGCGTGATGTTTGCCCTGCTGGCCGTTCCAATGTTCGCGATGGTGGGCATGGCCATCGAATTTTCTCGTACGCTCAATGCGCGCGACGCTATGCAGAATGCCATCGACGCCGCAGTCCTCGCGGCGCGCAACGTTGCACCAGAGGATCAGGCCGCCGTGGCTCAGACCTACTTCAAAGCCAATTTGAAGAAGATCATCGGCGATGCTCAGGCCAACTTCACCCGCACGGACGACGGCAACATTGCAGGGTCCGCCATCGTCGACATCAAGACACCGACCGCCGCCCTCGCCGGCGCGCAGAAAGTCACCGTTGAGGTAACGGCGCTCGCCAAGCCCGATGGTTCGACCGCTTCAGATACAGATACTGAAAGCAGCGCACCTTGCTTTGAGGTTCTCGACCAGTCGGGCTCGAAGACGTTTTGGATGGACAGCAACTCCGGCATCGACGCTCATAACTGCCAGGTGCGCGTGCGCTCCAACCACAACTCGGCGGCGATGTATGAAGTCTCGTCTTCGAACGTGAAATTCAAGCGTATCCTGGTCAAAGGCTACGCGACCGTAAATTCCACCTACAGCGCTGGCGGTCTGTACATCGCAGACGAACCCCACACAGTCACTGAGAACGCGCAGGTTGTCGGCAACCCTTTCCAAAAGGCTATTAGCGAAGTCAGCCGTGAGGTTCAGACCGGAAGCTGCACCAACGCGAACACCAACAAGACATGGAGCGGTGCTGTACAGCCGGGAACATATTGCGGCGCGACCGAATTCAAGAACGCAACCTTCTCGCCAGGCATTTATGTGATTGCCAGCGGCAATGGCAACAACAAGAATGGCAACCTGAAACTTTCCGGCAAACTCGACGGAAGCGCGGGCATTACGTTTTATCTTGCCGACAACAAATCAAATTTCGGATCTTATACCGCGTACGAAAACAGCGTGCTGAAGGCGCCGTCGTCAGGCGTTACCAAAGGACTTTTGTTCTTTGAGAGCTCCAACCGCGGCAACAACTACAGCCTGACCATCTCGTCGGTGAACAAGCAGAGCTGGACCGGTGTGGTGTATCTGCCCAGCATCGATATCACCCTCGAGTCTTTGTCCCAGTGGCCGGTCTTCAATGTCGCGCTGACCGCCAACCAAGTGAAGCTCAAGTCTCTGTCTGGCGTTGTCTCGCCGTTCGTATGGACCCCCTACGGCTATTCGGATCCGATCCTGATCACCGAAGCCAAGATGAGCAGCACCGAAGGCTGGCTTATGAAATAAGAGATAAGACCAGCTCACTCCCACTTGGACGAGGCACGTCATTCACGACCAGTTGGCGTGCCTCGTTTCTTCTTTCTGAATTTTTTCAGCACATTTTTTTGCAGTTTTCATTTCAAATCGTGCGGCAATCTTCATCGCGGCTTTGCCTTGTGCACATTCAAACGCGCCGAAACCGCCATATCTTAAAATTCGATCTTTATACGTAACGTCCCTCTAGGAGGAGATGCGTCACAACCTCGTGCATGCTGAGCGGAGTGGACCGCTAGCGGTATCACGAGGAGTGGGCAATGAGACCCCGCAATTTGAGCGGCATCGCGCGAATAATGAAGAACGAGGACGGCTCGGTCGGGGTCCTGTTCGGCTTGCTGATCGTACCGATCATCGGCTTGATGGCGCTGGCCGTCGACTATTCGCGCGTCATTAAGGTTCAGGAGCGCATGCAGGCGTCGCTCGACGGTGCCATCCTTGCCGCCATGAAGGATCCGTCCCTGACGACTTCCGAGCGCCAAGACATCGCCGCGGCCTTCTTCAAGGCGAACTTCAAGGAAGCGTCGCTCAAGAGCGAAGTGAAGCCGGTCTTCACCATCGGTGAAGATGGCTTGATGACGGCTAAGGCCAAGGCCGACGTTCGCACGCCGTTTGGACAGTTTGTCGCCATCCCCTACATGGAAGCAAATGGCAAGTCGACGGTGCAGGCCGAACAGGGCACCGGACAGAAGGTCGAGGTCAGCATGATGATCGATCTCACCGGTTCAATGGGCTCCACCCGCAATGGTCAGACCAAGATCAGCGGTCTGAAGACGGCGGCACAGGACCTGCTCGATATCCTCTATCCTACCGGCGACAATGACAACGTCCGCGTGGCCGTTGCTCCAATGGCTGACTACGTGAACGCTGGCGACCTAGCGTCCGAAGTGACGGGTCTTCCTGATACGGGTGCTTATTCGGCTGGCGATAACCTGTCTCAAACCAGGCAAGGCCCAT
Source organism: Hyphomicrobiaceae bacterium (assembly GCA_041397645.1). Taxonomy (NCBI): domain Bacteria; kingdom Pseudomonadati; phylum Pseudomonadota; class Alphaproteobacteria; order Hyphomicrobiales; family Hyphomicrobiaceae; species Hyphomicrobiaceae bacterium. The sequence goes on along the minus strand of JAWKWE010000005.1, from coordinate 120,064 downwards.
TCTCCGGTTCCTACTCAGGCTACTACGGCAGCAACCAACCGGCGGGCAGCCAGTTCGGCGCAACGTCAGGCTCGGGCTCAACCTACAGCAACCAGTACTGCACCGCTGGCAACGAGTACGAGACTTACGGGCGCTATGACTACGTCGTCGGCGAACTCGCGAGCTACTACACGCCCGGCGCAATCTACGCCTACAACTGGTACAGCAAGGTGTGGCGCTACCATGGCCGCAGCAATAACGGCTACTGGCAGTACTACTACCACAGTGAGAACCGCTGGATCCTGCCGTACCGCAACAGCGAGTGCTCTGACGTCGCCGACCAATCCGGCAAGCTCGTGACTTGTGTGACCGAGCGTACCGACTCTTCGACGCGTTACACTGACGACGCCCCGGGCATGGGACAGTATGTCGGTCCTTATAACCAGAGCTCTTCTGGTCGGACCAACAAGCTCAACTACTCGTCCGATGGCAAGTGCTACGTGGCCGGCCGTGAGCTTCCCGCAGTGATCCCGCTGACCTCCTCGAAGTCGACGCTCGAAGACTTCTTCGACAACGCGACTGTCGGCGGCGCCACCCCGGGGCACCTGGGTCATGCCTGGGCCTGGTACATGCTCTCGCCCAAATGGTCGGGCGTAGTGCCGGCATCCTCCAAGCCTGCCGACTACACCGACACTGGAACGCGCAAGGTCGCGATCATCATGACGGACGGCGAGTACAACACCCAGTATTCCAACGTCGACTCTCGCACTCAGGCTCTGGCCCTTTGCGAGAACATGAAGGCGGCCGGTGTCACTGTGTACACCATCGGCTTCGGCTTCTCGACGTCGGCAACGCCAGGTGACGGCTCGGCGGAAGGCAACACCAAGCAGATGCTTTCGCAGTGCTCAAGCGGGGAAAACCACTACTACTTCCCCTATGACAGCAATGCTCTGCGCCAAGTCTTCGCAACCATCGGCGATGGCATCGTGGGCAACTCTTCTACGGTGTCGCACCTGAAGCTGAAGGACTGAGCTTCCAGAATACAAAGAAAGATCGGGCGGGCCCTGGTGGCTCGCCCGAATTCTTTTGCACCCAATAACCCATAGCCCCTTTCAAGGTATTGTTACCATCCAAAGCAGATACCCTCTCACACGGCCGCTTCTTTCGAGTTTTAACGACCTCGTTAGCGTGCCGAAAATTGGCAGCTTGATATTTAGCGAGGGTAAGATTGTTTCAGGACCGAAAGAAATGCCCGCGCAGCCAACAAAAACCCTTCGGCTATTTCGAAACGACGGAAACGGCTCCGTATCGCTGCTGTTTGCAGCGATTGCCATCGTCCTATTCTCCTTCATCGGTGTCGCAGTGGACTATGGCCGCTGGAGCAATGCAAACAGCCGCACCGTAGACGCACTCGATAGCGCGCTGCTGGCTGCCGCCAAAAGCCTGCAAACTTCACAAAACGAGCAAGACGCCATTGCTGTCGGTGAAAAGTTGTTTGCCGAAACAGCCACGACGAGGCTCGGCATTCTAGATCCCAAAATCAAAATCGCGATCGTCGACAACGGCACCGCAATGGAAGGCAGCGCATGGGGCAAAATCAAAACCCCGTTCCTGGGATTGATCAACTATCGGGCCCTCGAAGTTGACGCCAACGCCAAGGTCGGCTTCTCGATTGGCGGAGGATCTTCATCGGGCGGCAGCGACCTTGAAATCTCCATCATGCTCGATGTCACCGGCTCCATGTGCAACAACGGCAGCGGGCCATGCACGACTGGCACCAAGCTTGATGCGCTCAAGTCGGCGGCTTCCGATCTCGTCAAAATCCTTCTCAAATCGGGATCAAACAGCCCATCGGCTGCGCGGATCTCGCTGGTTCCGTTCTCGACCCGCATGGTCGTCGGCGAGCCGCTCAGTTCCGACGCCGATACTTTGATGAAGAAACTCACAAATCTCGATCCGAAGTGGACGGGGTGGCGCAAGGATGCCAACTGCACTTGGACCGCGGGCGCAACAAGCGAAACCAACGGCACATCCTCGTGTTCCGGCTATTCAGTCAATCACTACGTCAACTGGGATCTGGTTCCGTGCATCACCGACCGGACCGGGCCCGACGAGTTTACCGATGCCGCACCCGGCTCCAACAGTTGGCTGAATGCACACGATGGCGGCCGCAGGCCGCTAAGCTGGGACAGCTCCGATACGCCCGTTGCCAGCGGATCGGGTACCGGCAAGACCAAAAATGATCCTACCGACCAATGGAACTATAACAACTGGGGCGCAACGTGCTGGGATGTGGACCAGCATAACACAGTGATCCCGCTGACCAGCGATAAGGATGCACTGCTGCAGCATATCCAGAGCCTGGTTGGCTATGGCGCGACATCGGGAGCGCTCGGTACGGCATGGGCCTGGTACACGCTCTCACCCAACTGGTCTTCGATCTTCTCAGGCACGAGTGCACCTGGATCCTATTCCGATACGGTATCGTCGGGCTCAAACCCGCCGAAGCTTCGCAAGATCGCGGTCTTGATGACGGATGGCGCTTACAATGCCTATCGCGGCTGGAAAGACCAGAACCCTAACTTTGTGTCGAACAATGCAAAGCAAATCTGTTCGAACATGAAGGCAGCCGGCGTCGAGGTCTACACGGTCGGCTTTGACCTCGACTCTTTGTCTTCCAGCGACAAGGCGCGGGCGATCAATACGCTCCAAACATGCGGCAGCGACCTTTCGCACTTCTATGAGGCTTTGAACGCGGACCAGCTCAAGCAGTCCTTCCGCGACATAGCCATGCAGCTCGCTCAGCTTTTCGTTGCGAAGTAGGCAAGCAAAAAGGCCCGCATCATAGTTGCGGGCCTTACGCATTTCTCAAATAAAAAGGGCCCCATCCGGGGCCCTTTACGTTAGCAGCTCTTAGGCTGCATCGACTTGGTAGGTAGGCGTTTTCATAGCCTCCTCGTATCCAGTGTCGGATTTCAAAGAAATACCGATGTACCGAACTCTACCTGCAATCCGCTCCTTCTTTACGCCGAGATCTGCGAACTCGCGTCCGAAGCTCGGCAAGGCCAGAGGTTCTTTGCTCTTGGTTTCGCACCACGAGCAGTAGTCCTCATACAGTTGAGTAGCGGTAACACTCGATCCGTCCTGGACCTCGATGCTCTCCTTGTAGAAACGTTGAACGTCAGTTTCTGGCGCAACCAACCTGGACGGCGCCGACTTGCTTTCCACTTTGATCTCGGCATTGGCCTCGATCACTTTCGCTTCCGTCGTCCGCGCTTCTATAGCTGGACGTTCGGCCGTCTTTTCGATGCTCCTATTATCATTTGCACCGGAACGCGGCTTGTCTACAGCGACGGCATTGAGAGCCGGCGCGGCCACTGCTGCCGCAACAGTGTCATCCTCAATCTCGCGACGCAGACGCGGCGCGGACGGGGCATAGGCGTCTTGAATACGCCACTGGCTGAATGCGACGTACATGCCGAAGCCAGAGCCAATCTCGAGCAGCATCGCGATGAAAATCGTCATCGCCATCTGTACTCGTTCAATGCTCACGCCTGGAATGAACGCACCAGCAAGATCGGCAAGCACCCTGGCTTGCGGATCAGCTTCCGACAGAGCCGTCGAACCCGACATGCCTGCGAGCTTGCCCTTCATCTGGGCGATGCGCTCGTTGGCAGATTGGGCCTCGGATGCCGAAGCAAGCTCTGCATTGAGCGCGTGGTACTCTTCACAGAGGCCGCGCGTGGTCTTGCCCGAAATTTTCGTGCAACCTTCCGACCACTTCCAGGCCTTCTGCGTTTTGAGCCCATCGATCGCGCTCTGCACCGTCTCATACGGACGATGCTGCGGAATCCAGCCGGCTTGCTCTTCGGCGCGCTTCAGCTCGTCGCGCAGATCCTGATAGACCTGAGCTGCCTGCGCACGCTGGCCGGTCGTATCGAACCGGTTCAACGCGGCGTGCCCGAGCGCACTTGTCATCGAGTAAGCGGTTACGACCACCCACACGATTGCCGAAGCCCCAGCTTGGGACCACATTCGATTTCGTATCGCGGCGAAGAAGAAAAACGGAATTAGCGCTTTCAAACAGTCCGCTGCGGCGGATGCCGCGCCGTAGATCTGGCCATCCAGCTCGGTTCGCCCGAGACTGAACCCAAATCGCCAGTTCATCGCTGCCGAGACGGCAAGTAGCACGCCCGCAGCGAGAACCCCCAGAACACCTAGGAGGTGCCTCATAGTCCCTCTCCATCTGAGAGGCCGCATCGAACGCTCCTACTGGGCGACCGGCCATTTCCCTCTTGTGGTCCACCCCGAGGGGAGGATCGGACCAGGGCTCTCAACAACACGCAGATACGAGCGCAACCATACGGTGTACTTGATCGATCCGTCCGTGAGCTCCGATGCCATCCCCATGGCAGCGGCAGACGCCCGACATAGCACCCTGTCAGCTACGCTTGAGAGCTTGCCTTACACACGATTTCCCCAGGTTATCCCAGACGGTTATCGCCGCTCGATCCCGCTTGTGGAAAAGCACTGAGCCAATGCGCAAGGCTTCGCTTCAATAGACGCAATACAAGTCCCCTCAGCCTCTACGGCTACGCGATTCGTAACGAATTGTTAAGAGAATCATAGAGCTAGGTGTGACATCAAAGCCGCGATCGGCCCTTGGAGGCGCTCGCTTTAACGAGGGCCGGGCGTACCCGCCGCCCACTGGTTATCGACTCATAATCCCCAACCCGAGGACGATCTTATACACATCTGACACGCCCCCGTCGCGCTAGCGTCACAAATTTTTCGGCGCCCTCAGAACCAAAAAATATACAGCGTTCATTTACCCGATTGTAGCGGCGCTGATACCAAACTTGGGTTGTGTATAAGAGTTTCTGATTTACCAGGGGTAACTATATGGTGCATCCTGAGCGATAACGTCTTCCTGTCGTCATTCACCTGCGCTAAGCCGTTGTAATTCAAGGCGTGTGGAGCGCCGGCTAATAATCAAAAACAGCACAAGTCACGCCAGGGAACCGGCGGCCGGTGGACGAGCGTTAGAGTGGTGAGGAGGAGAGTTTCACATGCAGCGTATCAGCGGACTGTTCCTCATCTTTTCCGGCTTGGTCCTCGGAGTTTACACGTTCCTCCCCCCTCCTTTTGACGGAGAGCAGGCGTTGCGGGAGATGACCCGCATCTCAGCCGCTCCAGATCGCTCCGATCAAGTAGAACTGGCGGCTGCTCAGGGCGGGAGCCTCTATGCAGGACGTCATCTGGCCATTGCAGCCCCGGCTGCCATGCGTCTTGAGACGGGCGCCGTCAACAAGCCTTCCGTGACCTGGAGCGCTATCGTCACCAACCGGTCCGGGCAGGGCCGTATCACCTCCTCCAAGCCCGGCGACCGCGAGACCCGAGCACAACTCGCTCGCGATCTCCAAGTCGAGCTGAAGCGTGTCGGCTGCTACAGCGGCGAGATCAACGGAGGCTGGACGCAATCGACCAAACGCGCCATGCGCGCTTTCATGGATCGCGTCAACGCAACGCTGCCCTATGACGCTCCGGATTACATTTTGCTGACGCTTGTACAGGGACATTCGGCAACAGCCTGTGGCGTACAATGCCCGTCGACCCAGACACTCTCCAGCGACGGACGCTGCCTGCCAAATGCGATCTTAGCCTCGCGAAGTGAACGCCCCTCGCAAAGAGTTGTTGCAACATCCAACGATGCTAGTAGCAGGACGGCCTGGTCTCCGGATACGCGCCGGCGGCCTGATGTGACCGTCGCAAAAGCCCCGGTCCTGGTCTCTGGACCTAAGCTGATTACAGCGCGTGCAGCTACAGCACGCACTGCAGGGAAATCCTCTGAGAAGCAGGTCGTCGCTCAGGCCACCGAGCGGCTGCCATGGCTCAACGACGATGGCTCCTCGCGTCGCCGCGTCAGTCGACCGGAAGGTATGATGGGCGTCGGCGGTCCCCGCGACTATGACGCGACACAGCCTCCAGCATCCGCCACCATCACGCCTCCGCCGGGCCGAGTGCGGCTTGTAACTTTGGAAAGTGAGCTGGATAACGGGTCGGAGAGCGCCGCCCCGACGCACAATACACAGCGCACATACGCTGAGCCTGACGAGATCTACGAACCAGCGCAGCCTTCGAAGCGTGCAACAAGCAAGTCGAAGTATTCAAAGTCTGCCAAGCGAAGCAAGGCAACAGCCGCCGCGGCGAAGAAGGCCAAATCGAGCAAGTACTCGTACTATGCTGGCAACGGCCGCCACAGAGGATCGCGTCGTGGCTCCCCCGCCTTCATCATGCAGCAAGCCATGGGTGGCATTTTCTGACGGTAAAAGAGCCGGCCTTTCGTGCACGCTTGGCGCTTGATGAAAGTTTGAGCGTGCAAGCCCTGCCTCCCTAGAAGGCCGCAGTCTAACCGACCCGCGTTCCGCTAACGATCCAGTCGAGGTATGCCGCGTTTCCGGCAGCAACCGGGAGGGCGAGTACGGCTGGAGTTTCGTAGGGGTGCGCGGCAACGATCGCCGCCATGCAGGCGTCCGCCCTGTCGGATGCCGTCTTTGCGATCAGAACGACCTCGTCGGCCCGCTCCAGTTTCCCCTCCCAAAGATAGAGGGAGACCATTGCGGGCAATATGTTGATGCACCCAGCTAATCTCCCGGTGATCAGCGAGCGCCCTGCACTTTCAGCGACCTGCAGTGTTGGAAAGGTGGTGTAAACCAGCACCGCTTCAGACTGAGGGGCGACACGTCCCTTAATCGCGTTGCTGGCTGAGGGCTTGTCGTTTTCGTCCACTTGAGCGAGCCTCCCTGACTTGGCGCCTGGATCCTTGCGGTCCTGCGCCTTCCAAACGAGCAAAAAAGCACCAGCGCATCATGGCAAAGTCCAAGGGCCGTTTCGACAAGATCGCGTTCGTCTCCAGCGATGTGCCGGAAGCCATCGAGGCCCGCGACAAGCTGCGCGCGCTTTATGGTGCGGTGGAGCCACGGGAAGCCCAGGCCATCGTGGCGCTCGGTGGCGACGGATTGATGCTTCAAACGCTCCATCGCTACATCAACGACAAAATCCCCATCTACGGCATGAACCGTGGCTCGGTCGGCTTTCTTATGAACGAATACCGTGAAGACGCCCTGCACGAGCGTCTGGCAGCAGCCGAGATCACTCGCATCCATCCGCTGGTGATGATCGCGTATGATGCGGCAGGCAAGGCGCACAAGGGACTTGCGATCAACGAGGTGTCGCTGTTTCGCGAACGCTATCAGGCTGCCAAGCTCAGGATCTGCATCGACGGCAAGGAACGTTTGGCTGAACTGATTTGCGACGGCGTGCTGGTTGCGACACCGGCGGGATCAACAGCATACAACCTCTCCGCTCATGGCCCCATTTTGCCGATCAATACGCCGCTGCTTGCATTGACGCCGATAAGCCCGTTTCGCCCGCGGCGATGGCGCGGCGCTCTCATTCCCAACAAGGCGCGCATCACCGTCACCGTCATGGAGCCTGAAAAGCGGCCCGTCAGCGCGGTTGCCGACCACTTTGAAATTCGTCACGTCGTCAAGGTCGAGATCGAAAAGGCGCGCAACGTCGAACTTTTCATGATGTTCGATCCCGACCACGGGCTCGAAGAGCGCGTGCTGGCGGAACAGTTCCGCTTCTGACGATCAGAGGAACCCAGCCTTCAGTCGGCAATCGCCATTCGCGACGACGTTGTGCGTTCTTTGGGCGCCAGACTGCCCTTCAAGGGCTTGGTCATCTGGACTTGCGCGAACTCGGCGGCATTCTCCTTCATGTGCGGGTCCAAGACCTCCCGCAGTCGTTCGTCGAGCGCCGCAAGCGTCATCGTTCTATTCCCGCGCAGCATCGGGGCAAGCGCCGGCATCACCGTCCCGGCTCGCATGGAGGCGTCTCGCGCCAGAGTGTGCATATAAGCGATGGATGTTTTGATACCCGCAACATGAGCCACGAGCAAAGCACCGGGTGTCGGAGACCGGCCCGTCAGCGCGACAAGTTTGCTCCTCAATCGAAGCGTTGCGGCCGCCATCACGCGAGCCGCAACCTCCTCGTTGTCCCTGAGCGCCAGAATTTCTGAGCGTTCGCCTTGCGTCGCCACATAGTAGCGCCCTGACGAGGTCTGAAAAATACGCGCTCCATAAAGCGCCAGGATGTCTGATGAAGGCGAGGCGGTCTTTACCGCGCGCAACCATGCGCTCTCGTCGAGCAGCTCACTGGAACCGGCAGTTGCGGTCGAACGATGCGGTGCGCTTGTGTGGAGGGAAACCCGACTGGCCTTCTCGACTGGACCGTGAAAGGCCAGCGAGAAGGCCATGATGAGGTATTGGGGAACGTCCCAGAGAGTACTCAAGATGCCACTCCGTAACCGACACGAGGAAACGAACCAGATACTCAAGCACCCAAGCAGGGGCGTACATTGGTCTAATATGCACCCAAGGTGATGAACGTCGCCTTAACGGGTTGGCGGTTCGCTGTTATCCGTTCCAGCGTGTCAACAAGGACATCGCATCCGGCCGCTCGCGCTCTTCGGGCTTTTCGGAGGGCGTGCCGATATGGATGAAGCCTGCGACCCGCTCATTGTCTTTGAGTTGCAGAGCGGAGCGGACGATCGGGCTGTAAGCAACCCATTCCGTAATCCATGACGTGCCAAAACCCATCGCGTTGGCGGCCACGCACACGTTGAAGCACAAAGCCCCCGCAGACAGGATCTGCTCCCACTCTGGGGCGCCGGGGCGCGGTTTGATTTGCGAGATTACACCCAGCACGAAGGGCGCACGCATGAACCGGGCGCGTTCCATGTCCAGTCGAACGTGGCTTGGCGGTTCTTTTTCCTCCGTCTCGCAAGCCTTTGCGAAGACCTCACCGATCGCGGCCCGCGCATCGCCTTCGAAGGCGATAAACCGCCACGGCGCCAATTTCTTGTGATCGGGAACGCGCGTTGCGACTGTGAGAATCTGCTCAAGTTGCGCCTGCGTCGGACCGGGCGCTAACAGCTTGTCTGGCTTGACCGAACGGCGGCTGGCCAGAAATGACAAAATCGGATGATCCATGGTCTTTCCGGTGGATGTGACATCCCCCCTCGCTAACGCAATTGCGAAGCTGTTACAATGGCGCTGCATTTTGGGGGATCAATTGAGCAGATGACGATGCGATCAGTCCTGGCACTGCTATTTTGGGGCGCGTTCCTTTGGGTTGGGGTTTACCCGGAAAGCGTCTGCGCCCAGGAGCCGCAGCCCGCCCAAGGACAACCACCTGAGAGCGGTGCCGCCCCCGCTGCGGCAAACGGCCAACGCTCGGTTCTGTTTCTGATCGATGGCTCGGGCTCAATGTGGGCGCGCTTCGACGCCCCCAATGAAAAGCGGGCCAAGATCGACGTCGTACGCGACCTCATCAAACCCTTGGTGGCGCCCGGCGCCAATGCGGCACGAATAGGCCTTGAGTCTTTCGGACACCGCCGACGTGGCGACTGCTCGGACGTGGAGGTCATCGCCCCGCTCGGCTCCTCGCGCGAAGACGTGACGGGCGCGCTCGACAAACTCAGTCCGCGCGGCAAGGGCCCTATTGCGCAGGCCATCCGCACGGCCGCCGAAGCGGTCGGCAAGGACCGTCCGGCATCTGTTGTGATCGTCAACGACGGTGTCGACAACTGTCGCCAGGACGCCTGTGCTGCCGCTGACGAGTTTGCCAGACAAGTCCCTGGGGTACCCATCGACATCATCTCTATCGCGGTGCCCCCTGCTTCACAGAGCGCGCTCCAATGCATCGCAAAGGCAACGGGCGGCGAATTCTTCGATGCGCAAGATCCCGTTGCCTTGACCGCAGCTGTCAGCGAGGTTGCGCAACGTGCGCTCGGCGGTGGCGCGCTACCGTCGGCGACACCGGAAGTTGCTGCACCTGCGGCACCGGAACTTCCCCAAGCAGCCCTGCGCGCCACGCTCGCACTCGCCGAAGGCGGAAAGCCGATGGCAAGCGCGGCCTATTGGCGGGTTATCGAAAAGGACACCGGCAAACTCGTCGCCGAAACCAACGCGCCCGGCATCGCGGAAAATGTGAAGCCCGGTGATTATATCGTTGAGGCTGAGATGGAGGGCATGAAGGCGAGCGCACCTGCCCACGTCGAGGATCATGCACCCACGACCATCGCGCTTGCGCTGAAGGCGGCGCGGCTTGCCGTCAAGAGCAAGGGGGCCAAGACCAAATCTGCGCAAAGCGCACCCCTCGTGACCGTCCGCGACGCCGCAACCGGCGAAACCGCTTTGATCGGCAGACTGGATGAGATCGACGCGCTCGTGCCCCCGGCGAAATACATCGTCACGATCTCCGATCAGCAGATCAGCAAGGATGAGGAAGTTGCGCTGTCAGAAGGCCAAGAGACCACGATGGCTATCGACATGAAGTCTGGCCGTCTGTCTTTGTTGGCCATGACCCAGGCCAACGGCGCTCCCATTCAGGACATCAGCTTCTCGATTCTGGAAGACGACCCTGATAGCCCAGATGGACGCCGCGAAGTTCGCCGCTCGCGCGCGCCTAATCCAAGCTTCACCCTGCCTGCTGGCACGTACTACGTCGTCGCACGCTCGGGATACGCGGAGTTTCGCGAGCGTATCGCGTTGAGCGCGGGCGATGATCTCAACAAGAGCCTCGTGCTGCCTGCGGCTACGCTCAAATTATCAGCGCAGGTTTTCGGCGGCCCCGCACCTGCCGGAACGCAGTTCGCCTACCGCATCGAAACTCTCGGAAAAGATGCCCACGAGATAGCCCACATCAATGAACCGACATTCGAAGGGCTGTTTAATGCGGGTCACTACCGCGTGTGGGCAATTTTGGAGCACAATGCAGCCAGCGCACAACAAGACATCACAATCGAAGCAGGAAAGCCCGCCAACATCGTCGTCAACGTCGAGGCCGGCGAGGCCACGCTGCGCGCACCATCGATCGCGACTGCGGGCTTCGATACGTTCTGGGAAGTCCGCGATGCAACGGGACGCGCGATCTGGCATGGAACATCTGGAGCGCCGACCGTGTTGTTAAATCCAGGCCGCTATAGCGTTCGCCTCGAAACACGCGAAAGTGCGCTGGAAGCGGCGTTCGATATCGCGGCTGGCGAGAAAAGAACGATTGAGCTTGGGGGCAGCTGATGCGTAAGACCATCGATAGCGCCCAACGTCTGGAACGCGCCGGCTCGTGGCAACGCACGTCGTTCGCGCCAATACGGCTGATGCGCAATTTATGCGCGCGCGCAAGCATGCATTTCTTTCTGCTGTCTGTGTCGGCGCTATCGACTCTGGCCGCGTTTGGCAATCAAGCTAATGCAGGCCCGAGAAGTGACGTCATCATTCTGGCTCAGGACGACAATTGGTCGACCGGCGTCGATGTCAAAAAGACCGTTCCGGCCAAGCCAAAATCCAAGGCGCCCGCAGCAAAACCCGCCAACACGACGGTTATCGAGCGCAATTCGGACTCCGCCAATACAGGCAACGGCGACGTACGCCTTGTCGCTCTCCTGACCGCAGATGGTCAACAGATCGACGAGGGCGTCGTGTGGCGCGTATTCCAAACTGCGACCCACACAAAGGCCAAGCTGATCACTGAAAAGCGAGAGGCGACACCGCAGCTCAAACTGCAACCGGGCGACTATACGATCAATGCTGCGTTCGGCCGTGCCAACCTGACCCGCAAGATTTCCGTCAAAGCAGGAAGTTCCACGACCGAGAAGTTCGTGCTCAACGCGGGCGGCCTGCGTGTTAATGCCAGTGTCTCCGGCAAGCCCGCGCCAGAAGGCAGCGTCACCTACGCCATTATTTCAGACGATCGCGACCAGATCGGGAACCGCGGCGAAGTCATGAGCAACGCCAAGCCGGGCCTCATCATTCGCCTCAACGCAGGCATCTATCACATCGTCTCGACTTATGGCGACGCCAACGCCAAGGTCGAAGCGGATGTCACGGTTGAAGCCGGAAAGTTGACGGAAGCAGCCGTCATCCATCAAGCTGCCAAGGCGGCATTCAAACTGGTGAACCATCCCGGTGGCGAAGCCCTGCCCGACACACACTGGACGATCCAGACGTTAAGCGGTGAAAACGTCAAAGAGAGCGTGGGCGCATTGCCGACGCACGTGCTCGCACCGGGGGACTACAAGGTGCTGGCGAAATCGGGCGGGCGCGTCTACCAGCGCGAGTTCACTGTCAAGGACGGCGAGATGGTGAGCGTGGAGGTCGTGACGCAAAGTGGCGATCCCAACGGCGCAACGCAAGCTTCCGAAGCGCCGCTTCCGCAGATCGAATTCAAAAGTCAGTAAGAATCCAATCGGTGGGACAACCGTTGGCGCGCATCCGGCGATCTATCTTGTCGCCTTCGGAGCGCATATCTGCATCGAGAAAGGCCATCCGCGCCATCTGCCAGTGCTCGCACGCACTGGTTGGATCGCCCGCTGCGTAGGCAGCCTCGGCAAGATCCAGACGGCATTCGGCATGAAGCTCAGCCGCCTTGTGTAGCGCGGCGAGGCCCGCAGCAGAGCGCAGAGCGTTCAAACCCTCTGTTTCCTCGCCGTTGGCCATGTGCGCGCGTCCCAGTGCCAGGTAGGTCGTCGCGACCAGCAGTGGCTCACCACCGCGCTCTGCCACCGCAAGCCGCTCCTCAAGCTCCGCAACCGTCTCACCGGCGTACACCTGCAGACCTGACGAAGCGCCCGTGGTCGCGCCCGGAGCCAATGCCTGTGTGGAAACTATGCCGTACTGATCGCGAGGTGGAATTTCAGGAGAACTGGTAGATTCCTGCTCCTGCGCATCGTGGCGCTGCTGGTATCTGGACTGGAGCAGAAATAGGAGCACGAGGAGTCCCAGAGCTGGCAGAGCAAGAATTGTATAACGAAGCAACTGCTCGGGCGATGCGACATCAAACACGGATAAACTGGGCCTCCTCCAACGCGCGGCCGCGATTCGAGCGTTCCTTAGACTCGCAAGAGAGCTTCCCTCATCGGAACGGAGCCGCGTACATTAATCCGCCCTTCATCCACAAATTGTTGAGGCCCCGCTCAAGGCGCAATGGCGTTGCCTTGCCGAATGTTCTCTCGAAGATCTCCGAATAGTTGCCAACCTGGCGCACAACCTGCTCTGCCCAATCTCGCGCCAGTCCTAGCGGTTGACCCAGGTTTGCCTCCTGCCCAAGAAAGCGGCGTACGTCCACGAAACTGGAACTCTCCATGCTGGAAACATTGGATGAGGTCAGTCCCATTTCTTCGCCTGCAATGAGAGCCATTACAGTCCAGCGCACGATAGTGAACCATGCCTCGTCGCCTGCGCGCACATAGGGTCCAATCGGCTCCTTGCTGATCTCTTCCGGCAGAAGGCTATGATCGTCGGGCGAGGCCAGCTTGCTACGCTCATGGGCCAGCAGCGAGACGTCTCCGGTTAGTACCGTGCAGCCGCCCGAGACATAGGCCTGCACAAGATCTTCCCAACGCGGTGAAGTGATGAGCTGATAGCGCATCTTGGTGCGGGTGAAGAATTCAGCAACGGCACGCTCGCCAGCGCCGCCAGGAAGCACGCAGATCGATGCACCAGACAATTCCAGAACGCTGGACACCGCATGGCTGCGGGGCACCAGAAAGCCCTGGCCGTCGTAGAACAGAACGGCAGTGAAATGTGCGCCGAGGTCTGAATCGCGCGACAGCGTCCACGACGTCCCGCGCAGCATCACATCTACTTCGCCCTCCTGCAGAGCCTTGAAGCGATCGGATGTCTGCAGAGCGCGAAACTTCACACTCGATTTGTTGCCGAAGACAGCTGCAGCGAGGGCGGAGCAGAACTCAACTTCGAGCCCGCTCCAGCGACCGCGGGAGTCGACTTGCGAAAAGCCTGGAGAGTTCTCTCCCACACCGCAATTGATGTACCCGCGCGCTTTCACCGCGTCGAGCGTCGTCGAGGTTGCTGCGTCTGCGGTTCGCAAACCGAGAGCAAGGCTACCGCCTACTATGACAACGGCGCACAGCCAACACTTCAACGTTCTTGCAATCGCCATAACTTCCAAGCTTCTCCGGGCATCACCAAGCCGGCCCGGCGCAGCATACCTGGTGTGCCAACACGCGACCTCCCGGGCGAAATGCGCCACGAAGGGGACGGGTGCCCATTTGAACGCCAGCACAGTTCTCCAGCGAGGCTGGAAGGTCAAGCCTTGACCAGAGCGTCAAGATGCGTCACAGGGCGATTTTCCAAGCCGGCTCGCGAGGACCCATGAGCAAAAAGAACGACCCGACGGGGCGAGGACGAAATGCCGCCACCGACGTCGTCCATTTGGGACGCAATCCCTCCGCTCAATACGGCTTTGTGAATACCCCCGTGTTCCGGGGGTCCACCGTCCTCTTTCCTACGTTGGAGGCGCTGAAATCCCGCACCCAACCTTACACCTACGGGCGGCGCGCAACGCCTACTACAAAAGCACTGGAAGACGCTTTCAATGCTCTGACGGGCGGCACTTTCACGTTTCTTGCCCCCAGCGGCCTCACCGCCGTGGCCGCGGCGCTGCTGGCCTTTGTGAGGTCGGGCGATGAAATACTGATGGTAGACACGGTTTATCAGCCGACCCGCGCCTTCTGTGACAGTATGCTGAAACGTCTAGGTGTAAAAACGATCTACTACGATCCTGCGATTGGCGCGCACATCAAGGATCTTTTCACCGACAAGACGCGGCTGGTCTTTGTTGAAAGCCCAGGCTCTCAAACATTCGAAATGCAGGATCTCCCTGCGATCGCAGAAGCCGCGCACGCGCGCGGACTGTACGTGTTGGTCGACAACACTTGGGCGACGCCACTGTATTGCAAGCCACTTGCGCTTGGCGCCGACGTGAGCATCGAAGCCGCAACGAAATACATCGTCGGACATGCCGACGGTAATCTTGGCGTCGCAACGGGTAATGCGCGCGTCGCCAAGGAACTCGAACAAGCCAAGGAAGATCTCGGCCTCAGCATTGGATCGGAGGAAGCATATCTGGCTCTTCGCGGTCTGCGTACGCTTGATCTGCGCTTGCGCCATCATATGCAGGCAGGGCTCGATATGGCCCATTGGCTTGCCGGGCGTGCGGAAGTCGCGCGCGTATTGCATCCCGGACTAGAAACGGACGCAGGTCATCAATTGTGGAAGCGCGACTATACGGGCGCCTCGGGCTTATTCAGTTTCGTTCTAAAACCCGCATCGCAGAAAGCGCTGGCAGCCTTTGTCGACGACCTTGAGCTGTTCGGCATGGGCTATTCCTGGGGCGGATATGAAAGCCTGATCCTTCCCTTTGATCCGCGCTCCTACCGCACCGCGACCAAGTGGAAAGCCGAAGGTCCGGCCCTGCGCATCCATATCGGGCTTGACGATCTTGAAGATCTGAAAGCTGATCTTGCCCGCGGCTTTGACCGCCTCAACGCAGCCGCTTAAACTTGGCGTATTGTCCTAGGAGAGGGCCTGTACGGCGGGTTGCATGGCAATCCGGCGTATTCGTGCTATTTGAGCAACATAACTGCGCTCGTAGCCACTTTTGAAATGTGGCGGAATAAAGTACGCGCCAGCGCGTTCTCATCCCGACTTGAGAAAAGGAAAGCTCGTGACGGAGAACATTCGATCCCAAATGATCGAATTTCTGCCCCGCTTACGCAGGTTTGCGTACGCGCTCACGAGGAATTTGGAACAGGCCGACGACCTGGTGCAGGACACGTGCGAGCGCGCGCTGGCGCGAGCGGATCAGTGGCAGCCGGGTACGAGATTGGACAGTTGGATGTACAGGATCGCACAGAACATCTGGTTCGATTCAAAACGTGCAGCCAAGGTGCGCGGTGAGCGCGCTGACCTGGAAGACATCGCCGAAATTTCAGGAAGCGACGGCCGTACGGTTGTTGAGAACCGGCTGACCTTGGCATCGGTTTTCAAGGAGATGGACCGCCTGCCGCGCGATCAGCAGGTTCTCGTCGCGCTCGTGTGCATCGACGGGCTTTCCTACAAGGAGGCCGCTGAGACCTTGCAGCTGCCGATCGGCACAGTGATGAGCAGGCTGTCTCGTGCGCGTCAGGCGATTGCCAACGCCTTGATGGAAACAAATCCGGCCTTGGCCGCCGCAAACTCGGGAGCGCGCCTTGGAAAGACTTCCTGACGAATTGCTGATGGCCTATGCCGACGGTGCGCTCGATGAAGCAGAGATGCAGCGGGTCGCAGCCATCCTCGAAGCTAATCCGGCTGAACAGGCGCGATTGTCACCCTACGTCGTGACGCGCGACGTGCTTGCTGGGATGTTTTGCGAGGCCCTCACCTCGCCCGTTCCCGACCGGCTGATCGGCACCGTGCTGAGCACGCCGGTGGGAACGCAGGCATCGCAAACGAGCCAGAGCCGCGAAGGCCAGATCGGATCGCGCGCTTTAGGCCCTTCCCTGATGGATCGCATCCGCGATCTGTTGCTGCCCGAATTTCCAAACTTTGCCAGTGCAGCCGCGTTGGCCGCAACTGTTGCTGTAATCGCGGGAGCGGGCTGGCTCGCCGGACATGCCTCTCTTCCGGCAACCAGCCCGCAAGGACTTGGCTCGGATGGCGTGGTCGCGCTCGACGGCGATACCGTTTTCGCAAGCGGCGCGCTGCGTACCGCGCTCGACACTATCCCTTCCAACAATCCCTACGAGCAGGGCCTTGTGAAGGTGACGCCAGTTTTGACGTTCCGCGATGAAGACGACCGGATCTGCCGCCAGTATACCCTCACACGGGCTGCGAAAGCGGCATATGCTGGTTACGCATGCCGGACTCCAGATGGGCGTTGGAGCGTCGCGTTCCATGCTGCCGAGCCCGTCGATCTCGCTGCCAAGAGCGCGAGTTCAGAAAGCAACGCCAGTGAGAAATCTTCTGAGGGCGAATTCACACCGGCCGGTGCTCCGGAATTCGCAGCCCTTGAGGGTGCTATCGATCGCAGCATCCAAGGCGATGCGCTCTCAGGCAAAGACGAAGCAAAATTGATTGCAGATGGGTGGAACGACAAGGGGAAGCCATAGGCTGGGGAACGTCGCGGCGGCGGACATAATTTATTAGCCACGCTTGCCGCTGAAGCGGCGCTCCTCGTGCTTGGAATAAGCGTTTTCGGTCCACACGGCTTGTTTATTTGATCGCAGTTTTGGGAACCATGTCCGTCGTACCCAGCATACATTGGCTGTCATTAGCGAGAACGCTCGACCCGCAACGAGCAATCGCAAATGCCGGTCAATCTCCTGGCGGCGCACACGCGTTCGCTGAGAGGCATGAGGCCCATCGCGCTCGTCAGTCCGGCACCCCGCTTTCCGGAACTGGCTGCGCGGTGGGCTTTCCTTTTTGTAGCGCTGAACGTGCATAGGTTCCGCACACGCGGCCCTTCTCTAAAGAATGCGGCGCTTCTCTAGGGATGAAGAGGGCTAGACTGAGTGAAGCTGTCAATCGGCGGCCTACAGCCGACCAGCAATGTCTATTGCGAAAACCCGAATGCAGACATCGCAGCCCCCGACGTATCGGGTAGAGCGGCCGGCTCGAAGCTTGAGAGCTCGTTGCTGGAAGCTCCGACAGCCATGCGGCGGGCTTCATCTGTCCAAGGAAGACTTGCCACCCCGCCGATCTCATTGCAGCTCGCCGGTGCAAGGGGCAGACCTTCGCCATAGGTTGGGTCTCGTCCCGGAGGTCCCAGGTCTTGCATCGAAATGCGCGAAAGCACGTCCTCTTTCGTGCGCGTGTTCTTGCGTGCCGCAGGCATCGCAGCCAACAGCCCGGTCACGAACGGCGCGGCAAACGACGTGCCGGTGCGATAACCTTCGCGGGCATTGGGCAATGCCGTCCAGATATTGACGCCGGGGGCAGCCACGTCGACGTAGTCGCCGCGGTTCGCGTGTCGATAGCTGCGCATATCCTTGCTGATGGCGGTAACGGCGATCACCTGAGGATAGGCGGCCGGATAGCTGGGCGGCCCGTTGGCTCCGCGGTTGCCTGCTGCGGCGACGAAAATGACGCCCTTAGCAGACATCGCCGCGATCGCAGTTTCAATCTGAGGATTGGCCGGTCCGGAGAAGCTCATATTGACCAGATCGACGTTGCGAGAGTCGAGCCATGCGAGAGCCCGCAACACTGAGACGGCGTCGGCAGAAATCTGTCCATCACTGTCAGACCCGAATGTACTGGCTAACAGGAACTCCGCATCGGGAACAAGCCCAGGTGTTTCGCTTTCACTGGAACCTGCAAGAACCGAAAGGACGGCTGTTCCGTGCCAATCGCCACTGGCTGCCGTGCTGGAACCGCCACGGAAACTTGCCGATGCCATATTCCTGCCAGCGAAGGCTGGATGCGCGGTGTCAAATGAAGTGTCGATGATGCCGACACGCACGCTTCGCGCGCAGGTCTTGAGCTCTCTCTTCCAATGGATCAGTTCACGCGCAAAGCATTTGTCGCCGACGCAGTCATCCTCACCCTCAGGTTTCTTGGCCCCAACGTTTACCCGATAGCTTCGGCCTTGCGCGTCGGCAGCAGGCTTAATTCGGTAGATATGATTAGGGCCGAAGTGTCCCGCCGGAATTTCCTTCTCCAGCAATGCAACAGCTGCCTTCTCGCTCATGCCCTTGGGAAGAACGAGGCGCTGAACGGGCGCGGAGTCGCCGGGCGCAAAGATCCGAGCCGTGGTCTGAAAGCCTAGTGCGCGTGCGCGTTCCGAAGCCTGCTGATCAAGTCCAGAAGCCATGATCTCGTGCTGCTTGAACGCACCCATTTGAAGTAACTCGAAATCGACCATTCCGCGCCGAGGGGCTCCATCGGGCGCCGAGCCGACCTGTGTAACGCTCTTAGCTTTCGAAGCCGCCTTTTGCGCGGGCGCGGCCGCGACTTTCTCAGACTGGCTTTTGCTCGCAGGTTCAGCGACGGCCTGAGCCGGTTTGACATCGTCGGCGCTGTTCTTCGCTCCCTTCTTGATGGAAGAGGTCGTTGTCGCCCAAGACTTCGCCGGCGCGGGCTTTGCTTCCCTATCCGGATTGCGATGCCCGCCGGCGTTCTTCGGCTTCGTCAGCCTGTCAAACCACTCCACGAGAGTCGCTGGTTCGCTATCGTCATCGACGTCAGCGATTGCCCTGGCTGGAGAGCTGCGCCCATCCTTGTCATCGCTTTTGTCGGCTTTGTCGTCGCCGTCTTTTTTGTCATCGTCCTTTTTGTCATCGTCCTTTTTACTGTTGGAAGACGAAGACGTATCTTGGCGCGTATCCTCGCGTGACGAATTATCGTCTTTCGACTGCACCTGCCGCGATGAACTGTCGTCTGATCGCTGTTGCGCGCTGCGATCTGCGGCCGCCTGTGCCCGTTCGGCCGCTGCCTGAGCGCGTTCCGCTGCCGCCTTGGCACGTTCGTCCCGCTGCGCCTGACGTTCCATTGCGCGTTGACGGCGGTCCTCAGCACGCTGGCGACGCTCTTCCATAGCTTCGCGCAGCCGCTGAAGACGCTCTCGCCGGTCATCGTCGTCTCCTGCACGTGCTGGAGAGACAAGCAAGGGTGAGATCACACGAAATGCAGCAATGTCCGCGCATACGAAAAGGCCTGCCGCAACCAGAACGGCATAGGACGCGCGCCACCTGCCACGAGCCCTAAAGCTCGCGCCGCGCGCAACCGTAATTCGCATGCCCCCACGCCGTCGCATAAATCCCCCGCGACAACCTCTCCCAAGCAATATCAACCCCGCGCAGAATCTTTAGCATGGAACGACGAGTCTCCTAGTCGCTAAATGTCCGTTTTTAGGCGGATTTTGTGCTTGTTAATCCCCAAATGGCCACAATTCGGCCAGCGAAAAGACGCTGCCTCATAAGGCCAAAATGAGCACAAGACATCTTGCGGAATTGGCAGCAGGTGTTCAGTTTGGTCGGCTTGTGGACAAGCGCCTATTTCGCGGCAGGCAATCACTTGGCCCGCAGCGTTGTCGCAGGCTCTCCTGTCAGACTCTTCAGAAGCAACCGAAGTTTGGGTTCGCGCACACGTCGGGCGGCCACAGACGCGGGGAACCATTGGCGCTCCCTCTGCTCCTGCTCGCGCCAGCGCTTGAGTTCGTTTTTTACCTTTAAGACGTAAACGCTGACCTCAACGAGCCGCCACGTGGCGCCTTCGACTTTGCGATAGCGGTAGGTGCCGATCGGTTTGGACGCAATCTTGCCTGTCGCCCCCGCTTCCTGCTTGGCTTCGCGAGCGGCTGCGTCCTTGTCCTTCAGCCGCTTGGAGGGCCAGCCCTTCGGCAGAACCCATCGCCTAGTTTCACGAGACGTCACCAACAGCACCTCAACGGCACCCTCTTGGGAGGTCCGAACTGGTAGAGCGGCAACCTGCTTAACGATGTCCATGCTGATAGATCTATTGTGCAACGCAGCGACCCACAACCCTGTTTGCGCGTCTTACACAGCCGTAATTACAATAATTGTTCAGCGGGACTTAGCATCAGAAAGCCGGAAGTCTGATAGACAGGCCGGGTTCGATGGGCCACACCAGTTCCTATGGCTGTGCGTTGTCTACGGCGCGAAGCAAAACGGGGCTTCCACACACGACAAGGGATCTGTGATGAAGATTGGACGGCAACTCGATGCCCGTTCCGAATGTCGACGCGAGCATTTCCGATGGCTGGAGGTCGTGCGAACGGCCTTCTTGCTGGCACCTTTCGTTATCGCTGCGGTGTTCACGCAGACTTTCGCGCTGAGTGCGGGCGAACTGACCCGCGATCAGATCGCTAAGTTCTATCCTGAGCCCTATCTGATCGGCGAGCGTGACCCTGATCTTCCCATTTGGCCGCTGTTTCGCCACGCGATCCCTGCGTCTGATGAGCTTCTGGGCTACGTCTTTGAAGCAATCGATCTCGCCCCTATCGCGGGATACGCAGGGACGCCTCCAAATCTGCTGATTGCGATCGCGCCGGATGGAAGCTTTCTCGGCGTCAATGTGATCTCCCATAAGGAGCCGATCTTCCAACACGGGGTGGGTGAAGATTCTCTCGTTGACTTCGCCAAGCAATATCGCGGGCTTTCGGTAAAGCAGAACATCAAGCTAGCGCCGGCGCACACCGCCGGACAAGCGATCCCCGGCACCGTCACGATCGATGGCATTTCACGCGCGACCGTATCGGTGCGCATCATGAACGAGTCTGTGCTTTCGGCTGCGCTCAAGGTTGCCCGCGCGAAACTCGGGATGAGCACGGCCGATTCCGCAGCCCCCCTCGTTCTCAAACCCGATGACGGAGAAACCCTCGATCCGGCAACGCTGGTTGCGAAGGGTTACTTGGTCAAAAACACGTTCAACACTTCTGACATTGAAAAGTCCTTCGGACCAGCGTTCCCGAAGGATTCTGACGAGATCGCGGGAGCCCAGCCTAAAGCGGAAGCCACCGAAGTGTGGGCAGCCTATCTCAATATTCCTGCTATCGGACGAGGACTGCTGGGCAAGGCAGCCTACGAGCATTTGATGAGCACGCTCGCACCTGGAGACCACGCAATCCTGGTCGCGAGCCGTGGCCACTACGGTTTTCGCGGCGCTGAGCAGCGGGCAACAGCGATACCCGCTTTCATTTCCATCACTCAGGACCAGCTTCCCATCAACATCAGCGATGCAGCCTCCGCCGATGTCGTTGCCTCTGATGCGCTTCCTTCTGGGATGACCTGGACAATGCTGAAGGTAATCCCCGAAACCGGGTTCGCACCAGCGCGCCCCTGGCAACTTTCCATGCGGGTCACACGACAGAATACCGAGATCTACCCACGACGTGAAACCAAAGACTTCTCCACGACGCTAAACGCCCCGAAAGAGTTCTTTTCCGCCCCCGAGATCGCACTTGAGGGATGGCGCGCCGTCTGGAAGGAGCAACGCTTCAAGATCGCGCTTGCTGCATGCGCTATAATTTTGCTGACGCTTGCCCTTTCGAATATGCGCCGGCTGACGACCAATGCACGCGCGTTCGGGCTTTTCCGAATGGCGTTCCTGGCCGTCACGTTGGCCGGGATCGGCTGGTGGGCGCAAGGTCAGCTCTCCATTCATAATATTCTTGCCGTCATCAACGCGGCCAAGGAGAAAGGTGACTTCGGGTTCCTGCTCTTCGATCCGGTGTCGCTGTTGTTATGGAGCTTCGTACTGATAACGCTGGCGCTGTTCGGTCGCGGCACATTCTGCGGCTGGCTGTGCCCGTTCGGCGCCTTCCAGGAGCTCGTGGGTAATGCCGCGCGTGCGCTCGGCGTGCGTCAGATCTCAATACCAGCCTCGATCGATCGCAAGTTAAGGCTCGTAAAGTATGTCGTGCTGGCTGCGATAATCGGCATGGCTTTCGTGTCGACCCCACTTGCTGAAAAGCTCGCCGAGGCGGAGCCCTTCAAGACAGCGATAACGTTGGGCTTTGACCGCGCACTTCCCTATGTTCTCTATGCGCTCGGACTTCTCGCGCTGAGCGCCTTCGTCTTCAAAGGTTACTGTTTGTATGTCTGTCCGCTCGGTGCAGCACTGGCCCTGCTCGGGCGCGTGCGCGCTCTCGATTGGATCGCGCGCCGTACCGAGTGCGGTACGCCGTGTCAGTTGTGCGCTAAGCGCTGCCGCTACGGCAGCATCCAGCCATCGGGACAAGTGCGTTACGACGAGTGTTTCCAGTGTTTGGATTGTGTCGCTATCTATAACGACGCCAAAACCTGCGTACCACAGGTTCTCGCCGCTAGAGGCCGCACGATGACTGTTCCGGCCGGGCTCAAAGATCAGGCCGCGCGTGTCCCGGTCCGACATATTCGCAAGCAGGAGAGCGTCGTATGACGAAGTTGCCTTCCGTTCGGTCGCGCCGACAGGTGCTGATTTCTGGCGGTCTGCTTGGCGGTGCGCTGATAGCAAGCGGTGCAGCGGCCAACGGCGTGTTTGCGCCCGGCATATCGAACCTCAAGAACGCGCAACGCGACGGCATTGCGTTTGGCACCAAGGTCGTGCTCAAGGCTGCCCATAAAGATTCAGGCGTCCTGGAATCTGCGCTCAATGCTGCCTGGAACGAGGTTGTCGCCATCGAGCACGCGGCAAGCCTGTTCAGACCGCAAAGTGCTCTGAGCCGTCTCAACGCCAACGGCGAAATCGACGATGCACCAGAAGCGTTGCTGAACATGCTTACGCACGCTCGTCATATCGCTCAACTGACCGATGGCGCGTTCGACCCGACCGTCCAGCCGCTTTGGGCCATATACGCCAAGGCGTTCTCTGAAGGGCGCACGCCTTTCGACGACGAATTAGCAGCAGTCCGCCGACTGATAGGCTGGCAGCATATAGAAATCGATGGCGCCCGCGTGCGCCTGGGCAAGCCCGGAATGGCGCTAACGCTGAATGGCATCGCGCAAGGCTACGCGACAGAACGATGCCTCGGTGCGCTCCGCGCTGCTGGGATAGAAAACGCTTTTGTCGACACCGGCGAGATTGGCATCACCGGAAAGCGCGACGGCAAGGATCCCTGGACAGCGGCGATTGCCGATCCGCGCTCGCCGGGGAATTTCTTAGGGCTATCGCGACCCGCCTCCGGAATCCTGGCGACGTCGGGCGACTACGCAACGGTGTGGAGCGCAGATTACTCACAACATCATATCATCGACCCCGCCACGCTGCGTTCGCCGCCGCGCACGTCGTCGGTTAGTGTGCTGGCGCCGTCCGGAGCGATGGCCGACGGACTGGCAACCGCGATGATGGTGATGGGACCGGAAAAGAGCCTCGCGCTTACTGCCAGACTGGAAGGCGTCGAAGCGTTGATCGTCACCAAAACGGGCGAGAGATTTTCAACCAGCCATTTCCCGCTGGTTTAGGCCTTAGCCCGACGTGCGCCTAGGCGCAATCAGTTCCCGAAGAACGACAACAGACCTGTGCTCTTAGGTGGCGCCTTGAATGGTTCCATCGCCAATTTGATCTCAGCGTAGAGCTTGGGCAGCCAGGAAGGTTCGTCGGCCGCATGTTCGGCGACCTGATGATCGCGCAGATCCGTTGGCGCGATGATGACCTTTATCTTCGACAAACCGACTTCCGATGCCAGTACGAACAGCTCTTCGGCGGCCTCATCGCCAATCGCGAGGCAGCCGACCGAGACGTTCTTGCCATGAATCATGATGTCGCCGCCGAGGTCCTTGCGCCCATCGAGCGAAGCCATTTTGCGGTCGAACGCATTGGGATAACTGACCCGCATCGAGACATGATAGCGGCTGTTCGGATTAAGGAACGAAATATTGTAGATTCCCTCCGGCACCTGCTTGTCGCCGCGCTTGAGCTTGGGTCCGCTGTTTCCACTCGCAGCGAGAACCTTGTAGCGATTCACGAAGGCCCACTCGCCGCCACCCGAGCGCGAGAACATCTCAATGCTCTTTTCGTCCTTGACCGCGACGAGTGCAATTTCAGAAGGAGGCCACGCAACTTTCGCCGCGGCGAACTTTTCCGTTAGCCGTTGTTTGGCAGCGGGTGAGATCTCGCCGAGGCGCTGCTGAAGCGTATACGTGGTCGTGGGTTCCGTCGTCCGCGCCGCAGAATGATGCCACGGGAGATGTTCGTTGGGCGTCGGCGCCAAGCGCGCAACCTGAGCAGCGTCGAGATCCTTCGAAGCAGGCGCCGTTTTTGTCTGGGTGGACCAGAAATCCGGGTTCTCAGATTCCGACGTCTCTCCTTCGAGGCCCTCTTCCAGGCCGGCAATGTCCTGTCCGGCTTGATCGTCGCCAGTCAATCCCTGCCAGAGCAATTCCTTGTGCTGGACATAATCGAACCGGTCGGCAGGCTGATACGAAACCTGCAACAGATCTTCATCTGTGTCTGGCAACGAACCGGTTACGGTCGTGATCGAGGTTTTGGCGATGATGGAGACAGCAACGGCGGCTGGCGCCGCCGGCGATGAGGCGGAAGAAATAAAACCGTGGTCGTCGAGCACGCGCACTAAAGCTGCGCTGGCCAGAGCTGCGGCCACGCCTAGGGCAATCAAACCATGGAGGTCCCTCGCCCCCATAATCCTCCTAATGATCGGACCTAGAACCGGGTCCATATCCGCGTACGTTTGCAAATCGCCCACCCTCGCTTCGTGACCACTTGCGATCACGCTCAAGCATGGCCGATTCGTTTGGCGGTTCCGAGCCAAACAACCCCGATTTCAACCACAGGCTAAACAGCCATATTGGCGCAAACCGGGCATCCCCAGGTTGCATCAACTCTTGTACCGTAGGCGAACCGCTTCTTAAAGAGCGCGAACAAAAGCTCAGCTCCTTCGCGCGTGCGTTATACTCAGGCGCGCACGCAAACCCCGCCCAATTGGGATGTGCTCACTGTACCAATAGGTTGTGATCGCGCACCTTGATCGCGCTCATCCTGTCGAACGGGCATTGTGTGTACCTATACAAGCACGTGGATCGGCTCTCAGGCCGACTCAATTATCGTCCGCCGTGCTGGTGCCGCTTTTTTGCTCATTAGACATTGGCCGGTCTCTCGACCGGACCTGCGTCAACCTGGAATGCCCCATGCGCCTATCTTCCTTCGCACTCGCCTGCCTCGTCATACTGTCTCTCAGCCTCAATTCCTCCCACAGCAGCGCCGATGCGCTTAGCGACTCGCTGATGAAGCTGCCTCCGGAGGAACGCGCACGCCAAGCCTGCATCGTGAAGGGGCTGGAACGCATGCGACGTGACAAGCGCCTGCCCAGGGCAGATCGCATGAAAAGCAGCATCCTTTCACCAGCCCAGCTCAACGGCGAAGTCCTGACCGCGAAAGGCGCCGCGGTACGCTCCAAAGAGCGCTGGTTTGCTCTCAGCTTCACCTGCGAGGTGACGAAGGATCTGTTGAAGGCAACAACCTTCGATTATGAAGTGGGTTCTGAAATTCCCGCAGACAAGTGGGAGGACCTCGGGCTTTGGTGAACTGCTCGACGCGCCCGTGGCACCGCTGCGCCCATTGAGAAGGAAATTGCCATGGCAACGAACCGGATCTGCAAGCTCGTCAAGCGTCCGCCACCTGGCTTGGTTGCACGCGATTGCTTCGAGTTCGTCGATGAGCCTCTGTCAGAGCCCGGACCAAATCAGTTCAGAGTAAAGGTTTCTTACATCTCGCTCGATCCAGCGATGCGCGGCTGGATGAACGAAGGCAAAAGCTATGTCGCTCCTGTTCAGCTCGGGGCCGTTATGCGCGCTTACGCCGCCGGTATCGTGGACGCCTCGAACAATCCGAACTTCAAGATCGGCGACGCCGTCCAAGGTCTGCTTGGCGTACAGCAATACGCCATCAGCGATGGCAAGGGTGTCATAAAAGTCGATACCTCCCTGGCTCCCCTCCAAACATGGATCGGTGGCCTCGGCATGCCGGGATGGACGGCATATTTTGGCCTGCTCGAAGTGGGTCAGCCCAAGGCAGGCGAAACTGTCGTCGTATCGGCGGCCTCGGGTGCAGTTGGATCTCTCGTCGGCCAGATTGCCAAACTGAAAGGATGTCGCGCGGTCGGCATCGCCGGTGGGCCGGAAAAGTGCAAATACGTCGTGGAGGAATTGGGGTTCGATGCCTGCGTCGATTACAAAGGCGGCGCGCTCGCAAAAGACCTCAAAGCCGCTGCTCCCGAAGGTATCGACGTCTATTTCGAGAATGTTGGCGGTGAAATTCTCGATACCGTGTTGCTGCAAATGAATACCTTTGGCCGCATTCCTGTATGCGGCTTGATATCCGCTTACACAGCAACCAAGCTTCCCGATGGGCCTAAGAATATCCGTGTAATACTGACGCAACGGCTCACCATGCGCGGTCTCATCATATTCGATTGGGCAGAGAGAATCCCGGTGGCGATGCAAGCGCTTGGCACATGGCTCAAGGCCGGTAAGATCAAATTACGCGAAGACGTGCGGTCCGGTGGCATCGACGCTTATCCCGACGTTCTCAATCTGCTCTTCACCAGCGGCAATTTCGGAAAGCTCGTGCTCGAAGTTTGAAGCTGACGCAACCCGCGTTTCATAAATCTGCAAAAAAAGCGACGCGCCGACGTCATGAAGCTGGGCCAATTTCCCTTACAGCCATCGACGGGGGACGGGCCATGGCAAGCAACGAGTTTGCGGATATCCGTAATGCGCTGGTAAGCAGCAGCAAGGAAGGTGACGCTCCAAACTACACGAGCGGGGGCGTTCCAGTGACGGATAGAGTTTTGACAGCCGGACAGCTGGCGCACAAACTTCGCTATTGGGCGTGTCTCGCCCTTTGCTGCGCAGGTGCCCTTTTTACGTTCCTGCCGTCGATCGACATTTCAGTCGCTCAAGCCTTCTATCGCTCCGATCTTTCCTTTGTTGGAAACACTCCCCTCATCGAAGCGTTGCGCGACATTTTCAAGCTGATCTATGTGCTTTCGTGCATGGCGGCCCTCGCCGGATTTGTCTACACGCATAAAGAAGGCCGCAAGCTTCGCGGACTTAGCAGCGCGCAACATTTGTTCCTGGTGACGTGCCTTGCGGTTGGACCCGGCGTCGTGACCAATCTTGCCCTCAAGGACGAATGGGGACGCGCGCGACCGCGCGAAATCGTAGAGTTCGGGGGCACAAAAAACTTCACGCCCGCGCTTATGCCTTCGCGCGAATGCCACAGAAATTGCTCGTTCGTCGCGGGAGAAGCCTCCTCGATGTACATCATCTTTTTCGCCGCGGCATTCATTTTCACGGGCTACTGGTTCCCCCTGCTTGGCATGGGAATTTCAGCCGGTGCGCTTGCTGGCCTCATTCGAATGGCACAGGGCGGGCACTTCTTGTCTGACGTAGTCTTCGCCGGGATAGCCATGGCGTTGACCGCAGCCCTCACCTACAGCTTCTTTGAAACAATCCACCCGGGTGTACTGGAGCGAAAAGCTGAAGGCTCTGCATGACGCTTCAGATCGCGCTACCCATACGCCAAAGAACTCCGAGTACAGCCGCTCTTCGGCCAACGGCGTTTCCTGCACCCGAGCTTGCTGTTGTCGTTCCGACTTTTTGCGAGGCCGAAAACGTCTCGCTGCTGCTGGCCGCGCTGTCGCCCGCGCTCGCAGGCATTTCCTACGAAGTCATTTTCGTAGACGACGATAGCCCAGACGGAACGGTCGAAGTCGCGCGCAAACTGGCGCACGAAGATCCGCGCATCCGTGCAATCCGCAGAATTGGCCGGCGTGGATTGGCCGGCGCGGTGAGCGAAGGCGTTCTTTCAACGTCCGCCCCTTATGTCGCCGTCATGGATTGTGATCTCCAGCATGACGAAGCGCTGCTTTCTTGCATGTTGCAGGCCCTGAAGTCTGGAGCCGATGTTGCGGTGGCGACTCGCTACGAAGCGGGCGGGTCCACAGCAGGCGGCTTCAACTCGCTGCGTCTGTGGGGAAGCAAAGCCGCGACTTGGCTTTCCAAGCTTGTTTTGAAGACTGAAATCAGCGATCCGATGAGCGGCTTCTTCATGCTTCGCCGCGACTTGTTTGAGGAAGTCGCTCCCAAACTTTCCAACGGCGGATTCAAGATTCTGCTCGATATTCTGGCCTCAACTCCACGCAGCTTGCGAATTACGGAAATTCCCTACACTTTCCGCCCGCGTCTAGCCGGCGACTCCAAGCTCAACGAGTTGGTCGTGGCCGATTTCGCCGCGCTTGTCGTTTCCAAGGCGACGCGGGATACGGTCTCACCCCGTTTTTTGATGTTTGCTCTCGTTGGCGCAAGCGGTCTTGGCGTTCACGTTCTCGCCTTGAAAGCTCTCCTTTCGGCAGCGCACCTTCCTTTCGACTATGCGCAGCTTGGCGCCTCCTACGTGGCGATGTCGTCGAACTTCCTTCTCAACAACGTGCTCACCTACGCCGACCGTAGATTACGCGGACTTCAAGCCCTAAAAGGTTTCCTCTCCTTCATTGTGGTATGTAGCGTCGGGACGCTTGCCAACGTCGGCGTTGCCAAATTGATTTACGCCCAAGATCCCGACTGGTTGCTGGCGGGCGTCGCTGGCGCGTTAATGGCAGCGGTATTCAACTATGCCATGACATCGGTTGTGACCTGGCGCGCAGTGCGGGCTTAGTCTTGACGCTCTCAAACACGCCCTTCCCATCCGATCCGTGCAGTCACACCCACCGGATTTTGATCTGGTGCGTCATGGCCTTGGTGGGTGTGCATCTTGCACTTGCCGCGACGCTACATCTGACGGAGGACGAAGCCTACTATCGTCTATGGTCGCTCGCGCCGTCGCTGTCTTATCTCGACCATCCACCGATGGTGGCGTGGCTGATTGCGTTAGGACGCGCGATCGCTGGCGACACCGCGCTCGGAGTTCGTCTGCTCGCACCTTTCCTATTAGCGCTTGGCGTGCTCGTCGTCTGGCGCACGGCGACCCTACTTTACAATCGCAACGTCGCCATTTGCGCCAGCTGGTTTTTTCTCGCCATGCCGCTGCTGGGCGTGGGCGGCGTCATTATAACGCCAGACGTGCCTTCTGTGGCGTTCTACACACTTCTCATCCTGGCGCTCGCGGAGTTGAAGCGCACTGACAACGCAAACATTTGGCTGGTGATCGGCGCGCTTGCTGGCGGCGGGCTTCTATCCAAATACACAAACCTCTTTGCCGGTGCCACGATCCTGATTTGGGTTCTCGCGGTGCCACAGAACCGCCGGTGGCTATGGTCGCCGCAGTTGTGGATTGGCGGCGCAATCGCATTGGCAATCTCCGCCCCCGTGCTGATCTGGAACTGGCAGCACGATTGGGCTTCATTCGCCAAACAATTCGGCCGCGTCGGATCGGGCAGAGAAATGGGATTTTTCCATCCCATCGAGATGTGGGGTGGATACTTCGCGCTTGCCAGTCCGCTAATTGCCTTGCTGTCGCTCATCGGATTGGTGGATACGTGTATGCGCGCCATCCGTCAGCGCGACAGCGCGGATGTCCTGCTTGTTGCAGCAATCGCCCCGCTGCTTATTTATTTCACGGCACACACCCTTCATGCACGCGTGCAGGCTAACTGGATGGCACCGCTCTATCCCGAGTTCGCAATCTGCGCCGCACTTGGGCTATCCCGCATCTCTCAGCGGTTTCGCAGAGCCACCGCTTGGACGGCAATTTTTGTCGGCCTTTTTTCAACTGCAGCGATCTACGTGCATGCCGTTGTGCCTCTCGTCTCCCTGCGAAAGGATCCAAGCGGTCAAATGCGCGGATGGCCGGTGTTCACCGCCTCGCTCAGGCATCTTGCGTCGGGCAGCAACGCCCAATGGATTTCAACTTCGAGCTATGCCACAACGGCACAACTTGCGTTCGCATTTCGTGGCGCAGTTCCTGTTGCTCAGCTCAACGACCGCATCCGTCATGCTCACCTGCCTCGCCTCTCCGATAAGACCTATAGAAGCCCCACGCTTTATGTCGAACTGGAACGGCGAGCCGATGAGCGCCTCGTGGAGTCTTGTTTCGCAGACGCGAGGCACCTCGCAAATATCACACGCGATGACGGAACGCTCCAGGGCGCGCGATATGCCGTATATCTGGCAAAATCGCCCAGGCCGGTCTGCGATGGCGATTCCCTTCCGCCCCATACGGATCTACCCGAAGCACCGCCCCAGTAGTGGCCACAACGAACTAGCGCACTGGCATCCTTATCCGTCGAGCTGGGACAACACGGCACGCCATTCAATCGGCTCTCTGTCAAGTTCGCGGCCCATATCAACGGGCAGGGCAAACGATGTGGAACGGCATAAACGGGAGTAGGCCATGGGACTGGAGATCGAACGCAAATTCCTGGTACTTGGTGATGATTGGCGCCAATGCGCCAGCCCGGCCTCGATCCTACGCCAAGCTTACATTCACAATGACGGACGTGCGAGCGTGCGAGTGCGTATTGACGAAGCGGGCCCCGCATATCTGACGATAAAGTCAGCACAGGCGGGAATATCACGCGCCGAGTTCGATTACGCAATTCCGGCGGATGAAGCGCGCGAAATTCTGGAGCTGCGCACGGGCAGCATCGTCGAAAAACGCCGCTATCGCATTTCTCACGAAGGTAATCTCTGGGAGATAGATGAATTCACCGGCGACAATATCGGTCTCGTCATTGCCGAGATCGAGCTAAACGATCCTCAACAAAAGTTTGCCAAACCGGCTTGGGTCGGTCGTGAAGTCACTGACGATCCCCAATATTTCAACGCATCCTTGGCGAAAAAGCCGTTTCGAGATTGGGGCTGACAAGCATTTGTACCTGCGGCGTAATGATCGCCGGATGGCATTTGCAATCGCTTCGGGCTAAGACTTGCTTCGGATCAAAGCCCCGGCGAGAGCCGTCCGCAGACTAAAAAAAAAAGTCGCAGCAATGCTCGGGTAGCATTTTGCGCTTTTTCGAATTTCAGAAGACATTTCTAGAGGACTGAAACCTTATGAGTAGCCCAAGTCGCTTTGGCTTCCTGCCGCGCATGCCTGCCAAGTTCCCGCTGATCGCTTCTGCACTGCTTGTTGCGGCCCTGGCAACGCCTTCTATTTCTGCTGAGACAGCCAAGGTCAAAGCTGGAACTTTGACGTGCAAAGGCAAGGGCAAAGTCGGACTTATCTTAGGTTCCAAGGAGACCTTGGATTGTACCTATAACCCTGCCGGCAACGGCCCGGCACGAAAGCTCAAGGGAACGATCACGAATATCGGTCTCGACATTGGTGTCACCGGCAAAAGCGTGATGATCTGGACCGTGCTCGGCTCGACGACTTCGCTTCCAGGTGAAGCGCTTCGTGGAAACTTCGTTGGCGCAGCGGCTGATGCATCGCTCGGTCTTGGCGCTGGCGCCAAAGTCCTGGTTGGCGGCAACAACAAGTCCGTCGTTCTTCAGCCGCTGAGCGTCCAAGGCCAGACTGGCGTCAATCTCGCCGTCGGCGTTGCCGGTCTCAAACTGCAAGAGCAGTAAGGCTCTACTTTGAATTTTGCGGATGGCTGCGGAAGTTGCGCAGCTATCCGCTCTTCCTTCAGCGGTAGAAATCGACCCACGCGAGCGACAGGCTCTCGGGATTTGTTTCAACAAGCGTCTTCGGCAGCACGATGTCGAGGTAGTCTACCGCAGCAGATCCTTTTTCAGACCTCTGTTTGACCATCACCTGCGACCATTGCCGATCGCCGGATTTCAATTTCGTCGTGCCATCTTTTGTTTTGACCGACTGCGTCGTCCGATGCTCGGCACTGTTGGAGACAAACCAATTCATCTCCATCAAGCCATTACCTACGCTGAAGGACTCAAGCCCAGACAGATGAAGCCGCACACGGATCTCCTCCGGCCAGTGCGCTTCCCTGCGCGTGAGCGTGCCTCGGTCGATGCCTGACGGGCATTTGATGTCGACAAGAACGGCCGATCCCACTTGGCTTAGAGTTATGCTTGTATCCGAACGGCGTGTTTCGACCGATAACCTGGGGGCCTGGGAGCCTTTGGTCGGTTCAACCTGAGCCACCGCCAGTATCGGCACCACGAGCGCCAACGCGAGCGACACACAGGCAAGCATCGCTTTTCGCATCCCTCATCCTCCAACACGATCCAGCAGCCACCCTTGCGATCTGGCGAACAACAGCCCTCCTAGAGATTGCGCAGATAAGCCACCACTCTTCGAGCGACCTGCGAGGCAAACAACACGTTGCGATGACCCAGCCCGTCGTAGGGCGCCAATTCCGCTCGCGCATACTGCGAAGCGATATTCTCAGACGTGCTGAACGGCACATCCGCGTCGTCGCGCGCGTGGACGAGCAGCACCGGCAGATCGCAGACCGTCAAAAGCCGCGACACCGCAAAACGGCTAATCGGCCGACGGCCTATACGTTCAAGCCGCTGTTCCAGACCGCGCAGCCCCGTTGCCGACAGCCGCCAATGGTCCGCAAAACTGCGCGTGATGTCGCTCAGTTTGTCGGGGCTTGCGATCAGAACGAGCCCCTTGATACGCTTCAAGACCCCTGGCATCGGCGGCGCACCTTCCAAAGCTACGAGTGCTGTCATGCTGCCGAATGAATGCGACACGATCGCGTCGAACGGTCCGAGCGCATCACCAATCGCGACGATCGAGGCTGCGCATTGCATCAAATTAGTGTTCCGTCCCGCGCTCAGTCCGTGCGCGGGAAGGTCGACAAGAAGAGCTGTGAAGCCTGCTCTGCGGATCGCTTCGGCAAGCGCGGTCATGAAAGAGGCTTCGCTCGTCCAGCCATGCACGAGCAGGATGCTGCCCCGCGACTCTCCGTCCGGGTTCAATCGATATGTCGCGACGTCACCGACAGGCGTCGCGACGCGTTTCGAAATGGCATTGCGCAGATAATAGCGTGCGCGCTCGGCAAGCACGCGTTGATCGGGATGACGCCACTGCGAAAGGATCGGCGTACAAAAAAGACGGAGCGCCGCGTCGGCGGCAAAACCCGGCGCAAAGCCGTCAAGCTTGCGACCCGACCAGACCTCTTTTGGCAACCAAACCATGCGGTCTCAGGCAATCAATACAAACAATACCCAGGATCACATAAGCCTTGCAGACCGCGCAAGAGCCCCATCGACCCAAGCTAAATTGTGGTCCTCACCAAGCATCCTATGCCGGTTTTCAGATCAACGTGAACGGGCTTACAAATAGCTACTGGAATTGTCCGGGCTCAAACTCTCAAGTCAAGGGTCGCGCATGATAGCAATGGTATTCGAACGGCCCGGCCTACCGCTGCAGCTTCTCAACCAGCCCCGTCCCGTACCACAAGAGGGACAAGTTCTAGTAAAGGTCTCCGCATGCGGGGTCTGCCGGACCGACCTCCATCTTATTGACGGCGAACTCGAAAATCCGAAGCTCCCCGTAATACCAGGACACGAGATCGTCGGTTACGTGGAAGGATTAGGACCAGGCGTCGATAGCCCTTCGAAGGGGCAACGTGTCGGAATTCCCTGGCTTGGCAGCACCTGTCGAAGCTGCCACTTCTGCATGAGCCATCGCGAGAACCTTTGCGACCACGCCCAGTTTACCGGCTACACGCTCGATGGCGGCTATGCGCAATATACAATCGCGGACGCGCGATATTGTTTTCCGCTCACGACACCGTTGTCAGATATCGAAGCCGCACCGCTGTTGTGCGCGGGTCTCATCGGCTATCGCTCGCTCAAGTTCGCAGGCGAAGCGAAACGAATCGGGATTTACGGCTTCGGGGCCGCCGCCCACATCATCGCCCAGGTTGCCATTCATCAGGGACGAGAGATCTACGCTTTCACGCGCCCTGGAGATCTGACGGCGCAAGCATTCGCGCGCGCCCTTGGCGTGCGTTGGGCCGGCGGCTCGGACGAGATGCCGCCGGAGCCGCTCGAAGCCGCGATCATCTTCGCCGCAGTCGGTCACCTTGTGCCGCTTGCGCTAAGAGCAACCGAAAAGGGTGGGACCGTCGTGCTGGGCGGGATTCACATGAGCGAAATTCCGGCAATGCCCTATTCCATTCTGTGGGGCGAACGGCGCGTGCAGTCGGTCGCCAACCTGACGCGGCAGGACGCAATCGACTTCCTGAATATCGCGGCCCATACTCCGATCAAGATGCACGTCGAAGCGATGCCGCTGGAGCAAGCAAACATCGCCCTCGATCGCTTGCGTTCCGGCAAAGTCTCCGGGGCTCTCGTGCTTCAGCCGCAAGAAGCGGCGCAATAGCTTACTCTCGATCGAAATCGTCCGGACAACACTTGCGACCATGCTTGTTCACTGGGCCTGGAATGAGTAATTACAAGCCATAAAACGGCGCGCTGTTAGACGGCAGCCACAGAATTGAGCTTGGAGATTATTCCGATGTCAGTAAAATTGATTTGTAGGGCTGCCGCAGCCTTTACCCTTGTACCTCTCGCGACTTTTCGCAATTAGCGCGATGGCGAAGCTGGATTGTGGACATTGCCCTCGCTGACGTGTCGAAATTATTGATCGCACCGCACCACGGCCGCGACTCGGGCGGAGACAGAGAGTACCTCAGGATCCTTCGCCCCAAGCTCACGCTGTTCGGCTGCGCACCCTCCGAGCACCTCGCATACGACGCTTGGAGCAATCGCAGTCTCGCCAAAATCACGAACAAGCAAGCCGGGAATGTCGTAGTCGACATGAGCGAGGATCGCCCCTGGGTATACGTACAGGATCGGGAGTTTGCTGCCGCAAACAATAGCGACTCGTTCTACTCGCCCCGGCATGATGCATACTGCTGGGGCTGCGTTATCTGACGTGGCGCCACGGCAAGGAAAACTTAGGAGGCGCAATGAGCTGGCTTTCAGAAGGGATTAGTCTCGCGATCGAGAGCCGACGTGCTCAGAAGGAATTTCACGAAAGTTGGATTTTCGCGGCTCATACGGCGCTGGACAGCGCACACCACAGCTCGGCCTACCTAAGTTTGCTGAACTCGTCACTCGATGGCAATCAGCTGCTAGTCAATGTTCAACGACCAGACCATCGCTACCTACAGAGCAACCCCCGACGGGATATCCTACTCCGATAAAGAACCACCGCTCACAACGGAAAGCGAATTTCAAAGGCACCTCTGCAGTGTGTGCGCCGAGAAGTTCTTCGTGTAACAGGCGAGGAAGACTGGCGCGCCCGGCAGGATTCGAACCTGCGACCACTCGCTTAGAAGGCGAGTGCTCTATCCAGCTGAGCTACGGGCGCTTGCCAGGGTTGGCTACACGGTTTGCGCGTGCCCGTCAAAGCCGCCGGGCCCGTCACCGTGGATCGCCCACAGAACCTTGAAATAATGCAAATATATTGCCGCTTGTGGCGCACGATCGCAATCTGATCGGTCAGCCCGGCGCGCCTCAGTCTCCCTCGTTTGCTTTATCGGGCGGGTTCTCGGCGGCATCGCTCCAGCCCTGCGCACCGATCAGCGGCACAAATCGCACTTCGCCTAGGTTCTCCTGCAAGTACGCCTCGGGTCCAGTGCGCGTCAGCCGGATGAGCGTCTGCCGGTGCGGTTCATCTCCAACGGGGATGACCAGGCGTCCACCGATTGTAAGTTGTCCCTTGAGCGCATCCGGCAGAGCAGGCGCCCCAGCTGAAACCAGAATGGCATCGAAGGGAGCCTCCTCAGGCCAGCCTCTCGTACCATCGGAATGTCTGACGTGGACATTGCCATATCCGCCGCGAGCAAGGTTGGCCTTCGCCATCGCCGCTAATGACTCGATACGTTCGATGGCGAAGACCTCATGCGCGATGCGCGAAAGAACAGCCGCCGCGTATCCCGAGCCCGCACCGACCTCAAGCACCTTCTCGCCGCCTTCAAGTTGCATGACCTCGACCATCAAGGCGACGACATAGGGCTGCGAGATCGTCTGGCCCGCACCGATCGGCAATGGACGGTCTGCATAAGCGAGGTCGGCCTCATGGGCCGGCACAAAGTTTCCCCGCTCAACCGATCGCATGGCTGACAGCACGCGCGCGTCCGTCACACCGCGCCCCGCGATCTGTATCCGCACCATGCGCTCGCGCTCTTTCTGCCTACCGGTCATCGACCTACCTTCGATCGCGAATCCCTTGTGCAAACGTTATGCTCGCGCAACGCCAGCACAACTCAGATCGCGCTGAACTGGCAGTCACTCCCGCGGCTCTCGCCACGACAAACCGCCAATATAGCAAACGCCGTAATGTTGCGGCGCGCAAAACTGTCTAACCGATCTACATGTGGTCTGAAGCTTCGCACCGCAGTCTAAACTACGCGGCTAATATTTTGCAGCGCGGCGAAGTCTCTGCAGCTCAACGTGCATTTTTTTCCTTTTCCTTGATTGATTGTCACGGCCGGGGCATGGCAAATGAACTTTGAGCGTTGGACGAAAGTCCAACTGCTCCAACTGAAAACGAGAATTCACCGCAGAACGAGAACTCAGGGGGAGACTCTCATGGGCGCCGCAAATCCGGCAGTCGACGCATCATCGCCAGGCATACTCGACCGGGAACGCATTATCGCGAAAGCCGGCTTCAATCGCTGGTTGGTTCCGCCGGCGGCGCTTGCGATCCACCTGTGTATTGGCATGAGCTACGGCTTGAGCGTCTTCTGGCTGCCGCTTTCCCAGGCGCTCGGAGTGAGCAAGCCGATCGCGTGCCCGGACATGACGATGATCGAGGCACTCACGACAACCACCTGCGATTGGCGGGTTAGCGACCTTCTCGTAACTTTCACTTTAGGTATTGTCTTCCTGGGTCTTTCGGCGGCGATGTTCGGTGGCTGGCTTGAGCGCGCTGGCCCGCGAAAGGCCGGTGTTGTCGCGGCGCTGTGCTGGGGCGGCGGCTTCATCCTTTCGGCTCTCGCGGTGCAGATCCACCAACTTTGGCTGCTGTGGCTTGGCCTTGGCATCATTGGCGGCATTGGCCTCGGATTGGGCTACATTTCTCCGGTCTCGACCCTCATCAAATGGTTTCCCGACCGACGCGGTATGGCGACCGGCATGGCCATCATGGGCTTTGGCGGCGGCGCGATGATTGGTTCGCCGCTGGCCATCCTGCTCATGAACCATTTCAAGAGCGACACCTCGGTCGGCGTCTGGCAGGCCATGGCCGTAATCGGCATCATCTACATCGTCTTCATGTTGGGAGGCGCCTTCGGCTACCGCGTTCCTCCGGACAACTGGAAGCCCGATGGTTGGGAGCCTCCGCACGACAAAGCCCATGCCATGATCACCACGGGCAACGTTCATCTCGACGACGCTCACAAGACCCCGCAATTCTGGCTGATCTGGATCGTGCTTTGCATGAACGTGTCGGCAGGCATTGGTGTCCTCGCGATGGCATCACCCATGCTGCAGGAAATCTTTGCCGGACGCCTGATTGGCCTCCCCGATATCAAGTTCTCCGCGCTTGACGATATGCAGCGCACCGCAATCGCGGGCATCGCCGGCGGCTTCGTAAGCCTGCTGTCACTGTTCAACTCAGGCGGTCGCTTCCTGTGGGCCTCGCTGTCCGACCACATCGGACGCAAGATGACTTACTTCTGCTTCTTCGTGCTGGGCATCGCGCTCTATGGTATTGCGCCAACGCTGGCGCACATTGGGTCTATCGCTCTGTTCGTTGCAGCCTTCTGCATCATCTTGACGATGTATGGCGGTGGCTTCGCAACCGTTCCGGCGTATCTGGCCGATATGTTCGGCACGCAATTCGTCGGCGCCATCCATGGCCGTCTGCTAACGGCTTGGTCGACTGCAGGCGTGCTTGGTCCTCTCGTCATCGGCTACATCCGCGATGCTCAGATCGCGGCCGGTATCCCGCGCGCGCAGGTCTATGACCGCACGATGTACATTCTGTGCGGCTTTCTGCTCATCGGTTTCATCGCCAATGCGCTCATCCGGCCTGTGTCTGAAAAGTGGATGATGTCGGAGGAAGAAGTGGCCAAACTGCAAGCCGAAAAGACCTCTCACATGGCACCTGCGGGTTCGCACGGGATCGGCTTTGGAGGTTTCTCCATACCAGTCTTGATCGCCTGGCTCTGCGTCGGCATTCCGTTCCTTTGGGGCGTGTGGAACACGCTCGGTAAGGCGGCGGCGCTGTTTGGATAAGCAACGCCCTGTCTGGCAAGCAATTAGCGAAAAGCGAGAAGGAGGATGGAGACTGCCATCCTCCTTTTCTTTTGGAATCCTAAAATACGCTCTGCACCACGCCGGAATTCTGATCGACCAGTTCGCGGCCCGTCAGCCAGATATCATTTCCGCCCGTCATCTCGGCACGCACTTTGTCAATCCACGTCTGAGAAACACCGGCCGGCACGAAAAACCTGGCGAACAGCCGATCCGTCTCGGAACTCTTTGCAGACTCCGGGACGTTGACCTCGTCATTTGAGACCTCCTCCCTGAAGCTGACTTCGTGGAACATGAATCGTGCGCTGGCCGCAGCCGTGCGCCGCGTGCCTTGCAAATAAACCGGAACGCACATGGACGCGCATGGCTTGCCTGCTTCGACAACGGTCTCAAGCTGATGCGTCTCGCGGATCTGGCGCAAGAGCGCAACGACACGTGCGCCCTGATCGATGGAGCCACCCGGCGATGCGAGCGCCAAAACAAATGTGCGCGCAGAATTGTAGCGTGCAAACGCCTCCCTGAGGCGCGCCTCCATCGGCGCCGCGATCCGACCGCGCCACGTCAAATATACGGTGTCCTCGCTGGGATCCGCGCGCACATCCAACGTGCCGACACCGATGAAAATAGCATCCAGCGTGTCACGCGCTTTAAACCCGAAAAACACGATCGCCAACAGGGCAATGCCCCACAGAATGCGATTGAGAGATCGGGAAGGCATGAACGATAGATATCTTTCACATCGACGGTTTCAAGGAGAACTGCCAGGCCGACAGTGACGCGGCGTTAGTGCGTCCAGCTTCCGATGCGGCCGAACTTGAAGTTGTCGCCGTAGGATTTTTTTACAAACGCGCGTGGATTTGGCTCGACCACCGTATAGGCCAAGCCATTGTGGGTGGCGTAGGCAATCGCCTCTTCCTTGCTATCGAAGGTGAGCTTCACCTGCGCGCGCGTATCGCCCGATCCCGACCAGCCCATGAGCGGATCAGGCGTGCGCTTGTCCTCGGGCTCAAATTCCAGATGCCAGAACTCGGTGTTCGCCTGGCCTGACTGCATTGCTGACTTGGCCGGCTTGTAGATGCGTACTTTTGTCATGAGTGCCTCAAAACCACGTCCGCCCGTTCTGCGCTCGCAACGAGCGCCAGCTTCCCTTGGGTATGAGGTGTCGGCATGTCCTGTCAATGGCGCGCGGCGGCGCGCCTATTTTCCTGGCTCCAAGTGCATATGGACGGTCGTTAGCGGATCTCGATCGTATTGTCGCGCAACACGTTAGCCTCTCGCTGCACCTCTTCGAGGCGGTGGTTCAGAACGTCGCCGATGCTGATGAGTCCGATGAGCTTGACGCCATCGGATACAGGCAGATGACGGATACGCCGCCTTGTCATGATCTGGGCAACCGTCTGGAGGGTGTCCTGCGGCGCGCAGCTAATCACCGCCCTGGTCATGATATTGGACACAGGCATGGCGAGCAGGCTTGGTCCGTACTCGGCAAGGCCGCGGGTAAAATCGCGTTCGGAGACAATACCCTCCACCGCGCCCGTGTGCGAGATCACCACCATCGCGCCGACCTTCTCTTGGAATAGCCTGCGCGACAGAAACTGCACAGTATCGGTCGGGTTGACCGACTTCACGACATCGCCCTTCTCTTTTAGAATGTCGATGACTTTCATCCCGGCGTTACGCTTCTTGGCGCTCCAAACGGCATCGTGAATGAAGAGGGCTTCAATTCCCGCAAGTAACTTCTGGTTCTGTTCAAGTCCCGGCTGATCCTGTGGTGCTTCGTCAGCTATTTCCAACAGGCTGTCGACAACGGTGCGCGCTCCAAAAATTCCATTGTCGAGTTCGCTGTGGCCAAGCACGGCGATAGCGGGCACGCCAACGGCCTGAGCCGCGGCAAGCCCTTCGGCGCAGGTGTCTATCACCAGGATGCGGCCATCGGCCCCTGATACGGCTTCCATCATGGCGGCAACGGGACCGCTCGTGTCCTCTCTAATGAGACGCGCGCAGTGTTCGGCGACTTCTTTTCCCGTAGCGGTTTGCAATACCTTACGCGCAAGTGCGACGGGTAATCGCGTCAAAACGACAATTTCTCCGCCCTGCCTGCTGACCGCTTCGATCAGCTCAATGGCGCCGGGCGTCGTTGTAAGCCGCTCGGCTTCCAGTATGTCGCATGCGATCTGGCGCAAATGCTTATGCGTCACCTCGAAAAGCGTACGCAAATCCGCCGTTTGCTTGCGCGGATAGAGGCGCGAGGTTGCGTATTTGAGAAAGCGCTCCTTGGTGACGTCATGTCCGAACGCACGCGCAAACGCTTCTTCTCCGATGACGTGCGCAAAGCCAGCCTCGGCCAACGCCTCGTTGGTGGCGCGGCGATACGTATCTGCAGTCAGGACGAGTCCGCCCTCAAGCCTCACGATGAGGCGCGATACCATCATTGAAGAAAGTCCAACCCTCATTTGCTCTCAATTACTGAGATCTGCGTAATGGCAACCTTGCCCGCGCGCTTGTGATGCGGAATTCAAAGCAGCAATTCGCAGATCGCCCCCTGACTTTTCTCGCTGATCTTCTTGGATGGAACTGGCAGCAATTTGATCCTGAACGTGAGCCGCCAGCGGCACATCATCGCCCCTGCAATTTCATCGTCGATCCGATCCTAGCGAGAAAGCCTTGCACATTCGCGTGCCGAGCCTCTCAGAGACACTGGATCACCCGTTCATTCCGGTGACTGAGATTGATCGCTGATAGTGCGCTCATCAAGGCGTCTTAAACGCATATGGCGAGCGGCCTATGGTCGCTGGCTTCTCGCGCGCAATCCCGCAACTGCTGATTCCGCATCGCAACACGATCCGTCGTAAGAGCTCTTCAACTCTCCGCCAAGGCACGTGCGACCTCCTGTGTGCCCGGCGTGACAGCGCGGCTTTTGAACCTCCCTCAAGGATACGGCGACGGAGCAAATGAGACGCCGCTCCGCAGAGCCCCAAATCAAAACGAATTCGAAGGAGAGAAGCCATGCAGGGTCAAATCGAAACCTTCCGCCGCGATATTGGCGTCGGGATCATCAAAGCCGAAGACGGCCGCAAATACCGCTTTGTGCGCCGGGACATCGTGAACACCCGCTTCCAGCTTGCCGGCGAGGAAGTCGATTTCGTTCTCGATGGCCGCTCGCCGAAGGAAATCATCGTGCTAGCCGGATCGCCCTGGTCCGTATTTGCCGGCCCGGTTTCCACCTTGGTGTTTCAAACTGAGCCTCAGTCGGGCTTCGAGCTGCGCTTGGCCGCATGACCTTAACCATCGCACTCGGGAGTTCGCAGAAATGAGCCATCAGATCGATACCGCCGACATCCCGGCCGTTGCGCTTGAGGATATTCTTGTTCCCCTGCGCGCGGCCGTCGCCAAGGGCCAGGGTTTGGCCCTGCTCAACGGCATGAACGAAACGGCCATCCGCGAAATTGAAACGGTTGTGTGGGAGCACTTCGCTGATGCCCCGCAACTCCGCCTGGCGGTAGCGCTGCGCTTTCGCGCACTGCTCGAGGTATTTGCGGCGCGCCGCCTCAAGCAGCTCTTTTTGAACAACGGTTTCAAGCTGATTGCACGCGCTGCCCACGAGGCAGCCGGCCAGCGCCTCAACGTTGCTTACGGCTTTAAGGCGCAACGCTTCGTGCTCGCTCTCAGCTCTGCGCCCGCCACGCATAACAACCCGACGCTGGCACCCATGCACGCGCTGGCGGCCTGAGCCAACCGCCTGTCCCGCAGGGAACTGCCCAAGATGGGCAGCGGGATTAACCCTCAACCATCGGAAATCAATACCATCGGGGGACAGACAATGGCGAGCGAAGTTGGCTTCAAGATCAAGGGCGGCAAAATCGGCATCCTTCTGATGCACCGTCTATGCGGAACTCCGGTGGAAATGCGTTTCGTCGCCAATGGCCTCGCACGCGCTGGCTACACCGTCCACGCTCCCCAGCTTGCCGGTCATTGCGGCAGCGAAGCCGAAGTCAAAGCCACTTCTTGGTCGGATTGGTACCGCAGCGCCGAGGAAGCCCTCGATGAGCTTCACAAGGAGTGCGATGTGGTCATCGCCGGCGGCCTTTCGACGGGCGCCGTGCTTGCACTCATGCTTGCCGCCAAGAACCCCGGAAAAGTCCATGCGACCGCCCTGCTGGCGCCGACGCTGTGGCTCAACGGCTGGATGATCCCCTGGTACGCGCGTCTCTTCCGACTGGTGCGCCATCGCTGGTTCGCCAAGCTATTCCGCTTTCCACATCATGCGCCGCACGGCATCAAGGACCCGAAAATCCGCGAATTCATCCAGAAGATGCGCGCCGCAAAAGGCAATTCGGAAGCTGGCCACCCGGTAACGCCCGGCGAGATGGTGTTTGAGCACCGCCGCCTGTCGGATGCCGTTCAGACCCTGGTTCCCTACGTCCGACAGCCCTCGCTTATCGTCCACCCGCTGGAGGACGACTATGCGGGCCTCTCCAACGCGACCTACCTGCGCGACCGCCTCGCAGGCGAAGTCGAGCTCAAGGTGCTCGACGACAGCTATCACATCGTCACCGTCGACCGGCAGCGCCACCTCGTCGTTGAGGCGATCGACCGGTTCGCGTCTCGTCTCGCAGTAATGGCCGATCCA
Organism: Hyphomicrobiaceae bacterium; assembly: GCA_041397645.1. Taxonomy (NCBI): domain Bacteria; kingdom Pseudomonadati; phylum Pseudomonadota; class Alphaproteobacteria; order Hyphomicrobiales; family Hyphomicrobiaceae; species Hyphomicrobiaceae bacterium. The sequence continues at coordinate 76,973 of JAWKWE010000005.1, read as the reverse complement.
GCCAAAGCCGTCGTCGAAACTCTCGATAGGGCCCGCGCCATTGCATAAAACAACTAAAAATCAGTCAATTAGTCGAAATCCCCGGATTTGACCAGAGCTGTCACGGGCGGAACAGCGGCAGAAACCCCGCTGATGCACTCTCCCATCAACGACGCCGGACAAGGACCGGCAAAATACCACCCCAATGCCCAGGAGACGACAATGTCCAAGACGATCAACACCCTCGCAGCCCTTTTCGTCGCCGCCATCGCGGTACCCAGCGCAGCCGATGCCGGTGGTGTTCGCCTTCAATTTGGTGGCCCGCTTGGCAGCTTCGTGGCCCATCCGAACCTGAGTTCCGGTCCCGGCGGCACCATGAAGAACCGCGGCTACGCTGAAACCCGGTCATATCACGCAAATAAGCAGCGCGAGCTGGCGCGGGCCCGCAAAATCGAACTCGCCCGGGCGGCGGCTAAGGCTCAGGCCATCGCGGAAGCCAAAAAGGCTCGCGAAATTGCTGCCGCACGCGCCGTCGCCGAAGCCCGCCGTCAAAAACTCGAACTGGCGGAACGCGCGGCGCGCAAGGTCAAGATGGTGCAGACGGCAAAACTCACGGACAAGACGGTGACCACGGATGCGCCCGTGATCTACGTGCCTGAAAGCCCGTTGGAAAAATCCAAGTTTACCGGCACCCAGTCAACGCCGGCTCCGGTTCGCACCAACTCGGCCGACGCTGGTACGGTTAACACCGGCCCCGGCACCGAAGCCGAGGACAAGACCGAAGTTGTGGTGCTGCCCGTTGTTGAAGCCACGGAGGATACCGGAACGGTGACTAATGCCGAAACTGCAACCACGGACAAAACGGACACGGCCGAGGACACCCAGCCTTCGGATACAGCCGAGAGCACATCAGTCGCCGAGGTTGCTGGAAAGATCTGCCGCCGGTTCTCAGCAGCGATTGCCGGAATGATCACGGTACCCTGCAACTAAGCTAAGGTACTACCCTAGTTCAAGAAAACAGGCCCGGTGCTTCGCTCCGGGCCTGTTTCGTTTGTGCACACGCCGGTTCTTTCCGGACGACCGCCCGCGCTCCCCTCCCCCTGCATTTTTTTCAGCCCTCCGCCTCCCTGTCCCCCAGGGAACTGCCGCCTGAACCTCCAGAGCGCATAACGCGACACAGGACACACGGTCCCGGACTTTTTAGGAGGAGACAAGTCATGGAACTCGCACTCAAGGCGGCCGCCGCAATCCCCGCCAAATCCACCAGCACCAAGCGCAAGGCCAAGAGCGCCATGCCCATGGTCGTCAAACTCGCATATCGCAACCTGTTTCATGATCGCCTGAGCTTCTTCGTGACGATCGTCGGTATCGTGTTCTCGGTAGTTCTGGTTGCCATCCAGACCGGCATTTACCTCGGCTCCGAGCGCAAGATCTCCGCGATCATCGACGCCGCCCCCGCCGACCTGTGGGTCGTGCCGCTTGGCACCAAGAGCTACGACGATCCTTCCCTTCTGAGCGGCCGCGAGCGCCACATGATCCTGTCGACCCCTGGCGTTGCCAACGCCGAGGACATGGTCGTGAGCTTCGCCCGCTGGCGTAAGCCCAAGGGCGGCACCACCGCGATCCTTCTCGTCGGCACCGGCGCGGATAGCTCATATCCCCTGCCCTGGAACATCGTCGAAGGCAGCCGTGACGCTCTGGAAGCCCCGAACACGGTTGCGATCGACCAGAGCTACTTCCCCGATCTTGGCATCCACGCCCTCGGCGATCGTGCGGAGATCAACGGCATCGCGGTCGACATCACAGCCACCACCAAGCGCATCCGCTCGTTCACGACGCTGCCTTATGTGTTCGCTTCCATCGAGCAGGCTCGCCGCCTCACCGGCGCCAACCAAGATCAGGCGACCTATGAGCGCGTGACGCTGGCTGACGACGCCGATCTGGAGACCGTGCGCGCCGATATCGAGGCTCGCCTGCCCGATGCCGAGGTTCTGACCCAGGATGAGTTCAAGAAGCGCAGCCAAGCCTACTGGCTGTTCCAGACAGGTGCTGGCGCTGCCCTCATCGCCGGCGCAATGCTAGGCCTCATCGTCGGCATCGTGATCGTGGCACAGACGCTTTACGCCTCCACCAAGGATCACATCAACGAGTTCGCCACGCTGCGTGCTCTGGGTGCAGGCGCAAGCTACATCGTCAAAGTCATCCTGATGCAGGCTGTCCTCTCCGGCATCATCGGCTACCTGCTCGGTATCGGCCTGGCATTGGGCGTGATCCAAGCCGCCCAGGACACCAAGCTCAATGTCATCATGACCCCTGAGCTCGCCGCCGGACTGTGCATCGTGACCGTTGGAATGTGTGTGATCGCGGCCATCTCCGCCATCATCAAGGTCGTCCGGATTGACCCGGCCGTCGTCTTCAGCCGATAAGCAAGGGAAGATTTCGAAATGTTCGCATCAGAAAATTCAATTTACACCAGCAAGCAGAGCAGCATCATGAACGCCAAAGCCGAAGACATCCCGATCATGGTCGAAGCCCGCGGTATCGTGAAAGTGCTCGGCGAAGCCCCCAACCAAGTCAAGGTGCTCAAGGGCGTCGATCTCGATCTTCAGGCCGGCGAGCTGACCTTGATGATGGGACCGTCGGGATCTGGCAAGACAACGCTGCTGTCGATCCTTGGCTGCATCCTCTCGCCCACCGACGGAGATCTGACGATCGCTGGCCACTCCACCACCGGCATGAGCAAGGAAGATCTGGCGGACCTGCGCCGCCGCCACGTTGGCTTCGTGTTTCAGGGCTACAATCTGGTCCCGACGTTGACCGCGGTTGAAAACGTGATGCTGGCGCTCGATCTGCGTGACATTCGCGGGCCCGAAGCCTACGACCTCGCAGAGGAGGCCCTGCATCAGGTTGGGCTCGGCCATCGTATCGACGCAGCCCCTTCCAAGATGTCGGGCGGCGAAAAGCAGCGCGTTGCGATCGCACGTTCTCTGGCCGGCGCGCCGTCGGTGATCCTCGCAGACGAGCCGACCGCCGCACTCGATGCCAAGAACGGCGAGGCCGTTATGGAATTGCTCGCTCAGGTCGCCCAGGACACCAATCGCGCGGTGCTTGCCGTGACCCACGACCACCGTACTTTGAAATACGCCGACCGGATCATACGCATCGACGACGGCCGGATTTCTAGCTCGGAGCGACCCAAGACTGACGGCGCCTCCACGGTGCACAATCCCGACGCTCATTGAGGCACGCAGATCTTCAAACGGCTTCTCCGGGGCTGGCTATGCAAACGCATTGCCGGCCCCTCGCTATGATAGCCAAGCGGTGATGCACTCACATCACTTCGGCTGGACACTAGGATCGCCTCCCGGCTCACCTGGAGGCGGAATAATTTTGATTTTGGCATTGGCGTCCGGAAGCGGCTCGACGATCTCGCTATCGCCAATGCGCGGAGGTTTGAGCACCCCCTCGTTCTCGTTGAGCTTCTCGCTCAAGCTTTTATCTTCGCTCGTTGGGTTGCCGCGAGGTTCGGGCGCTTTGGGTGTTTCGGATTGTGCAAGAACACCCCCCGCCAACGGCATCACGCGCGGAGGATTTGGTACCGGAGGAGAAGGTGGCGGAATGGGATTTTGCGGCGGACGCGGGATGGTCGGCGACGGCGGATCGGGTACCGTTCCCCCGCTCGCTGACTGCGGCGCAATAATTCCAAAAGCAATCATACCGGCCGCGCCGAATGCGCAGGCTGCCCTTCGCGCGCCAAGTGCTAATTCCGTGTCGGCATTCATGTTTAGTAAAGTGCGCATAAAATTCCTTACGCAAAAGCTACGCTTGGAAAACGCGAATTCTAAGTTGGGGTTCCACCTTGTAGGAGCGCATAAAACCGGCAGCGCGGAAATGCACTGCCGGTTTCGCTGCTAACGACTCGTAGACGCTTTAGGCGAGGACGATGATGTCGACGATCTCATAAGTATCAGGATCGACGATGCAAACTTCATCACCAACCACAATCGGCACACGGATTCAAATCCGTGCTCGCGCGAAGCCGTCATGAAAATTCGAAGCCAAAAATCAGACAGCGAGCGCGTGTTGCGCCTTGCTCTGCCCAAGATAGGCATCGAACGCGGCGCAGATCGTGCGAACGAACGGTTTGCCAAGCTCCGTCACTTCGAAGCCGTCGTCAGTTGCTTTCACGAGCCCGTCCTGATCGGCTTCGATCAACAGTTCCGCGTCCGCAATCACCGGCTCGGCGGCAGCGCCAAACTGCGCGCGCAATTCTGTCTTCGACAAATTGAAGCCGCACATCAGCCGCTCGATGACAGCAGCGCGTGCCCGGTCATCGTGGCTCAGCTGCACACCCTTCACCGCCGCCAATCCCCCTTCATTGATGAGAGACTGATAGGCACCGGCTGCAGTTGCGTTTTGAACGTAGCCCTGCGACAAGTGCCCAATCGCCGACGCGCCTAGGCCAATCAGCGCATCGCTGGCGTCAGTTGTGTATCCTTGGAAATTACGTCGGATGTCCTCATCGGCCAACTTGTCGGTCGGCTTGGCATAATGGTCGAGACCGACAGCCTTGTAACCGGCAGCAAGCAGAATACGCTGGAGCCGACGCGATTGTCCGAACCGTTCCATGATGCCGGGCAGAGCTTTTTCATCGATAAGCCGCTGATGCTTCAGCCGCGCAGGCAGATGAGCGTATCCGAAGATCGCGATGCGATCCGGCTCGAGTGACAATGCCTTGAGAATGGTCTTTTGCACGCTCTGCCGGGTCTGATGCGGTAGACCGTAGACCAGATCGAGATTAACCGACCGCACGCCATGAGCGCGGAACATATCTACGGCTTGTTTGGTGTCCTCGAAACTTTGGATGCGGTTGATCGCGGCCTGAACTTGATCTTCGAAATCTTGCACACCAAGCGAAACACGGTTGACGCCGATAGCGGCGAATGCGGCGACCTGTTCATCGCTTAGAGAGCGCGGGTCGATTTCCACGGCATATTCGGCATCAGGCGCAATGTCGAAAGCGGTGCGTAACGCGGTGCCGACTTGGGCGATGTCTTCCGGTGAGAGGATGTTGGGCGAGCCACCGCCCCAATGGATGTGAGTAACCCGATGCTGTGCGCCGAGCAGGCTGCTGATCCGGGCGATCTCCTTCAGCAGGGCCGCGACGTAGGTTTCGACCGGCTCGTAGCGGCGGATCGCCTTCGTGTTGCAGCCACAGTACCAGCACAGCTGATGGCAGAACGGAAAATGGAGATAGAGCGAAAGCTTGGACCCGGAAGGGAGCGCGCGCAGCCAAGATTCGTAGATCTGGGCTCCGACCGCAGGGGAAAAATGCGGCGCGGTAGGATAGCTCGTGTAGCGCGGGACAGGCGCTGAATAGCGCTTGATCAGGTCGGGAAGCATGCCGGAATTCCTCGCCTTGATGGCTTGTTGGTTCATATAGACCAGACATGCCCCAACCGGGGTCCCCGTAGTTTGATATTGATCAAAGATTGACCGCCTCAACGTCATGACGAATTGTCACTGAGCGACGTCCGTCATCAATAAAAATATTCATTTTTAGAGGCTTAGGAGTTGGCGCCTCCCCGGAACCGGAAGCGCACGCTGTAGTGAGAGTACTGCGCGTTTTGGGCGAGCGTCACGCCGCGACGATCGCTTTCTGGCTCCGGCCGAGCAGCCTACGGCCTGAAGCCTAGGCCACGACATGCGAACTCGCACCCCTGGGCGCGACGGCCGATCTGAACAGCGCCGTCCGTCTACTCGGCTGACGAAGCGGCGGCATCTCATCCGATGCAGCCGGTCGCTTTAGGCGTTCCGTTCACCACTTTGGCAAAAAACGACCACCCTGCCCTTTCCTCTCATCGCGGCTCTCATTGCGGGAATTCAGCAGTGGGCTAGTCTTGGTCCCGCTGATCGCCCTGATGGCCTCAGCGATGACCGCGTGGTGAGCTTCCACCGGCAATTCCAACGGGCGGAAACTTCCTCCTCGGCGAAAGCTAATCATGTCGGCTCTTAAAGTGAAGAATGTCTCGGCTCCGGAGCCGCCACCTCCACCTCAAGCCGCTCTATCGACCCGCCTCGTGGGCGCGTTCTTTTCCACCGCGTTTCTGTTGGTTATCGCCGCGAGCGCCATTCTCTACGCGGCGACTGTATCGGCTCTCGACAGCGCAGATGATCAGGTAATCGACAAACGCTCGGCTGATATCACCGACATCCTTGAAGCGCCCGTCCTCAATGACGGCAATCTCGCCCACGAGATCAACGAGGATAACCAAGGTCCACGGCAAATCTTCATTCGGGTTATCGCCCCTATTGAGGCCGCAGCTCAGGAAACGACAGGCATGGCAAGCCGGCTTCCTGCCGACAAATTTCCAACGACAGAAGAGACAACGCCGCTGCACGTACCGCTCCGTAACACCGTCATTACGAAGAGCGGCGAAACGTTTCGCGTTGTAAGCAGTCGCGTGCGCATCGGTGGGGAGACCAGCAAGACGTTCGCGACGTTGCAGGTTGCGACTGACACCACGCTCGACGAACACGTGCTCGCGGTTTTCCAACGCATCCTGTTTAGCGTGATCGGCGGCGCCTTTCCGCTTGTCGCCGCGTTGTCCTGGTTTGTCGTCAAACGAGAACTCCGGCCACTCGAACGCATTACATCTGCTGCGAAGGCGATCGATGTCGAAACAATCGGCAAACGCATGTCGCTCGAAAATCTCCCACTCGAGCTTCATCACCTGGCGCAGCAATTCAATCTGATGCTGGACCGTCTGGAAGCCGCCTGGGAAGATTTAAAACATTACGCAGACACAATCGCTCATGAGATGCGCACCCCGATCAATCGTCTGCGCCTCAACAACGAGATTGCGCTCGCACGCGCGGAAACCGAGGATGAACTGCGCGAGGTCGTTCTCGCCAACGGGGCCGAATGCGAGCGCCTGACAAGTCTCCTCAACGGACTTCTGTTCCTTGCACGTGCCGACAATCTTCAAGCCCGCATCAGCCCGGAGCGGCTGAGCATTTCAGATCAAGTTGCAGTGGTCGCCGCGTTTTATGAAGATGACGCTCGCGCTGCTGGCGTCAATCTCGGGATCAAAGTTTCTCCTGGTTGTTGCAACGTGCGAGCAGATCGCGAGTTGTTCAAACAGGCCCTTGCCAATCTCGTTTCCAATGCGATCCGGCATACGCCGCCCGACGGCACCGTCACCATTTCCTGCGAAGGGACACATGACGAAGTTCTCATTCACATCGCCGATACGGGCAGCGGCATCACACCTGAAACGAAGGACCGGATCTTCGATCGATTCTACCGTGGCGATGAGGTGATGGAGCAAGAGAGCCGTCTCGGACTGGGATTGGCAATCACTAAAAGTATTATGAAGCTGCATGGCGGGCAGATTAGAGTGGACAGCACGCCCCGACTCGGAACGCGCATGACCTTGGCGTTTCCAACCCGCGACACTATCTTATCGGATTGAAACGTCGCATCTGGACGCGCAAGCCGAGGACTTTAACGCAATGCGCCCCCGTCTTGAAAACTCCAATCATGCCTCCAAGCCAACGCGAAACGATCCAAATGGCCTGACTCGCGCTGCCTTCGTGCGCATGACCCTAGGCATTCTCGCTTGTCGATTGGGATCCGTTTCCGCACTTGCAAATACCGAGGACAAAATGTTGAAACGCACGATCCCGTCCAGCGGAGAACAACTTCCGGCCATTGGTCTTGGGACTTGGCAGGTTTTTGACGTCGGCACCGACAAAGCATCGCGCGCACCCCTTAGCGAAGTCCTTGAGACACTCTGGAACGCAGGCGGCTCCGTCGTTGACTCATCCCCCATGTACGGACGTGCGGAAGGCGTCGCCGGCGATCTCATCGCTGCGGCCAACGCGCGGGACAAGACGTTCATCGCAACCAAGGTGTGGACACGCGGACGCGCCGACGGTATCGCCCAGATGGAACGGTCGATGCAGTTGATGAAGACCGGCAAGACCATCGACCTCATGCAGGTCCACAATCTCGTCGACTACAAGACCCACCTCGATACTCTGCGCGGCTGGAAGGCAGACGGGAGGGTGCGCTACATCGGCGTCACTCACTACACGCCCAGCGCGTTCGACGATCTAGCTGCCGTCCTGCGTTCTGAAAAGCTCGACTTCGTCCAACTCAACTATGCGGTTGACGACCGTGCCGCCGAGAAAGTTCTCCTCCCGCTGGCAACCGACAAGGGCATCGCCGTACTCGTCAATCGCCCCTTTGGCGGTGGTGGCGCACTCCGGCGACTAAAGGGAAAGCCGCTTCCAGATTTTGCCGCCCAGATCGGGGCAACGAGTTGGGCCCAGCTTCTGCTCAAGTTCATCCTTGCGCATCCCGCCGTCACGTGCGCAATCCCCGGCACCTCGAAGCCCTCACATATGGCCGACAACGTCAAAGCGGCGATGGGTTCCATGCCGGATGCAGCTCTGCGCGAACGCATTGCCTCGGCAGTCGGCTGAGGCACAAGCAATTTTTCATTTTGAGGGAATGAATGGTCCCCTATCGCGTTCTACGTGGAGGGGAGGACAACCGTCTCGGCAAGGGAGAGACCGTTCATGCGCCTCGAAGCAGATAGCAAAACATCTAAAGCGTTCGAGTATAGCGCCAACGCGCGCAGCCAGGACCTCTGCGCCAAATCTCCGTCGGCCATTTACCGCGTTGCCCGGCTGGAAGATCCAAGTTGTGAGCTGAGCCTGAAGGATGAATTACGCCTTCCTGTTCCACACAGAGTCTCAGCTTGAATTCGTCAGTTTGAGTTCAAAGGCAGAAAGCCTAGTCTAGGGAGAAGAAGCTGCCGCCCGTCTCGCGATTACGAGACGGGCGGTTGTTCGTCGAGGACACGCCCTTGTCTTGGCTGTCCTCGGTGGCATGATGCACCCATGCAAAGCACTATCACGGGCTTCAAACAAGACGAGGATGGATACTGGGTCGCGCTGTTGCAATGCGGCCATCGCCAACACATGCGTCACAAGCCGCCCTTTATCGAGCGACGATGGATAATAGACGAAACAAGCCGCGAGGCGATGATCGGTCAGCCGATCCACTGTCCGCTTTGCGAAGCCGAAAATGCTTCGGCAAAATAGTTAGGTATCGCGTGCTGTCCTCTCAGCCATATCGGCACGGCTAACGAGCCGCTTGCCGTGACCCCACCCACACCCCATCTGAGGTTGGCTCGCCGTCGTTCTGAGGCTTAAGCCCTCGGCAAGGCGCAGGTAACGCATTTTCCGCCTCCCCCGGCAGTATGACTTGAAGGCAGGTCCGGGGTAGGCCAAAATAGGATTTTCCGAGGGGAGCCGGTCGTCCGGCTGAGATCGCGGCAGTTGAGCCGGAACACCCTTAGAACCTGATCCGGGTCATGCCGGCGATAGGGACGGAGCTTCTAGGATGTCACGCACCAAAATCACGCCCGGTTACTGGAAACGCCGCGCGTGCGCCGTGAACGACCTTGGAGGCTTCGTATGACCCATTCGGAATTCATAGCCGGCCTCATCGGCCCGGCTCTCATCGCCATCGCTATTGCCATTCTCACCAACCGCGCCGCGCTCGAAGCAATGATCGGCCAGATCGCCGACAACTACGCGGTTGTATTCATTGCTGGCCTGCTGCTGTTCATCTCAGGTCTTGCGATTGTGCGCGTGCATCCCGACTGGGGCAACGGCTGGCCCTCCTTCGTCACCGCGTTCGGCTGGCTCGCCATTCTCGGCGGCCTGGTCCGCATGATGATCCCCGATCAATCGGCAATTCTGGCTCGCAAGTTTATCGAAAACCGCGCCGCCGTTACCGGCGCGGCGCTCGCGATGCTGGCGCTCGGCATCTTCTTTACCATCAAAGGCTATGGGCTCGGCTAAGGCCCCGCCCCAAACACACAAATCTCCTTCCGGCAAAGGTTTCGCACCATGAACAAGATCACCCGCAAAACAGACCTGATGGTTCCTAAGGTCACCACAGGTTCCTTGCCCGCTTCGCGCAAAATGTACTCCGCGCCGGAGGGCTTTGCCGACGTGCGGGTTCCCTTCCGCGAGATCGCGTTATCTGCAGAAAGCGGCGAGCCGCCGTTTCGCGTTTATGATCCGTCCGGCGCGTATACGGACAGCGCGATCCAGATCGATGTTGAAAAAGGCTTGCCGCGCGTGCGCGAAGCCTGGGTGAGCGCGCGCGGTGGCGTTGAGAGCTATAAGGGCCGCGATATCAAGCCTGAAGACAATGGCAACGTCTCCGGAGCCCACGCTGCCCGTGACTTCCCCAACAAACCGCAGCCCATGCGTGGCGTCGGCTCCGCGCCGATTACACAATACGAATTTGCGAAGGCCGGAATTATCACCAAAGAAATGGTCTACGTTGCCCATCGCGAAAACCTGGGCCGCGCGGCCGTTCTTGAGCGGGCGAAAGCTGCGATTGCAGACGGTGAAAGCTTCGGCGCGGCGATCCCTGAGCACATTACGCCGGAATTCGTGCGCGACGAGATTGCCCGAGGGCGCGCTATCATTCCCGCCAACATCAACCATGCAGAACTTGAGCCGATGATCATCGGCCGCAACTTCCTTGTGAAGATCAACGCCAACATCGGCAACTCGGCCGTCACCTCGTCGGTGGAGGAGGAAGTCGAAAAGATGGTGTGGGCGATCCGATGGGGCGCCGATACCGTGATGGATCTGTCCACTGGACGCAACATCCACACCACCCGCGAGTGGATCTTACGCAATAGCCCCGTACCGATCGGCACGGTTCCGATTTATCAGGCGCTGGAAAAATGCGGAGGCGATCCCGTCAAAATGACGTGGGAGCTTTATCGCGACACGCTGATCGAACAGTGCGAACAAGGCGTCGATTACTTCACCATCCATGCCGGCGTGCGCTTGCCCTATGTGCCACTGACTGCGAACCGCGTGACGGGCATTGTCTCTCGTGGTGGATCCATCATGGCCAAGTGGTGCCTCGCTCACCACAAGGAAAGCTTCCTCTACGAGAACTTCGAAGAGATTTGCGACATCATGCGCAAGTATGACGTGTCGTTCTCGCTCGGCGACGGTCTGCGCCCCGGCTCCATCGCGGACGCCAACGACCGCGCGCAGTTCGCGGAACTGGAGACGCTCGGCGAACTCACCCAGATCGCATGGAAGAAGGGCTGCCAGGTTATGATCGAGGGCCCGGGACACGTTCCGATGCACAAGGTCAAGATCAATATGGACAAGCAGTTGAAGGAGTGCGGTGAGGCCCCCTTCTATACGCTTGGACCGCTAACAACCGACATTGCGCCGGGTTACGATCACATCACGTCCGGCATCGGTGCGGCAATGATTGGCTGGTTCGGCTGCGCAATGCTCTGCTACGTCACGCCCAAGGAGCACTTGGGGCTTCCCAATCGCGACGACGTCAAGGCGGGTGTGATCACCTACCGGCTTGCCGCCCATGCTGCCGACCTCGCCAAGGGACACCCGGCCGCCCAACTTCGCGATGATGCAGTTTCGCGCGCGCGCTTCGAGTTCCGCTGGGAGGATCAGTTCAACTTGTCGCTGGACCCGGACACTGCGCGCCAGTTCCACGATGAAACGCTCCCCAAAGAAGCTCACAAGGTTGCACACTTCTGCTCGATGTGCGGCCCGAAGTTCTGCTCCATGAAGATCACGCAGGACGTGCGCGACTACGCGGCCCGTCAGAACGCGCGCGTTGGGGAAGCTGTCGCGGAGCTGCAAGAAGAAGTGGGCAGCATTGATCCGCAGGCTGGCATGGACGAGATGTCCGCCCGGTTCAAGAAAATGGGCGGCGAACTCTACATCGAGGCTGAGACGGCGGATGCCCAAGAATCGAAGCCGCTGACTGCCGATGAAAAGATGCGCGCGGCCGTCAATGCAAGCAACAAGGCGTTGGGTTAGCCCTACGCTGAGAACGGCCTCTATCGACGATTGGTACCATGCGGCGGCGGAGCGTTAGCTTCTGCCGCCGTTTCTTGGCCTGCGGCTCATCCAGAGCGCGACAGCAATTCCCAGAGCAGCGCCGAGCGGCCCCGTGACGAACGCCGCTGTCATGACGGTCTCGACCGATTTGTCATGCGTGTTGGAGGAAAGCGCATCAACGAGCAAGGCGCCCGCCCCCGCGCCGAGCAGGTAACCCGCAAACAGTCCGGCCACAGCGGCCAATGCCCTTCGCATCGCCAGTTCTCCGTCCGACGTCATTTGCCCCAGAAACTTTCAGTGCAATGGTCTGAAATCTTTGCGGGTGCGGACTTGAAAACGCCACGAACTCTGACAACATACCCTTGTCGTCAACAACTGAAAGGAGGTGATCCGATGTCGAGTGGGATTTTCAAGGCTGCGATGTCGCGGTCGCTGAATTCATCGCCGGTTTGCCTTCTGGTGACTGGCTAACGAATTCAGCCCTGCGGGCGGACAACATCATCCGCTTCATGCATGGCATGCTTTGTCTCACGGGGGCCGCTCGCAAGAGCGGCCCTTCTGAGTCTCAGTCTTTCTGAGACCTAGTCTTCCTCTTTGCTCTTCGAGCGGACTTAGGCGCACACGCGCGTACCGTCCACGCAAAAAACGGCAGGTCGCCACACGCGAACCCGCCGTTTGATTGCTAGATCTCGGCATTAGGCCCAATATCGGCCCTATCCCCTAGTCGATCAGGGATTATAGTTCACATCCACGCTGAACGTCATCTCGGCGCGCTTGCGCTCATTGCCAGCCCGCGTCACGTCGGTGCGGCAGCGATAAGCCGAAGCCATGCCTTCAATTCGGCACGTGCGCGAGTTGACGACGATATCGAGATCACGCTTGGGGTCGATGCGGTTGATGTCGATTTGATCGTCCTCGGCAATGTCTTTGTCGAACACCTCGATCTTAACGTCTGTACGCCCCGCCGGCACGATCGCAGCAAAGCGCCAGTTCGGAATGATGCCGTCGCTCTGACGAATGGGCTGCGATTTGAAAACCTGCCCGCCGATCGTCACACGCGCATAGAAATCCTCTGAGCTGAAAGCATCCCCCTTATCGAGTGCAACAAGACGATGGATGTTCACCTGAACTTCAACGTCGCGCGCAGAATTATACGAGTGACGCCGATACCGCTTATGAGGGTGTGCGTCTGCAATAGCCGTGAACGTCATGATGCCCGCAAGAGCGAGAATAACGGCGCTGAACCCGCGCGCCAAAAACTTCTGAATGGACATGAAAGCGCCTCCGCAACAAACCACCTTATCACCTGCGGGATGAGTGCCCGCCCCGGCGCGTTTTTTACGACACTTGGGTGGAGACGGATACCGCATCAGATCAGTTCACGGTGTGAGCGTTGCCATATAGCATCGTCAACCGAGAGGTTTGCCGTCCTCCACCCGCCGATGCTCCGCTCGGAAAAATTGAGCGCCGCGACGTTGGAAAGGTATCGCCTCGCACCTGAACACCCCATGAGCGCAGTAAATACGGCCCATTCAGAAAGCGCCTAAGATGCGCATGCTACATAATTGCCACAACTCAACCGAATCGAATCGCGATTTGCATTTTGTTGTGGATGTCAACAATCGTCCGTTCTAATCTTTTTCTTGTGGGACGGCTGATCGGGGGATCAGCTGGGGGTAAGAATTCTCACATAAAACCGCCAGTTACTCGCGTCGGAATGTTATTCCGAGAAGAGATGAACCTAGAGTTTTCGGTCGATGTGCAGCGATGCATTTTGACAACGCTAGAGGTTTGCGGCGGACCCGGAAGACCCTGCGGTCTTTCAAGCGGAACGGGTGGCTCAATGCCACCCGTTTCTCTTTTAGGACGGTTGCTAGTCATAACCGCATCCAGATGATGCGCGCTTCGCGCAAGGCTTTCTGCGATCCACAGTCATCCGCCAAAAGATAAGACGCCGGGCATTTCGACCCGGCGTCTTGTTGAAACTCAGTTGCTAGCGGCTGTGGACGACTACTTGCCAAACCACATTTGCCAGATTTCCACAGCTCGTGCGCTCCAAGTCTTGGCCGGCTGAGGCGCAGCGCCTTGCGCTTCGACTGCAGACGACGCTTCTCCCGCAGGCGCAGCGGCCGTTCGTGTTTCCTCAATCGATCCGGTCTGATGCCGCATGGGAGCGTCTTGAGCGACATGCTGCGTAGCCGGCTCAGCAGGTTCCGCCTCAGCAGCATCGCTGTTTTCGGTCGCGATCCCTTCAGGCTCGGCATTATCCGATGCAGGCTCCACGGCGGCCGCGGAACCATTCTCATGTTGCGCAGCTTCAGCCGGCTCGGAGGGTGGCGGCGCAGGCGCGGACGGGGCTTCGGCGGTGGCAGCCTTTGCCTGCGAGGCTGCTTCGCGCGCAGCCTTTTCAGCCTCGGGCACCTCGCCGTCGATGGTCTTCACAATGGAGCTGATGGGACGTTCCTGCCCGACCTGGGGCAAGCCCTTGGCGTCTTTCTCGATAGCAGCATCATATTCGGGCAGCGTCGTCACCTCAGCCTTCGGCGTGATGTGAACGATCTTGTAGCCACCCTTCTTCAGTTCCGCGATCAGAAGAGGAACGGCTTTGGCGGTCTTCTGATGGATGTCGTGCATCAAGATGATGCCCTTGCCGGTCTTCTCCAGCTTAGTCATCACCGTTTTTACGATGTTCTGAGGACTTTGGATTTTATAATCGAGACTGTCGATGTCGGTTGAGAACATCGCAATGTTGCGCTTGCCGAGATACTCCAGAGACTCCTTGGTATCGACCAGCGTCGGGTAGCGGAAGAACGGCGCAACGTCTCCACCTACCGCGCGATGCACGGCCGATATTCCGCGCTCGATCTCGTCCTTACCTTCTTCGAATGTCTTGAGTTTGCGCAGCGCCTTGTGGCTCCAGGTGTGCGTACCGACGGTATGACCGGCGTGCGCCACCTCGCGAATGATTTCGGGATAGCCCAGCGCCATTTTGCCGACTGAGAAGAATGTCGCCTTTACACATTCCTCGCCCAGCGCCGCGAGCACAGCCTCGGTCGAATACTTCTGCGGCCCGTCATCGAAGGTCAGCACGACTTCCTTCGGCTGCAGAAAATCATTGGCCTTATAATGCTCAAAGCCGAAGCCCGGACCACCGGTGGTGTCGATCTGAACGGTACGCGAAACTCCAAGAGCGTTCGGATTGGTGCACGGCGGCGCGGTCTCAGCAATCGCCGCAGCCGATGAGTAGAAAGCGGCCGTCAAAACAACGGCGAACGCCGTCGAGTGCGCGCTCATAACCCCGTCCTCCCAGAAATGTAGTGATTCCCCGAAATCGTAAGTCGCATGTTGTCGTGCCTGCAGACCGGAAAGGCAACCCCGTCTGCAGATCAAAACGCTGATTTATAAGAGTGCGAGCCAATCGTGCATCCGATCGTCCCGCAGGGGATTTGTAAGATTACTGTAATCTTGGAGGGTAGATCGAACGCCGTTCTTTGTGGCCGCTTCGGCTCTACTTGGGCGTTTCCACCACGATCTTGAAGGAAGCAAAATAGGCTGCGAGATCAGCGATATCCTGATCGGACAGAGTTCCTACGACTACCGACATCTGCGCGTTCTTGCGCTCGCCGGTCTTAAAATCATGAAGAGCCTTGATCATGTACGTGGCATTCTGCCCCGCGAGATTCGGCGCTTCGGGAAGCGTCGCTATGCCGTTGGCTCCGTGACATGCCGTGCACATCAACGCCTTCTTCTTGCCGGCAGCTGGATCACCCGCCGCTTGAGCGGGAGCAACAAAGGCCAGTGCAACAAAGGACGCCGCAAGAACAATCTGGTTGCGAAAGCTTCTGCGTTTCATCGATGTGTCCATAACGTTCCGGTTTCGGGGTGTTCGCCGGGCCCGCATCGCTTTGCCGAGGGGCCCGGCGAACTGATCTACGCTTAGTTGCCGTATGAAATGCGATAGATCGCACCGACGAGGTCGTCGGAAACAAGCAACGATCCATCAGCCATCTGCGTCACGCTGACAGGACGGCCGGCATACTCACCAGTGTCCAGCAGCCAGCCTTCAGCAAACACTTCGGTTTCGCCGTTGGTGCCATCCTCGTTGATCGGCGTGAACATGACGCGGGCGCCGACAGGGTTGGTACGGTTCCACGAGCCGTGCTGAGCGGAGAAGATGCCGCCGCGATACTTCTTGGGGAACATCTTACCCGTGTAGAACGTCAGGCCAAGGTCGGCAGCATGAGCGTCGTACTCGTGAGCCGGGAATACGGCATCCGCCGGCGGCTCGCTGTCTTTGTACTCGTTGGTGCGGACCTTGCCGCCGCCATACCACGGGAAGCCGAAGTTCTGACCGGCCGCGGTCGCGTGGTTCAGCTCACCTGGCGGAATTTCATCACCCATTCCGTCGACCTGATTGTCGTTGAACCAAAGCGTGCCGTCTTTCGGATTGAAGTCCATGCCTACACTGTTGCGGATTCCAGTGGCGTAGACCTCGCGGTTCTTGCCATCGCGATCCATGCGGACGATACCGCCGATGCCCCACTTATTATAAAGGTCCAGCTTTTCCTTTGCCGGAACGTTGAAGGGCTGACCGAGCGTAATGTACAGCTTGTTGTCGGGCCCAATGCGGCAGACGCGAGCGGTGTGGTTGTAGCTCTCTTCCTCCGGCGGAATGAGTTCGCCCTGCTTCACGACATTGAATGCAGCGACGTCCGGCCCCTCATAGAAGAACTCTGCTGCCGGGAACAGCAGCACGCGGTTCTGCTCGGCGATGTAGAGGAACCCATCTTTCGAGAAGCATACGCCATTGGGAATTGTGAAGTTGATTGACGGGGCAAATTCCTTGACCTCGTCCGCTACCCGGTCGCGATTGCGGTCGGTCACCGCGTAGACCTTGTTCTTGCGCGTGCCGACGAACGTCACCACGCCTTGAGGCCCTACCGCCATCTCGCGCGCATCCGGAACGATCGCGTAGAGCGAGATCTTGAAGCCCTGAGGAAGCTTGATCTTCTTCAGGATGTTGTTGATGGCTTTGGCGTTGTCGCCCTTCTGCTCAATGGTCGGAATGTCCATTGAGGTGCCGGTGCTCTTGAACTCGCCGAGCTTTTCCAGATTCCCCGGAGGGTTCGTCGATTGCGACAATGCGGGGCTCGCAAGAACTGCCGCAGCCGCAACGCTGATCATGAGGCGTTTTAGCATCTGATTTTCATCTCCCTAGAGCTCGTTGTGTTTTGTTTTGGTGTCGAGTTGATACGCGACTGCCTTGGGAGATCTCTGAGCGCCGGCAGTATCCCGGCTTTGCCCCTCGAAGGGCCTGGCGGACCTACCCAAAGGTCGTAAGACCCTCTTAGCCCCCCACCGTGCCGAACATGTATTACCCTGATACCACCAAAGTATAATTTTTGAGGTTTCGGTCAGTTTTTCTAACCACAGCTTACACCTTAGCTAATGGCCCAGAATTGCGTAAGAAACGCCAAACCCGATCCGTCAGCGATCCAGCCGGGACATCCGGGCGCTTGCATTGCACCGCACAAACATCGTAAATGGCGGTCTTCTAGTTCAATTAGGATTGGAGCTAAGTGTAATGATCTGTTTGATTTATCGAGGTTTTGCCGCAGCGGCGTTCGCGGCTGCCACCGTCGTGGCACTTCCCGCGGCCAGCAATGCGTCAACACTCTCGACCGCTGCTAAAGGGGTTTCCGCCCCGTCGGCAGTCGTCAAGGTTCATTCGCGCCGCTACAAGCATCGTCACGATCGCGACTACGAACGCCATGTCGACGCGCCCTTCACACACGTCGAAACCGGTCGCCGGGTGGTAGTCGATGCGCCGTTCGCGTTCGTTCACGTTGACCGTCATGGCCGCTATGTCCGCGCACCGTTTGTAAATCTGTGGATCCCGCGCTGACGTCTTAGCGCCAACAATACCGCACGATCACGCCGGGTTATCCCGGTCTGTTCCGGCCGCGACTGAGATCAGTCGCGGCCGATCTGCATTTTGCCGACCTAGTTGCATAAACAGGGTTCGACATTTCGACATAATGTGCTCTTACTGGTAAATCCGGATGCGGGCCACATTTTAAGTCAAGCGTTTTTGGGGGTTACACATGTTCAATCGCGTCTCGACGCCAGATCCGCGCGCTGGCGAGTTAGCTCGTTCCAACGGCACGCTCTCTTCTCAGTCTGTAAAGCCTTCGCCGCCGCCGTTCGCGCAGGGGCTGTCCCAAAGTCCTTCGCCCGTCAGCTCCATGCCCGGTCAGGTCACCATGCGGGCGCCGGATGCACCTACGTCGGTTCTGGGCCCTGACATCACCATCATCGGCCAGCAGCTCGTGCTCAAGACCAAGGGATCCTTGCTCATTGCGGGACAGATCCAGGGCGACGTACACGGTGAAAGCGTCACCGTAGGCGAAAGCGGTGCAGTGACTGGAACGATCACCGCCCGCACCATTGCCGTTCAAGGTGAGGTTCGCGGCGCACTCAAAGGCGCATCCGTCTTCCTGCACGCCACATCTCGCGTCGACGGCGACATCGTCAAACAGACGCTAGCCATTGCCGAAGGCGCGCAATTCGATGGCAGCGTTCGCCGCGCACGGGACGCGAGTGAAGTCACCCCCGACCTTTCCTAAGCGACGACCTTTCAAAATTCGGTTCGAGAATAAAATGCCGGGTCTACCCCGGCATTTTTTGCAGGACTTAGAATGCTCGGCCGCGAGAGCGCTCGCTGTCATTCATGCAGTGCTCAGACACGCGGATGTCGGCCCCAACGAGACGACACACCTCTCGCTTGTAATTGGGATTCTCCCGGATCCGCGCGGCGCTGGCCTTCATTCCGTACTCTCGAGCAACTTTGGCAAGCAGATCGTCCTGGCAATAAGGCGTTGCGATCATGCTTCCGGCCACGTTCTGGAAGCCGTCTTTGCAAACGATCCGCGCTTGCGAAGGGACCGCCGGGAGGAGAACTAGTCCTGCAAGGGTAGCCGCTCCAGCCAAATGTTTGTGCGACGATGTCATGAGCATTTCTCCTTGGCGGTTCCAGCGGCGGGCTTGCCCGACGGCACGGGCGAGGGTTGGCATCATACCGTCGTCCTACTCTACAATAGACCCATGGTCCGAGCGACCTTTTCTCAGGTCTCGCGTTGATGCGGAAGCAAGGTTATAGAACCCGGTCTTCTGACTTCGATCCGGAAGGTGGGCGATGATCACGGTCTTCAATGTTGCGGGCAAGTGCCTGGTACGAGACGACAGTCTCGGTTCGATCGGCGATAGCACCATCTGGATCGACCTGCTTAATCCCACCGTCGAGGAGGAGTTTGAGATCGAGAAGGCGTTGCTCATCGACGTTCCCACGCGCGAGGAAATGCGCGAAATCGAAGTGTCCAACCGCTTCTATACCGAGGGTAGCGCACACTTCATGACCGCGCTCTTGATGCAGGCGGTTGCACAGGACGCGCCCGTCCTGACCAACGTCACCTTCATATTGGCGGGAAAACGCCTCATCACCGTTCGCTACAGCACGCCACGTTCATTCGATATCTTCGCCGACAAGGCTTGCCGGGGAGACCCTTCGTGCCAGACAGGCGCTCAGGTCCTGATGGGATTGATCGAGCTGCTTGTCCAGCGTCAGGCCGACCATATCGAGCGCATTCAGGACGAAGTGGAGGGGTTGGCTTCCAACATCTTCCTGCAGAAGATTGATGGCAAGACGCGCGGACGGCGCCTCGACGTGATGCTGCGTACCGTCGGCAAATCGGGACACATGAGTTCACGTGCGTTAGAGTCGGCGGTCTCATTGCATCGAACGCTTCATTATTTTGCCGAAGCTGTCAAATCCGATGGTGCCGAGCCCGCCCTGCTTGGGCGCATCGAGAGCGCGGCGCGCGACATGGGATCTTTGGCGGATCATTTGAAGGCACTTTCTGGGCGGATTGCGTTCCTGCTCGATGCAACGCTCGGCATGATTTCGAACGAGCAAAACCAGATCATCAAGCTGTTCTCGGTGATGGCCGTGATGCTGATGCCGCCAACCCTGGTCGCCTCGGTTTACGGCATGAACTTCAAGCATATGCCGGAGCTTGACTGGCCCTACGGCTACCCGATTGCGCTGGCCTTGATGTTCGTCTCCGCCCTCGTGCCGTTCCTCTATTTCCGCCGCAAGGGATGGTTATAGAACCGCTGCCCGCGCGGGCGGCACTAAGACAGGCTTGCAAATTGCGAAGCTGCCAATGCAAGGCCAGCTGACAGCGCGAGTGTCGTGAGCATTCCAAATCGCAGCTTGAAAAGTGCAACGGCCGCCAGCAATGCGAGGAAGGCCGCGGTCCAGTTGATGCTCTCCAACTGCGGAGCCGCGAACCGCAACGGACCAAATGCGATCTCGGGGACCACCTGAAAAATCACGTGCAGCGCAAACCAGACCGACAAATTCAGAATGACGCCGACGACCGCTGCAGTAATGGCGGACAATGCGCCAGCCAGACGGGGCATGTTGGCGATGCGCGCGACATACGGGGCGCCGGTGAAGATCCAAAGAAAGCACGGAGCGAACGTCGCCCACAGGGTAACAAACGCCCCCAGAAACCCATAAAGCACCGGATCTCCGCCGCCATGACGGTATGAAGCGATGAACCCCACGAACTCCGTTACCAGGATCAGCGGACCGGGCGTAGTCTCGGCCAACCCCAGCCCATCCAGCATCTCCCCGGGCTGTAACCAGCCATATTGCTGGACGACGTCCTGCGCCATATAGGCGAGCACCGCATAGGCGCCGCCGAAAGTTACGACCGCAAGTTTCGAAAAGAACACCGCGATCTTGGACAGCACATGGTCGGTTCCAAACACGGTGGCGACCGCTAGCAAGGGCAGGATCCACACAGCAAGCCAAATCGTGAGCGTGCGCGCTGTCTGCTGCCACGATACCGCATCCAAGACCGGCCCAGGGGAAATCGCCTTTTCCGTGTCTTTGCCGTTGGAGCGCAAATAGCCGATCGCGCCGGCGGCCACCACGATCAACGGAAATGGCACTTTGAAGAAATAGATCGCGACGAAGGCACCGAAGGCGATGAGCCATTCGGCGTGTTCCTTCAGCGACCGCCGCGCGATCCGCAACAATGCTTCGATTACGATCGCCAGCACGGCCGCCTTGATACCGAGGAAGGCCGCCGAAACCGCCGACACCTCACCATACAATGCATAGAGCAAAGAGAGCGCCGCGATGACGATCGCGCCGGGCAACACAAAAAGCAGTCCGGCAGCCAAGCCGCCTTTCACGCCGAGGATGCGCCAACCGGAATATGTTGCGAGTTGCATCGCCTCCGGACCAGGAAGAAGCGTGCAGAAATTCAAAGCGAGCAGATAGGTCCGCTCATCCAGCCAGCGTTTCTCTTCAACCAGCATCTTGTGCATCATCGCTATCTGGCCCGCCGGACCTCCAAACGACATGCATCCAATGACGCCAAAGGTTTTCAGAGCCTCGGCGAATGTCACCGCAGGCCCGATTTCACCCTTCTCTACCCTTGTCGAATTTCCGCCCATCGGCCTTGTTTCGCCCCGTTTTGGCTTCGACCGACCTGCGTCCCGCCGTCGCGCATATGCACATGGCTCAATATTTTCCTCAACCCTGCCAATAATATGCTCACAAGAGTCATATATGCGGTGCGAATGACCGATTGACCTCCGTCAAGCCTTGGGCGTTCTCCGCCGCCAGAAACGGGCGATCGCCAGTTTCCAACCGGTGGCAATGAGGGACCGCACTTTTCGACGCTCGCACGCTGTGCCGAACACAAGCCCGGACTGGGCGCTTTGTATACGACGCACCGCGCTGGAGACTCCGTAAGTGCACAAGGGTTTGCGTTGCCATTTTAACATGAGGAGTTCAGTTCATGCGGATGTTGATGAAAGCCCTGCTCGCAATCGTAGCCGGCGCATTTGTTTCAGCCTCTGGCGCCAATGCCGCTACCAAAGCTTGGAATTGCACCGCTCCGGCGAACGTCTGCGCGAAGAAGTACAGCAAGCACGGAACGGCGAAGCACGCGACCAAGAAGAGCCACAAGAAGCACTACGCCAAGTCCTCGCATAATAAGAAGTCGCACAACGTTGCCCACAAGTCGCACAAGAAGACGATGAAGGCGGCAAGCTACGGCGGCGGACAGTCGGGCGTCGCGTCGTGGTACGGCGGCAAGTTCCATGGCCGCAAGACCGCGAACGGCGAGCGTTTCAATCAGAACGCTTTGACCGCAGCTCATCGTTCGCTTCCGTTCGGAACGCGCGTGCGCGTGACCAACACGAGCAACGGCAACACCGTTGTGGTGCGCATCAATGATCGCGGGCCCTTCGTCGGTGGCCGCATCATCGACCTGTCGCGCGCTGCTGCCAGCTCCATCGGCATCAACGGCGTCGGCCACGTGAAGCTCACGGTTCTCGGCCGCGGCTAAGTTCAGGCGGCTTTGCCCAGCCAGCCCTTTCCTAAACGACGTAGAAGCAGCGTGCGCCGCGAATGGCCGCGCTGCTTTCTATTTTAATGCAACGAAATCGATGCTGCTGTCGAATGCGAATTGATCACGCATTCAATCGTAAGCAGGCAGAACGTGCAGACGAACATCAACATAGGCCGCTAGAACTCGCAATGTGCGGCAGGCTGTCGCCCAGCTCACAGATGTGTCCGATTAAATCAAGGCAATTCAAACGAGTGCCGATTGTGTTTGAATTCCGACCTTAAGAATATCTTGACGTGTTTTAACTCCGATGCTGCTCTCCCGCGCGTCGAGGCGAACCTGAGAGGGGAACGCTCGACACAGGCAGTGAAACCGGTCGAGGCACTCGGTTTCTTTGTCACCGGCACGAGAGGAGATCGGCACCTCCGATTAGCTTTTGGCACGTTAAGCGCGCGTTTCGTGCGAAACGCCGCCCTGCAAGTTCGCGAACGATAACGCTTGAACACCAGGAACGTTTTCAAAAGCGTCGGCGGAACATTCGCCACCTCACATCGCACTGCCGACCACTGCCTGAGAAAACTTTGACCAGGAGTTCACACGATGCGTAAGACACTCGCGATGGCGGCCGTGGCGCTCGCAGCCCTCACCACCACCACGATCTCGGCCAGTGCTTGGGAATGTCAGGGCCCTGCACCTGCCTGTGCCAAAGCCGCAAACGCCACGAAGACTTCCTACAAGTCCTCGTCCAAAAAATCGGTCCACAAGACGTCCTACAAGAGCTCGAAGAAGGCGACTAAGACAGCTTACAAGAGCTCCAAGAAGAACTACGCCAGCAACAAGAGCTCTGGCGGTGGCTACTCCGGCAAGGCGTCCTACTACTGGCAGCCCCAGCGCGTTGCCTCGGGCGGCTGGTTTAACCCGAACGCCATGACGGCAGCTCATAAGACGCTGCCCTTCGGCACCAAGGTCCGCGTCACAAACCGCAACAATGGCAAGTCGGTCGTCGTCACCATCAACGATCGCGGACCTTACGTGGCCGGTCGCGTCATCGACCTTTCGCGCGCCGCCGCGCAGGCCATCTCCATGACGGGTTCGGGCGTGGTTCCTGTCAGCGTCACCGTGCTCGGCAAGGGCTGAGCCCCACTGCAGGCTTCGCGAAAGGGGTCGTTCGCCTTACCCGAAGTATAACCGCGACAATCATTCAGCAAGCGGCGGCGCCCATACCCGCCGCTTGCCTTATTTCCGGCCTCCCGAATCACCTAAACCCCTGGACTAGGTTCGCAATCCGGGGGGAAGCGCGTTGAAGACTTCGACACACCGCAGTGCCCGTGCGTCTCGCGGGATGCGTCATGCTTGGGCTCGAATGGCATCACGTGGCTTGTGCGCGCTTTGCGTTCTTGTGCTGCCTTCCGGGATGTTCCCAGCCCACGCCGAGAACCAAGCCTCAGCACCTGCTTCGACATGGGCCATCACCGTAAAGGTAGCACGCCCCGCCCCCATCCAGACCTATGTCATGAACGTTGGCCTAGCCCTGCCGGCCGACTTGGCTTCGCGATTGTCAAACGCCTCTCGCCTCACAGGCAAGGGACACGCCCTGGAAGGCATCGCATCGTATTATTGGCAAGGCCAGATGACGGCCACGGGTGAACGGTTCGATCCCACCCAACTTACCGCCGCCCACAAAACGCTCCCCTTCGGAACGCGCGTGCGCGTCACGCGAGTCGATACCGGCACCAGCGTCATCGTGCGCATCAACGACCGCGGTCCATTCAAGCCCGGCCGCGTGATTGATCTTTCCAAGCGTGCCGCCGAAGAAATCGGCATGACCGACCAGGGCCTTTCCAAGGTCAAACTCGAAGTGCTGGGCAAGTAACGGATTGCAGCCCCACCACACTTGCGGCGCGCGCGCAAATCTGCGAGGCGTTCTTCCGTGTCCGTTTTTTCTGAGCGGCGATTGTGGACCCACACATAAGCAAACTGCCCTTCTGGCAAACCGTCTGGGCCTGCTATCGGCTCACATGGCGGCATGCCGGTACGATCCTGACGTATTCCTGGCCCCTACTCATAGTTCTCGTCATCACAAGAGGTCTGATTACATGGGTGACTTTTGAAGGTCCACAGAAGACGATTTCGGCAGGTGCGAATTTCTGGACTGGCGATACGATTTTGATGTTCACGCAAACTATCGCTTTCATACTGGCGAGCGCGATGATCGCAGTGCCTTGGCACCGCTATCTGTTATTAGGCACCCCTCCGACGACCTCCGATTTGAACCCGTTTCAACTGCGCATTTGGCGCTATATGAAGTGGGAGCTTCTCGTCTTTGCGCCGCTTATACCCGCTATTTGGTTCTCATTCGGCCTAGTCGAACTTGGCCGGACAGTCATACCTCCCGTAGACGCCGAGATCATTACTCCACTTGATAAGCTGCTGATGGGATTTGGCCTCTTACCAGGTTGGCTCGTCGCCGCACGCATTAGCCCAGTCTACCCGGCCCGAGCCGTTGACGACATGTCGTCACTTTCCAGCCTATGGAACCTTACCCAAGGAAATAGCTGGCGGCTGATGGCGGGCGCAGGTCTCGCAATTGCGCCATCCTGGATTGGCTCAGAATTATGCGCCCTGCTTATCGAGCCAACTGCTAAGGTCTCACGTCTCGCCTCCGTCGCATCCGACGTCGTCACCGACCTGATCAATATGACCGCCGGGATGACAATCGTTACGTTCTTGTCGCTCGCTTTTATATTTTTTCGCCGTATGCCTGCCCCGGAGGCAGCTCTCGAAACTAGCCGCCTAAGCAGGCCACCCAATCAATCCGCCGCGAAGCAATAGAAGAGTCCATCGCCACCGGTTGAGCGCAGGTTGTCTTGCGAACACCCTTTGGAACCGTGCGAAGAATTCCACGACTTCATCGGCGCACTGTCATTGAGACCCATGCGGTCATGATGACCAACGACTGCAGAGCCTTGCGCGTTCTTGCTCCAGTTTCCGCACGTCTTGTCTTCCTCGCCTGAGAATGCGGTCCCATCCGGCTGCGAGCCCGTGAGCATGTCGTGGCGGTTGGGCTTGTCTCCCCGCCCCGCGATGACTGCACCGTTCTCGTCCACTGCCGTCTCTTTTGACAGCTTGTTGTTGGCACTATGCAAATCTTCAACGCTGGTCGCGATGACGACGCCCTTGGCATTGGTCCAAGGCCCTTTGCCGATGCGGTCACGCGCATTGACCGCGGCCGCTCCATCGGCAGCACTTGCGCTTAGGTATGCGCGCCAGGTGTGATTGCCCGCGCCCACGGCCTCCGCGAGCTTCTTGCACTGCGCGTCTGCACCCGACAGACCGCCAAGATTTGCGCCATCGCCGGGACCGCTGCTGGTGACGAAGAAGGTCATTGTCGCCTGATCGGCGTGCGCCGCTGTTGCAAGCACTCCGCAGGCGAGAGCCAAGCTCACACCGCGCGCCGTGCGCAAGAATGTGGTGGTCATTGATTTCCTCCATCGGTTCTTATCTGTGTTGGTCACAGCATAACGCCGATCGAGGCAGTTTTGTTACCCAAGGCGGCGCGCGCAGCTACGGCATGCCTATCTCTTGGGACTTAGCGCGTTTCGTCACCGAAGTCGGCGGTACCGAGCCTGCGCAAATCGAGCTCGATGGTAGCTGTCGTGACGAAGCCACTCGATTTGTGAGAGAAAAGCTTGTTGCCCGAGAGGGGCAGTGCAAAAGCTTCCGGATCGAGCTTGCCAACGGCATGAGCGACAGGACCGGTAGCCACAACGTGCGGGCTTAGCATGACGAAAGCGCCGAGAACGGCAGCCGGAATTCTCAAGCACAACTGAGAACTAGACACGGGACACATCCTTGACAGGCGCGAGACTGCGCGGTGGACGACGAAGCCCTGCATCTAGGCACACTATCCCGGCTGCAGGGTTTAGTCAGTGTGCCGCTTAAAATCTTAACACTAGATGAAGAGCTGTCACAAATTGCAACAAACTCTAAAATCGCCGAATGAGGCAGCCTCTCTCACGCCTGGACGGACAGCCAAATCCGCAGGTCAACAAAGCGGCTCTTGAAGGTCGTTCTACTCTTCGCGGTACACGCGCTCGCGGCGTTCGTGGCGCTCCTGGGCTTCCACCGATAGCGTCGCGATGGGACGAGCATCAAGCCGCTTCAAGCCGATCGGCTCGCCTGTCTCTTCACAATAGCCGTATGATCCGTCTTCGATGCGCGCCAAGGCAGCGTCGATCTTCGCGATCAGCTTGCGCTGGCGATCACGTGTGCGCAGCTCGGTGGCTCGATCGGTTTCAGACGTAGCCCTGTCGGCGAGATCGGCGTGCTGGGTGGAATCCTCGTGCAGGATCGCCAACGTCTCCCGAGTCTGGCGCAGGATTTCGTCCTTCCATTCGAGAAGCCGTTTGCGGAAGTACGCACGGTGCATCTCGTTCATGAATGGCTCGTCCTCGGAGGGGCGGTAGTCCGCAGGGAGCACAATTTCCGATATCTTGGCGCGAGCGGCCATCTTCTTGTGTCCCCCTTCGGTCTTCTTCGATTGCTCGGACTTGGAAACTGCAATGGTTCGCGCGGGCGTCTTGCGGACCTCGACGTTCTTCGTCACAGCCGACTTGGCGACCACGGCCTGCTTCACCGCGGCCGCGGTCTTCGTGAGCGCTCTGTCCTTAGAGACCTTCTGCGTCTTTAGGGAGGCAGCTTTGCCCTTCGCTGCAACTTTGGCGGCAGGTTTTGCCACCTTTGCGGCGGACCCAGCGGCCTTTGACTCCTGCTTGGCTCCGGCCGAAGCTTTCACACGAGCAGCCGCACCGCTTCCGGACTTAGCGCCAGATTTCGCGTTCTGTTTCTTGCTCATCGTCCGCCTCCTGTGAGGCCGCGTACGCCATTTCTTCAGCCAGGGCGCCGGGCAAATGAATCCCGTGTGTTCGACTCATGTCCCCGCCAACAAGGCCGCACCGTATGTAGGCGGGGCGTACGGCCTGTCAAGCTCGTGCGCGCGCCGAAATGCGGTATTGGCTCTGGATAACGTAGGTGTGACAGTATCTTAACCTGAAACACTGAGCGCCGGAGGACTTGCACCTGTGCCGAAATGCTAAATCTCTTCCTAGTGTTAACGTGGTGTTTACTCGCATCGACTACCTTAGATTGTATTAGAAAGTTCTTGCCCCTCTCGGTTGCCCTAGACTTATCTCTCCCGCGAGACCGTCCGTCTCGGGCACGCCAGGTGAAGTGCGAGCACAAAAGTTGGCGCTTTTAGCCAAGCCCCCCCGGCTAACTTGGCCTGGACAGCCAGGATGCGCCTGTGGTGCCTCGCAAGGCCCACCAGCGCCGCTCCTTCCCCACAAAGGAGCGGCGCAACTTTCTTTCCAACCCACTGCCATCGTGCCCACGCATACCTCCCTCCTGGCTGGCGCGTCGCGATGCGCTGTTTGCTTACCTCAGTAAGGTCTTTAGGCTTCGCACGCAGTCCATCCCACCACGTGCGAGGGGCGCATATTTTTTAGCGAAGAACGCGAGGCCGGTTTCAATGCAGTTCGAAGGCACCAAAAGCTACGTCGCAACGGATGATTTGAAAGTCGCCGTCAACGCAGCGATCACTCTGCAAAGGCCGCTTCTCATCAAGGGCGAACCCGGGACCGGTAAATCTGTCCTTGCAACCGAGGTCGCCGGGGCACTCGGCGTCCCACTGATTGAATGGCACATCAAATCGACGACCAAGGCGCAACAGGGCCTTTACGAATACGACGCCGTTTCGCGTTTGCGCGACGGGCAGCTTGGAGACGAGCGCGTCAAGGACATCGCCAACTACATCAAGCGTGGAAAGTTGTGGGATGCTTTTGCTCATGAATCGCGCCCGGTACTCCTGATTGACGAGATTGACAAGGCCGATATCGAGTTCCCAAACGACTTGCTTCTGGAACTCGATCGCATGGAATTCTTCGTTTACGAGACGGGGGAAACGGTCAAAGCGAAGAACCGCCCGATCGTAATGATCACCTCCAACAACGAGAAAGAACTGCCGGATGCCTTTCTGCGCCGTTGCTTCTTCCACTTCATAAAATTCCCCGACGCGGACACGATGGCGCGCATTGTAGATGTCCACTTCCCCGGGCTGAAAGGTCGACTTGTTCAAGAGGCATTGCGGGTCTTTTACGAATTGCGAGATGTGCCGGGCCTGAAGAAGAAGCCATCGACCTCCGAGCTTCTCGATTGGCTCAAGCTGCTGCTGAATGAGGACATCGATCCCGCGCTCTTGCGTGAGAACGATCCCAGGCGCCTCATCCCGCCGCTTGCGGGCGCGCTCATCAAGAATGAGCAGGATGCTCACCTTCTGGAACGTCTGGCATTCATGAACCGCAGACGCAACGAGTAGCGCAAAGGCCAAAACGTCTTCTCGTTCCAACGACCAAGCGAAACCCTCGCAGCCAAGAGAGAGACTTCCATGCCTGAGCATACCCCTGCGCTGCGCTTTGCCCCGCTGATCGACTTTGCCGGAAGCCTGCCCCCCAGCCAACCTTACCGTCCGCTTGCCGAGAGGATTCTGTCCGGCGATCCTGTGCAAACGGCCCACAACTTCTATTCAAGCGCGGATGGGCATTTCCATTGCGGCGTGTGGACTTGCCAGCCGGGCAAGTGGCGCGTGGTCTTTACCGAACACGAGTTCTGCCAAATTCTCGAAGGCGTCCTGGTCGTAACGGGAGACGACGGAGCATCGGAGCGAACGTTCCGCGCTGGCGACGCATTTGTTTCACCGGCGGGCTTTACCGGCATTTGGGAAGTCATCGAGCCCGCCAAGAAAGTCTACGCGATCTACGAATAGCCTCGCGGCCCTACGTTCGCCGCAATGGCGCGCGCTCCATGCGTGTACGCCACACGGCTGTTCAGGGGAATTTTCATGTCGTTCAAAATTGGCGCGCGCCGCAGCGAGCCTGACGCAAGCAGGATTCTCGAGCATGGCAGCCATGGCGGGCTTTTCGCTACCATCCTCTCCGCGCTCGCTTTGGCAATTTCGGGCATGTCCTACTACGAGAGCACTCTGCGCACCGCAGAGCTCTCCGTTTATGTGCCGCCCATGATTCATTATGCGCGCGACGGTGAAGGCGACGTCTTCAACGTTCCCATCACGATCGCGAACGATGGCGCCCGCACCGGAACAGTTCTCGCGATGGAACTCGACGCCGAAAACCTCCGTGCCGACGCTCCAAGAAAATCTGCGAGGTTCTACAGCGCATTTCTTGGCGACTACCCGAAGGACGATACCGCGCCGAACCGTTCTTTCGCCCCACTATCGATCCCTGGTCACGGCACATTCACCGAGACCGTGCGTTTTTATCCAATGTCTGAGAAGACGAAGCCCTACGTGGTCGACGAAAAGGGCGATTATCGCTTCACTCTGAAGCTCATCACGGTCAAGCCAGATCGACCAGATCTGGTAGAGCAGGCCATGCGCACCGATCCGCAGCCGCTCACGTTCCATATGAGAATGCCCTTCATCTCAGATCAGCATCTGGAATTTCGTCGTGGAACCATCGCAATGACCAACACAAACTGGCAACCGGCAGTTTCCAAGAACTCTGAACCGGCGTTGTCGAGTTCCACCACGCGCGAGGCGGCACCGACTGATCAAGGCAGCGAAACTACGCCCGGCGCCGCCGAACCCTCCCCGGGCGAGGACGCGAAATAGGCCGCCGCGAGTTCATATAGAGATCTAGCGGGCGGTACTCATACGAGCTTGATGTCGGCGTGGAACTGATTGCCCGTTGTCGTCGCCTTCACATAGGCGGCGCGGATACAGAAGTCGCCGAACCGCTCGCCCTTCTCTCGCCCCTTCGCATAGGCTTTGAAAATCGGCTCAAGCAGTTCGAGGATGCGCGCTTCATCGACGTCTTGCGCATAAAGCTTCGACAGCCGCGAACCATCGAACGCTGCGCCGAGGTATAAGTTGTAAAGCCCCGGGTTGCGTCCAACCAGACCTATCTCGGCAAGATAAGGCCGCGCGCAGCCGTTCGGGCATCCCGTCATGCGGATGACAATGTCGTCCGCGCGCAGACCAGCCTTATCCAAACTGACCTCCAGCTTGGAAATAAGGCTCGGCAGATAGCGTTCGCTTTCGGCCAGCGCCAAGCCGCACGTCGGCAGCGCCACACACGCCATCGCGTTCGCACGCAGACGCGAGGAAACGTCGAACGAGATACCGTGTCCCTTGAGAATGGACTCGATCTTCGACTTCGCCTTGGCGGAAACCTTCGCCATGGTCACGTTCTGATTGGCCGTGCAAACGAATTCGCAAATGCCAGCCTCTGCAATTTCGCGCATGGCGGTCTTGAGCCGACGTCCCTCGACATCCTTGATGCGTCCGTTCTCCACGAACAGCGTGAAGTTCCAGTTTTTGTCCTCGCCCTGGCGCCACCCAAGCACGTCGGAGGTGCTTTCGAATTTGTAGGCGCGCGGCTTGCCCAGTTTGAAGCCACAACGCTTCTCAACCTCAGCGCGGAAGTTCTCCAGCCCCTTGTCCTCGATCGTGTACTTGAGACGGGCACGAGCCCGGTTCTCGCGATTGCCCCAGTCGCGCTGCGTAGTGAGTACGCACTCGGCAAGCTTGATCGCTTGCTCTGGCGTGCAGAAGCACATCAAATCGGCCGTTCGCGGGAACGTGTTGGTGTCGCCATGGGTCATGCCCATTCCACCGCCCACAGTCACGTTCCAGCCGATGACCTCACCCTTTTCCACGATGGCAATGTAGCCGAGGTCATGGGCGAAGATATCGACGTCGTTATCGGGCGGCACCGCAATCACGGTCTTGAACTTGCGAGGCAGGTAGTGGACCCCGTAAAGCGGCTCTTCGTCCTTCTTGGACGGACGTGAAACATCTTCGACCTTTTCGCCGTCGAGCCAGATCTCGTGATAGGCGCCGGTCTTGGGGAGCAGATGCTCGCTGATCGCCACACCCAGGTCGTAGGCAGATTTATGGGCCTTCGACAGATACGGGTTAGACGCCGTCATGACGTTGCGGTTGACGTCGCCACAAGCCGCGAGCGTATCGAGCGCAGCTTTGTTTATCGCCTGCATCGTGCGCTTGAGGTTCGACTTGATGACGCCGTGGTACTGGAAGGTCTCGCGCGTGGTGAGCCGCAATGTGTGATTGGCGTAGTTATTCGCGATGTCGTCGAGCGCGATCCACTGCTTGGCGGATAAGACGCCTCCGGGGATGCGCAAGCGCAGCATGAAGGAGAAGGCCTTTTCCAGCTTCTTCTTCGCGCGCTCTCCACGCACGTCGCGATCGTCCTGGATGTAGGAGCCGTGAAACTTGATGAGCTGATGATCGTCCTCGGCAATGTTGCCGGTAACCTGATCCTGCAGCCCTTCAGCCAGCGTGCCGCGAAGCTGGCGGCTGTTTTCCTTGATGATCTCGTTCTTGGCGCGCTTGTCGGTCATGTCTGGACTTGTCCTGAGGTCGTTGCCCTTCGCCTTGTGGGAAGAGCCGTGAGGCCGGGCACCACAAACCGCATTGCGCCCAACCCGTGCCTGCCCGTTCTTGGGTCAGCTCAAAATTCTCAATATACGTCGCGCTGGTAGCGGCCAGCCTTGGTGAATTCCTTCAGCTTTGCCTTACCCGCTTCCTCGTCGCCCTTGGCATTTTCCGCGAGGATCTTGACGAGTGTCGCATCGACGTCCTTTGCCATGCCCTTCTCATCGCCGCACACGTAGATGTGCGCCCCCTCGTCAATCCAGCGCAACAACTCCGCGCGTCGTTCCCAAAGCCGGTGCTGCACGTAGATCTTCTCGGGCTGGTCACGCGAAAAGGCGACATCGATATTGGTCAGCGCGCCCGACGCCAGATGATCCTGCCAATCGAGCTGGTAAAGGAAATCGTTGGTGAAGTTGCGCTCGCCGAAGAACAGCCAGCTCTTGCCGGTCGCACCCGTCTCTGCGCGCTCTTCCACGAAGCCGCGATAGGGCGCAACACCTGTGCCCGCGCCGATCATGATGATCGGTGTGTTGCCATCGGTGGGAAGACGGAAGTGACGGTTGGGCTTGACGTAGATGCGCGCCGTCGTTCCCGCCTTGCGGCGATCGGCGAGATAAGTCGAGGCAACGCCCTTGCGCATCTTTCCATGGCTTTCCCAGCGCACAGCGCCAACGGTGAGATGCGCTTCGCCTTGATGCGCCTTCAGACTGGAGGCAACCGAATAGAGCCGGCCAGGAAGCGGTCTCAACACCGAAACGAGCTGCTCCGCATTGAGCACTTCAGGGTAAGTCTCGAACAGATCGACGAGTTGGCGGTCGGCTCCAAAGCGCGCCAGCGCATCGCCTTCAAGCAACGCCTTGACGTCGGCACGTCCCGTCAATTTCGCGTAGTTCTCAACCAGCGGCTTTGACAGCGTCGTGACGTCGTAGGACTTCTGAAGCTTAAGCAACAGCGCTGCGTCCGACGACAGCCCCGTCGCTTTCAAAAGCTGATCGACAAGCTCGGGATCGTTTTCGGGCAGCACACCGATGGCATCACCAGGCGTATACACAAACGCCGGATCATCCGTGGCAAACTCGACGTGCCACGTCTCGCGAGTCGAACCGGTGCCATTGAGGTCGATGAGGGCGGCGATTTCAGCTTCCAGCGGATTTTCAGCAGTGAACGCTGGCTCGGCATCTTCATCGTCGGCAAGAGGTGCAGCACCCTTGAAATCGACATGCACGACGGTGGCCCCACCGCCGGTATCGGCTGGCGCAAGCTTGGCGAATGTCTTTTCCGTCCAGTCCGAAGCGTGCTTGGCGAAGTCGAGGTCGCAATCGACGCGATCGGCGGCCCGCACGCCACCCAGCGCTTCAAGACGCGCATCGATGCGCTTTCCGACCTCGCAGAACTGCGCGTAGGCGGTGTCACCTAGCGCCAGGACGGCGAAACGCACGCCATCGAGGCGCGGGGCGCCATCGCCCATCAGCTCCTGATAGAAATCAACTGCGCGGCTGGGCGGATCGCCCTCGCCCCAAGTAGCAGCATAGACGATGATATTCTTAGCCTTGCCGAGCAATGCCATGTCTGCATCGGCCATGTCGAAGACCTTGGCATCGAAGCCCTGCTTGGCGGCAACCTTCTTGGCCTTCAGCGCGAGTCCTTCTGCGTTGCCGCTTTCGCTCGCATATAGGATCGTGAGGGGAACACGCGGCCTAGGCGGAGCCGCTGGCGTCGCCGATGCACCGCCCTGCGCGGCTTCAAAGCCCGCAAAGAATCCTGCCAACCAGCTGCGCTGGAGGGGAGTCGATTTTGCGACCACCTTGTTCAAGGCGTCGATGTCTTCAGCCGGGAACGGAGCGTTCTTCGGCAGCAAAGGAATAGACGTCACAGATCTCTCCAGTGGGCGGCGCGGCGAAATTCTACACCGACACTAACGGGCCTTTCGTTTGCGCTCCTTAAAGCACAGCACAAGCCTTGCGGGCAGCAGGGACTTTGCAGCCCCGTCATAAGGCTTAACGAACACACCGTCGTCAGCCATGGGCGGGGAATTATTTTTCGATTATCACGAAGCTATACGAGACTCAATAGAACAAAAATCCAAATATCCGATGAAACCGGTCTATCATTCCATTTCGACGTCTATTTGCAGCGCACCATGTTCTCCGCGCACTTTGTGGTCCCGTGCCGCCTTCGGGGATGGGCTCGCGACGGCCTATCCAAACCGCCACCTGGAGTGGATCGCTGAGCCGAACGAAGCGTTCCAACAGTCCGGCATCTGACGGCTCGCATCCGAGCGCATCCTCATCTTCTCCGAGACCCAGCGCAAAGTGTAATGATACAAAATTACATAGAGATCACACGCACTTAACACGCAGACGTGAAATGCGTTGAATTGGCTTGCGCTGGTTTCCGTGTTCTAAAGAATTCGACGCGGAGCGGTCTTGACTTCTCAATTTCGATCCGCAGAGTGGGCCGGCACAAAAAGAAATGTGTCTGCCCCAGAAATGGGCCCAGCCGGGCATCACTTCTGAGAAGGCAGCTTTGAAAACTGGAGGAAATCCTATGAAGATCTGGTCGAAGCCCGAAGTTCGTGAGCAGGAAGTTGGTCTCGAAGTAACGAGCTACCTCCCCGCCGAGATCGACGTCATCTAAGTGTGACGCACTCGGACTCGCGATTATCCGTGAGTTTCCGGCGCGGCGGTCGATGAACTTCATCGGCCGCCGCAGCCATTTCTGGCACCCGGCGATATTTCCAGCATCGGCGACAATCAACTCCACCGGCGCCGGCGCGCCCAACTCGGCCTTTCGAAATGATCATCAAGATTCTTGGTTCCGGGGCGGGAGGCGGCTTCCCCCAATGGAACTGCAACGGTACGCACTCCGCAGCTGTTCGGGCAGGCAAGTCCGGTTACCGACCTCGCACTCAATCGTCCCTCGCAGTCTCTTCCGACGGGCGCAACTGGGTGCTGCTGAACGCTTCGCCGGATTTGCGCCAGCAGATCGCGGATAATCCCGAGCTTCATCCGGAAAAGACTGGAGCGCTGCGCAACAGTCCTATCAAGGCCGCCGTGCTGACCAACGCCGACGTCGATCACATCGTCGGTCTGATCAATCTCCGCGAGCGCCAGCCCTTCTCGATCTACGGCTCCGACCGCGTTCTGGCGACCATCGCCTCCAATTCGATTTTTGATGTGTGCGCGCATGACATCGTGCCCCGCATCACGCTGCCGCTCGATACCAAAACAGAGCTCACCGGCGATGGAATCGACCTTGGCTTGACAGTTGAAGCATTCGCAGTTCCAGGCAAGATTGCTCTGTTCCTAGAAAAAGGTGGCGAGAGTACAAACTACGGTAGCCGCGAAGGTGACACCATCGGTCTGGAGATAACCGACAACAAAACCGGCAAGTCATTCTTCTACATTCCAGGATGCGCCGAGGTGGATGAACCGCTGGCCAAGAAGATCAAAGGCGCCGATCTGATTTTCTTCGATGGCACGCTTTTCACCGACAATGAAATGATCGATCAGGGGCTGATGCAGAAGACCGGCCAGCGCATGGGACACATCTCGATGTCGGGATCTGACGGATCCATCGAGGTCTTCAAACCACTCAACATCAAGCGGCGCATTTACGTGCACATCAATAACTCCAATCCCGCACTCGATGAGAATTCGCCGGCCCGAAAGGCCGTCGATGCCTCCGGCTGGGAAGTGGGCTACGATGGAATGGAGGTCCGGATATGACCGCAATCAGCCTTGAACAAAAGAGCGCTACGGCGCGCGGCGAACAGCCGATGTGGACGCGCGATGAATTCGAAAAGCAGATCCGCGCCGTCGGACCTGAGCGCTATCACGATCTGCATCCCTTCCACCACATGCTCCACGGCGGCAAGCTCAACAAGGGGCAAGTGCAGGCGTGGGCTTTGAACCGCTACTGCTACCAGGCTGCCGTACCGCGCAAAGATGCCGCCCTCATCTCGCGCGTTCACGACCGGGAACTGCGCCGCGAATGGCTGAACCGCATCCACGATCATGACGGCCTTCCGCCCGAGGAACCGGGTGGCATCGAGCGTTGGCTGGTTCTAACCGATGGTCTGGGGCTTGATCGCGAATATGTAACATCAAGGCGCGGAGCACTCGCCGCTACCGTGTTCGCGGTCGAAAGCTACGTTACGTTCGTGCGCGAACAGCCGCTCACTGTTGCCGTTGCATCGTCGTTGACCGAGCTATTCGCTCCCAAGATCCACAAAGAGCGCATCTCTGGGATGCTGGAGAACTATGACTTCATCGACGACGAGGTGATGGCCTATTTCAAGCGCCGCCTGACCCAGGCCCCGCGCGATAGCGAGTTTGCGCTTAACTACGTTCTCGACCACGCCAAGACGCGGGATGAGCAGGAAGCCTGCGTGGAAGCGGTCCGCTTCAAGTGCAACGTGCTTTGGGTGCAGCTCGATGCGCTCTATAACGCCTATGTCGCCGGCAACATTCCGCCCGGCGCGTTTAGGCCGGAGGCTTGATTTAGATGACCGAGACCACACCCTCGTCCGCTGCACGTACCCGCGCGATCGTCGTTCTGACATCCAAGCCATCGCTGCCAAGACACATCAAGCTGCGCCATGACGCCGGTCGCGGTCGCTGGCTCATTCTCGCACCAGAGCGCGTATTCGAACCCGACGAGATCTCTGTCGAAATATTGAAGCGTTGTGATGGAGCGACGAGCGTCGAGGACATCGCGGCCGTGTTAGCAAAAGAATACAACGCACCGCTGCAAGACATCGTCAAAGACACCATATCCATGTTGCAGGAGCTTTCCGATAAGGGTGTCGTGAAAGCCTAATAGATAACGGAGTCCGGCCTACCATGAATGAGATCGCCGAGATCGCCCCGCTCGAAGAGTTCGGAGACGCAGTCGAGCCGAACCTGTGCGCGCGTGCGCCGGTCGGTCTGCTTGCGGAACTGACCCATCGCTGCCCGCTGCAGTGCCCGTACTGCTCCAACCCGCTGGAGCTGGAACGTGTGAATACCGAGCTGACGACCGCTGAATGGCAAGACGTCATGCGCCAGGCGGGTGAGCTCGGCATTCTGCAGATCCATCTCTCGGGCGGCGAGCCGACCGTGCGCAAGGATTTGGAAGACATCGTCGAAGTCGCCGCCAAGGCGGGGCTCTACACCAACCTCATCACTGCAGGTGTCACGCTCACACGTGATCGCCTCAAGAAGCTCAAGGATCTTGGGCTCGATCACGTCCAACTGTCGATCCAGGACGTGGATGACGAGAACGCGGAACGCATCTCCGCCTACAAGGGCGGCCTTGCCAAGAAGCGCGAGCTCGGCAAGTGGGTGCGAGAATTCGACATGCCGTTGACCATCAACGCGCCGATCCATCGCCACAACATGAAGAACCTGCCCCGCATCATCGACTTCGCCGTCGAGATGGGCGCGGAGCGGTTGGAAGTCGCCAATATCCAATACTACGCCTGGGCGTTGAAGAACCGCGCCGCTTTGATGCCGACGCGCGCCGAATTCATGAAGAGCGCCGAGATTGTCGAAGAGGCCAAGGAGCGGCTGAAGGGTATCCTGGTATTCGACTTCGTCGTGCCCGACTACTACGCCAAGACGCCGAAGCCGTGCATGGGCGGCTGGGGTCGCGGCATCATGAACATCACGCCGTCGGGTAAGGTGTTGCCGTGTCATGCAGCCGAAACCGTGCCTGGGCTTCAGTTCGACAATGTGCGCGAGCGCAAGCTTGCCGATATCTGGCTTAACGGTCAGGCCTTCCAAGCCTATCGCGGCACGAGCTGGATGAAGGAGCCGTGCAAGAGCTGTCCGCGTGCCGAAATCGACTTCGGCGGATGCCGCTGCCAAGCCATGGCTTTCACGGGCGACGCAAGCAATACGGACCCTGCGTGCAAGTTCTCACCTTACCACGCCGACTTCGTCGCGACAGCTGAGCGCGAAAGCGCGCAAGCAGACCCGCCGCCGTTCATTTACCGGCGCGTGGGTGGCGCCTCGAAGTCGGAAGAATAAGCCATCACGATGGCGCTGCAGTACGCATGCGCTCTAATCTGAATTCTTGATTGAAGTCATGAATTTAAGATGAGAAGATGTTTCGCCTTGGAGGTGCGGCATTTGGTTCAGCTTGGGTTCAGAAAAAGACTGTCAAATTGCCCGCGCTAGTTTAAAAAGCTTGGCGCTCTAACCAGGTGCCAAGAATGGCGAAACGAGAGGAAACACACGATGCGCAAGTGGGTTCTGGCGGCCGCTATGGTCGCTGCCATGCCGGTCGCGGCTTCTGCAGCCGATGCTGAGGCAGGCAAGACCGTTTTCAATAAATGCAAGGCCTGCCACCAGGTCGGTGAAGGCGCCAAGAACGCTGTTGGCCCCAACCTGACAGGCGTCATCGGTCGTAAGGCTGGCAGCGAGGAAGGCTTCAATTATTCGGAAGCCATGAAGAACTCGGGCCTGACCTGGGACGAGGCTACCTTCGAAGAGTACATCACGAACCCGCGCGCAAAGGTGCCCGGCAACAAGATGGTCTTCATGGGCCTCAAGAGCGAAGACGATCGCAAGAACCTCTTTGAGTATCTCAAGACCTTCAGCAAGTAAGGCTAGCGCCTGACTGCTCGAAACCGCGGCTCACTCGAGCCGCGGTTTTTTGTTGGCTACGCGCTTTGGTCATTGCTTCAATCCGTGCTCGATCGGAACAAGGTCTGAAGTATCCACGTCGCGCAGGAGATCGGTGATTTCCCGCCCATTGATCTTGAGACCAGGTGCGACCTCACGCAGCGGAACCAATACGAAGCCACGTTGCGCGATTAGAGGATGTGGCACGATCAGATCTGGCGTATTGATTGTCTCGTCCCTGTAGGTCAGCACATCGACGTCGATCAATCGTGGCCCCCACTTCTGGGCGCGCACGCGACCCATCTCATTTTCAACTGCAAGGCAACGCGCGAGCAAATCGTGTGGCGCCAATCCCGTCGCAACGCAGATCACTGCGTTGACAAACCAGTCCTGCTCTAGAACGCCCCAAGGCGCGGATCGATAATCTCGCGAGCGCGCCACCAGCACGATGTCGCCCCGCGCGGTCAACAACTCTACGGCGCGGGCAATGTTGGCGCGCTTATCGCCAACGTTCGAGCCCAATCCAATGGTGGCATCGAATGGACGATCGCCTTCTATTGGAACCGATGGCACGTCAGTCATATTTAATATAAGCGAAGCGCATATCGCCTTCCGGCGTGCCTTCCAGTCCCTTGCCTTCTTTGCCGGGCTGCCAGCCCACGACGTCCTCGATCTTGCACGCCAGTTCGAGGTCCTTGACGGTGATGCCCTTGGCGCTGTGGGTCATGAGGCGGACCTCTACCCAGGCATATGAAGCGGTGATGTCAGGGTGGTGCCATGCCGCCTCGGCCAGATGCCCGACGGTGTTGATCACCATCAACGTTCCCTTCCAACTGGCGGTCTTGTATGTGCGCTTAATCCACCCGTCTTCTAGCCGCCAGGCCGGAAGATTGGCTTTCAACCACGCTTCGACGTCCGCGGCGGGCATAGGAATTTCACGTTCTTTGCTCATATCTTGCCCTCGCTCAGGCTTTGCTGGACTCTGGCTCGAATAGACCCTACCTCGATGCCGTGCGCCAGGAAAACTCTCTTGCCTAGCCCACGGCCGCCCGTCACGTGAAGGACCAGAGAAATTTGAACCCGAGGAATACGAAGACTCCCGGCCTGAGAGTGAATGCGCCCGCTCGGCTCCATCTTGGATTTCTCGACCTCAACGGTTCGCTCGGCCGCCGTTTCGGCAGTATTGGGCTGGCCATCGACAAACCGCAGACGCGCCTCGTCATCCAGCGCGCGGCCAACCATTCGGCGCATGGCCCCGAAAGCAGTCGCGCACTTCATCTTGTTAGCCGCTTCTCAAACCACTCTGGCCAAGGCTACTCCGTAACCGTGGAAGAGGCCATTCCTGCCCACGCAGGACTGGGCTCGGGAACGCAGCTTGCCCTTGCGATTGGCGCGGCTATCGCCCAGCTGGAAGGGCGGCCTCTGACACCCTATGGCCTTGCCCAGTTGGGGGAGCGTGGAGCGCGGTCGGGTATCGGGCTGGCGGCGTTCGTTGACGGCGGCTTTTTGATCGATGGCGGCCGTGGCACGCACGATCAAGCCCCGCCGGTAACGCTGCGCGCTGACTTTCCGGACCATTGGCGGGTGCTTCTTGTTCTGGATCCGGCAAGATCGGGAGTATCGGGAGAGGCCGAGGTACTGGCGTTTAAGGCACTGCCGGTGTTCCCCGAGGAATGGGCAGCCACCATCTGCCGATTGATCCTAATGAAGCTGGTCCCGGGACTGAAGGAACTCGATATCCAGGCATTCGGCAGCGCACTGACCGAAATCCAGCAGATTGTCGGCGCACACTTCGCCAAAGCCCAGGGCGGAAGCCCATGGACAAGCGCGGCGGTAGGTCGCCTCGTTCAACGTATGGGCGAGCTAGGCGCTATCGGACTGGGGCAAAGCTCGTGGGGGCCCACGGGGTTCGCGTTCGTCGAGAGCGAGGAAGCGTCAGATCGCCTCTATCATTCTTTAGTCGAAGAGGCTAAAGCGGACGGACTTGAAATCGTCGTTGCGCGTGGTCGCAACACGGGCGCCACTATCGATCAAATCTAAATAACCAAAAAAAGATCTGGGAGTTTGAAGACGTTATGAGCGAAGCCACGCCCATTCTGCATATGCTCGACCCCCGCAAGCACGTTAGCCCCTTCGATGTGAACATGGCCGCTGACGCCGGTTATAAGGTTATCGTGCCTTACACCAGCGTCGAGATCGCTGATGTCACTCCGCTCATTCAGGATGCCATCTTCTCGCGTCCGCCGAACTTCGGCGTCCGCACTGGCTTCTTCCTTGGCGGCAAAGACGCCATCATGGCTCTGGACATGCTGGAAGCCGCCAAGAAGGCAATGGTGCCGCCGTTCGAATGCTCCGTATTTGCAGATCCAGCCGGCTCGTTCACGACAGCAGCCGCCATGGTCGCATGCGTTGAGCGTCAGATGAAGACGAAGCTCAACAAGAGCTGGAAAGACGTCACCGTCACAGTTTTTGGCGCAACCGGCGTTGTCGGTTTCGCTTCTTCGATCATCGCTGCGCTTGAAGGCGCGAAGGTTCGCCTTGTCGCTCATCGTGGCGTTGACCGCGTCATCAAGAGCGCGGCGATTTCCAAGGAGCGTTTCGGCGTCGATCTGGAACCGGTTGCAGGCGAAACGGCCGAGCAGAAGCGCGACATCATCTCTAATGCGGAAGTCATCTTTGCCGCCGCCGCCGCCGGCGTGCAGGTCGTTTCCAAGGAAGACAAAGAGATCGCCAAGAACTTGCTCATCGTGGCCGACGTCAATGCCGTACCGCCTCCCGGCGTCGACGGAATGGACCTGTTCATGGACGGCGTGGAACTGCCCGGCAGCAAGGCCCTCGGGGTCGGCGCACTCGCCATCGGCGACATCAAGTACAAGACGGAGTCCGGCCTCTTCAAGCAGATGCTTACCTCTGACAAGCCGCTGCTTCTCGACTTCCGTCATGCCTATGCGAAGGCCAAGGAACTGACTGGCCTCGCTTAAGCGCAAGCCCATCTTCCCCGAAGCGCTCGCTCATTGGGTGCTGAGACAAGACACCATCGAACATGGCCGGAGCGCATCCGGCCATGCAGCTTTCCGGCCCACATCAAAACTTCAACGCCATCGGCTTTCGGGCTGGATGCGGGACAGCGATAGCGATGTCAGGCGAAACGGTCCTCATTGCCGCATTTTCCGGGCGCGCGCTCGCGCAGTCTGCGCGCCGCGCCGGATTTGTGCCTCTCGTCGTCGACGCCTTTGGCGATGCCGACACACGCGCGGCGGCGGCGCATTATGTTCAACTCCCAGATGCAGTTCGCCGAGGCTTCTCCGCCAAACCGCTCCTTGCCGCGATCGAGACACTCATCGCTAAAGCTGCGACGCCGCCAATCGGCATCGTGCTCGGCTCAGGATTTGAAGATCGGCCGAAGCTCATCGAAAGCCTTGACGACCGCTATCGCCTTCTTGGCACAAAGGCCGAAACCGTCGCGGAATTGAAAAACCCAGGAACGTTCTTTCCGCTTCTCAAACAGCTTGGCATCGCGCATCCGCCTACCACTCTGAGCGCCCCGGACGACCGTGAAGGATGGCTTGCAAAGCGCGTCGGCGCGGCAGGCGGCGCGCACATCCGCGAGTTTGCAAATCTGCGCAGACCACACGCACGCCACTATTTCCAACGCCGCCTCAGTGGCGAGGCGAGATCCGTGATGGCCATCTCGGCGCAAGGGGGGCTTGCCATGGAGTTTTCACGTCAGTGGGTCTGCCCCAGCGCGCGCAAGCCGTTTCGCTACGGCGGCGCTGTCATCACAGAGTATGCGGAAACATCCCCCGAGCAGCAGATGGTCAGCGCGGCAGCCACTCTGGTCGAACTTCTCGACCCCGTTGGGCTGATCTCATTCGATTTCATCGTTAACGACGCCACAGCCTACCTGCTTGAGGTTAATCCGCGGCCGGGCGCAACGCTCGATGTTTTCGACGATCTTGATGGCAACCTGTTTCGCGCTCAGGTGGAAGCCGGGCTTGGCAACGGCCTTTGGCAGGATCGTATGCTGCCAAACGTGCAATCGCGCGCCTCAGCCCTCCTCTACGCTGACCGCGGGCCGTTGATCGCGGGAGAGCTGGAGTGGCCCGATTGGGTCTCGGACAGGCCGCTGCCAGGAACTACCATTGCCTCAGAACAGCCCTTAGCGACCGTCCACGCCGATGGCGCCAGCGCCGAAGATGCAGAAACCAATGTTCGCGCGCGCCTTTCAAGGCTCGCCGACCTCGTCTACACACAGTTTCAAAACAAGACTTGAGGAGACAATCCCATGCAGGCCACCACCGCCGGAGCGCCGGCCCCAAGCGTCAATGCTCTTGCTGGCAAGATCGTCGACAAGATCGCCGCCGATGCACTCGCGTTGCGCGTTGGCGTATCGACCGGCAATGCTGGCGGACGTCTGATCGATCTCGGCGCGGCAGTCCCAGGTTGCCTCGAAGCGGGACGCCTGCTTGGTGAAGTGTGCATGGGCGGGCTCGGCACCGTTCAAATCACCAAATCGTCGCCGTGTCCAAACTGGCCGCTGGGTGTCGTCGTGCATTCCACAAATCCGGTGATCTCGTGCCTTGGCTCGCAGTATGCGGGCTGGACCATCACCGACGACGCGACGGGCTTCTTCGCGCTTGGATCGGGCCCAGCGCGGGCCCTCTCGCGCGTTGAAGAACTCTATAAGGAACTTGCCTACGTCGACGGCGGAAAGACCGCCGCGCTCGTGATCGAGGGCGACAAGGCACCACCCGAGGCCGTCGCGACGAAGGTCGCTGAAGCGTGCGGGATCGCAACGTCAGGTCTGACAATTCTGTACGCTCCGACTTGGAGTCTCGCAGGCACCGTGCAGATTGCTGCGCGCGTCCTGGAAGTTGCCATCCATAAAGCCCACGAACTGCATTTCCCGTTGGAGAACATTCTCGACGGCACCGGCACCTGCCCAATCGCGCCGCCGTTCCCCGATTTCGTCAAGGCGATGGGACGCACGAACGACGCCATCATCTACGGCGGCCGCATCCACCTGTTCGTCAAGGGTTCTGACGCAGACGCCAAGAAGCTGGCTGAGGGACTGCCCTCCTCGTCTTCGAGCTCTTACGGCAAGCCGTTCGCGGACATTTTCTCGGAGGTGAACGGAGACTTCTATAAGATCGACCCGATGTTGTTCTCCCCGGCGCAGGTAATCGTGTCCAATATCGAGACTGGTGCGTCGTTCCATGCCGGAAAAATCGCGCCAGAGATTGTCGATGCCAGCTTCAAATGAGCTCACATCACCGCCAATGCAGCAACCTCCGCCAGACGGCGCGGGGTTGCACTTGGCGTTGCTGATCGAAGAAGGTCGCGGCGAGTGGCACGCACGCAGGATCGTGCGGGCACTGGAGGCGTGCGGCGCCAAAGTCACCGTTTCCTCGCTGCCCCATTGCGCC
The DNA here is from genome assembly GCA_041397645.1 of Hyphomicrobiaceae bacterium. Lineage (NCBI taxonomy): Bacteria > Pseudomonadati > Pseudomonadota > Alphaproteobacteria > Hyphomicrobiales > Hyphomicrobiaceae > Hyphomicrobiaceae bacterium. Next base: position 33,139 of record JAWKWE010000005.1, on the reverse strand, counting down.
TTCGACACGGGACTTGAAAGCGGCATCGAAATTCCCGGCTTCGCAGGTCGGTTACCCGACGGCGTCTTCGTGCGCTCCATTTCCGCCGGAACGCTGGAACAGATTACCTTCCGACTGGGATTGCTGCACGCGCTGCGCGAAAGCGGCGTGCGCGTGTGGAACGACGCGCGCGTAATCGAGCGTTGCGTGGACAAATCGCAAACGACGTTTCTGCTGCACAAAGCAGTCATTCCCACGCCCCGCACTCGCGTCGTCGAAACGGAAGCGCACGCGCGCGAATACACGCAAGACCTCGACCGAACGCTGGTTCTGAAGCCGCTGTTTGGCAGCCAGGGCAAGGGCATCGGGCTCATTCATTCGCAAGCTGAACTTCCCACCGGCCCTACAGTTGATCATATGTACTATATGCAGGACTACATTGCTCCCAACGATGGCTTGTTTGAAGATTGGCGCGTGCTGGCGACCCGCCATCGGATTGTCGCTGCTATGACGCGACGAGGGACGAGCTGGGTGACGAACATTCACCAAGGCGGCAAAGCCAAGGCGCTCGTGCCCGATGCAGAAATGGCGGCAATCTCGATGGCGGCCATGCGGGCGCTCGATGCGGATTATGCGGGGATCGATCTTATCCGCACGCCATCAGGCCAGTTGCAAGTGCTGGAAGTGAATTCCAATCCTGCTTGGCGTGGGCTTCAAGCTGTCGCCGACATCAACATCGCGGAAGCTATCGCCCACGACTTCCTCACAACCGTCAACACGCACAGGGCAACGGCGCGATGACGCGGCCGGTGGCACCAAAAGCGATCGAGGTGTCGTTCATTTGTGCGTGCCAGGCTGAGTTGACGGCGCTCAAACCAGGTAACGTCCACATTCACAGCCCCGGTCACGGCATGGACGTGGCAACATTCGAGCGCGCCGCAGATGCCGCCGCACCGTATATCGCAGATCCTGAACTCAGCGTTGGCAAACGGATCCTGCGGGCGACCGAGGCAAGCGTTGCAGCAACGGGCGTCAATGCCAATCTCGGTATCGTTCTGCTTTGCGTACCGCTCGCCAAGGCTTCGCAGGAGGACGCACCCAACTTGGGGCTTCGGCGAAAGTTGGCAGACCTGCTTTCGCATCTCGATGAAGACGATGCCGACGACGCCTTTCAGGCTATCCGCCTAGCGAATCCTGCTGGTCTGGGGAAGGTCGAGAAAGGCGATGTGAGCATTTCCAATCCGCGCATGACCTTGATTGAAGCCATGCATCTGGCCGCCGAACGTGACCGCATCGCCAATGCGTACGTGACCGAATACTCAGACGTTTTCGACGTTGCACTTCCCGCGCTTGAGGAAGCGCAAAAGGCGGGTGAGCAGGAGCATCTTGCCATCACAACGTTGCATATGACCCTTCTGGCGGCATTCCCCGACAGCCATATCGTTCGCAAATGGGGACCTGTTGCCGCAGCCTCGGTGCAGGAACGCGCCCGCGAACTCGCTCCGCTGTGGAAGCCGATAACAACACCTAAGTCATTCAACGCGCTTCTTGAATTTGATCGTCAGCTCAAGCAGACCGGCTATAATCCCGGCACGACGGCCGACTTTGTCGTGACCACAAAGTTTGCTCAGAGTCTGATCAAACAGAAACAACCGTGAACACGTCACGGCGACCTACTTAAGTACTTGTCGAGACTGCCGACCTGGGGCTAATAGAGGGCCGTGTCCGCAAGGCACGATCGACTGGTCCGATGGTTGTCCGCGAATGGCTTTAGCCTTTCAGTGGAGCAGCAGGCGGGCAAGAAATCGCTAGAAGAGCAAAACAGCGAAGTCCCGGCATTCGACGGGGGAGCGTTGGTGCTCGTATCGTAATATTCGTGGGAGGAACCCCCCTTATGGCCAAAATCAACAAAGTCATGGTTGGCGAGTCGCTGGTTGGCGACGGCAATGAAGTTGCGCATATCGACCTCATCGTCGGTCCGCGTGGCTCGGCCGCCGAAGTTGCTTTCTGCAACAGCCTGACGAACAACAAAGACGGCTTCACGTCTCTCCTCGCCGTCATCGCGCCGAACCTGCCCTGCAAGCCCAACACGATCCTGTACAACAAGGTCACCATCAAAGACGCCCGTCAGGCCGTTCAGATGTTCGGACCGGCGCAGTACGGCGTTGCGAAGGCTGTTCAGGACTCGGTCGCTGAAGGCGTCATCCCCGCAGCTGAAGCCGACGATCTCTACGTCTGCGTTGGCGTGTTCATCCACTGGGAAGCTGCCGACGACGCCAAGATTCAGGACTACAACTATCGCGCAACAAAGGAAGCTCTTGCCCGCGCCGTTGCTGGCAAGCCGACGGCTGCTGAAGCTACCGCTCAGCGCAACTCGGTCGCTCACCCCTTCGGTGCGAAGACTTGAAGCGGAAACCGTCCGCAGCAGGACGATAATAAATACGACACCGCCCCTCCTATGAAGGGGGGTCTGCTGCAGCGATTGGGTAGATTCTTATCGGGCCGCTATAGCGGCTGACACGGCAGGAAGACCTGCTCGACCTGCCCAAGACTGAAACTACGAAGACCAACTACCGGCCGGTAAACCAACAGGTTTTACCGGCCGATTTTTTTCTCTGTTTCAACCGTGCGATGCTTGCCCAATATCGCTCAAAATCCATCGATTGATGGCCGCAAGAACATGGGCTGCCTCTGCCTCGTTCAAAGGCCTGCCGGATTCAATCCCGTACCATTTGCTCAAACATCCCCGGCAACATGTCGCCGTCGCATGCTGAGCAATGAAGACGGGATGGCCGCGCATGGGCGTCTGCTTACCGTCATTCTTTGGGTGAGCCGGGGCCAATTTCTGGGCGACGAAATCGGCCGCATGACGCCTTATGGTGGCCATTCCCTTGGCGGCAACGTAATCACGTTCGCGCGGACCCAAATGGAACCGGCTTCGAAACTTCGAACGTGCTAAGGCCCGAAAGACGTCATCGAGCGGACGCATTGAGTTTGCCCACCAGTTCCCGAACCATTCGCAGCAATTCCTATCGCACAGCCATCTTTTTCAACTGTGCAGGCGTGATCCGGCCCGAGTGGAGCGCGCTCGCCAGCAATACGCCTGCGGCACCCGCAGCCTTCACCGCCGCCAGATCGGCTGCGTCTCGCACACCACCAGCAGCATAGACCTTCCGCCGCCCAGCGCGCGCGATGATCTCGCCGACCCGCGCCAGATCCGGACCTTCCTCGCTGCCCACCCGCGCGAGCGTCATCACGATGATCCGATCGGGCCAAACCGATGCGTCCTCCAGCAACCGGCGCGGTCCCATGAACTCATCCCCGCGAAAATCGAGCGAGAGAATTGTGCGTTGCGGGCTTTCCGCCGCGATGTCTGAGAATTCACCTGCCTGCTCAACGCTTTCCGATCCCACAATCAGTGTCGTGACCGGAGCCGCCAGGACCGCGCGCGCAGCTTTGGGCGAGGTCACACCTGCATCGATCCAGATTTCCGACTGTCCGAGCGCCGCAGATAAACTCGGTACCAGGTGGACGTTCCGTCCACGTCCCTCAATCCCATCGAGGTCAGCGACATAAATCTTGCGGAACGGATAAAGCCCCATCAACGCCCTGGCTACAGCAGCAGGCTCCGCACTTTGCGTAAGCGGCGTGACAATGCGTTTGTAGCATGCCCTATCACCCTTGACGCCACGCACCACCTCACCGCGCGCAACATCGATGACGGGTACGACTTCCATATTGATTGCCTCCTGCGAGGTCTTGTGTATCACAAATGGGGGCAAGGAGTGCATGCAGGCAGATGTCTACGATCGTCGGATTGGACGTGGGCGGGGCCCATCTAAAGGCAGCAAGACTGGACAACGGGAGGATTGCCGCCATTCGTCAGCTCGCATGTCCTCTCTGGCTCGGCCTAGACCGGCTCGACGCCGCCTTGCGCGAGTTGCGTCCCCTGACAAACGACGCTTCGCGCGTTGCCATCACCATGACGGCGGAACTCACGGAAATCTTCGCCTCGCGCGAGGAAGGCGCCACCGTGCTGATCCAGCGATTGGCTGAGGTTTATGGCAGTTCGGCATCATTCTACATGGGTCTCAAAGGCCTACGTGACCTTCAATCGGCTCTTAAAGATCCCTCCAGCGTCGCTTCAGCAAATTTTCTTGCAACCGCACAATCCATCTCGGCGCGCAAGGCTGCTGCATTGCTCATCGACATCGGCTCAACGACCACAGACATCGTTCCGTGCGACCGGCCACAGGGATTGAGCGATGCGGAGCGCCTCCAGACCGGAGAACTGGTCTACACCGGCTTTACGCGAACCCCCGTTCCCTCGGTGAGCACACGTGCTCCTCTTTTGGGAACATGGCAGACCCTGGCACGCGATACGTTTGCGACCATGGCTGACGTGCGACGTCTACTTGGGGAACTGCCCGAGGGGGTCGATAGTCACGACACGGCCGACGGACGCAGTAAATCCGTGTCCGACAGCTTGCGCCGCTTCGCGCGCGGCTTCGGACGAGATGGCGAGGAACGCCATTTGCCCGTCTGGCAGGTTGCGGCAGCTTATGTTCGCGAAATCCAAATCCGCTCGATCTGCGATGGCGCCATGCAGGTGTTGTCGCGTCCGGGACTGACCGTAACAAGCGTCGTCGCTGCAGGGATTGGCGCGCCGGTTGCCGAGGTGGTGGCACGCCGTCTCGGATTATCGACTGTGACGTTCGGCGGCGTCATCGACGCACCTGTCGAACATCGCGCCTGGGCGACACGATGCGCCCCCGCCGTTGCCGTCGCCCTTACTGCGACCGGCCGCGAGCAAGGTTAAGAGTGCTCCTGCGGGGAACTTGCCGGCGCCAGGCGCGTTGGCGCCATAATGTGGGTGAAAGCGCCGGCAAACGCGCCTATAGTGTATTTCACCTCTCCCAGCGTACCAGGGGTTGCGTCATGCCTAAGAAGAGAGCCCGCGCATATTGGAAAGGCTTTCTCCGCCTGAGCCTCGTGTCGATCGGCGTCGAGATCTACAATGCCGTTGAATCGGCGGCGGAAATTACTTTCCGACAGATTCATAAGCCGTCCGGTCGCCGGGTGAGCTACGAGAAGGTCGTGCCGGGCATCGGCAAAATCGAGAACTCCGATATCGTCAAGGGCTACGAGGTCGACGACGACACCTACGTCACGCTCGAGCCCGAAGAGATCGATGCCGTCAAGCTCGAAAGCAAGAAAACAATCGATCTTGTGCAATTCGTCGATGCCAAGGAAATCGATTATCGCTACTTCGAGCGTCCCTATTTTATCGCACCGGCCGATGAGCTGGCAGCAGAAGGTTATGTCGTCATCCGCGATGCGTTACGCAAATCCGGCAAAGTGGGTCTAGCGCAAGTGACGATCGGCGGACGCGAATGGCTGATCGCGATCTCGCCGTTGGAAGACGGTCTCATCATGGAGATGTTGCGTTACGCCGACGAACTGCGCGATCCGGCCGACTATTTTGACGAAGTCCCCGACATGAAGCCCGACAAGGAGATGATCGATCTTGCCGTTCAGCTCATCGGCAAGAAGTCGTCTCCCTTCAAGCCAGAAAAGTATCAGAACCACTATCAGACTGCGCTGAAGGAACTGGTGCAAGAGAAGCTCAAGGGCCGCAAGATCGTTGCACCGCACGAAGAGGCAAGACCCAAGGGCGCAAACGTCGTCGATCTGATGGAAGCCTTGAAGCGCTCCATCGGTCAACAACAGGCGTCGGGTGGCGGCAAGAAGGCTGAGAAAACCTCCAAGACGCCTGCGAAGACCAAGACCTCAAGAGCCAAAAAATCGGCTTGAGATCACGAGCATGAAGACGGCCCCTTCCCAATTGCGCCGCAAGCTGTTCATGCTCGAACCGCGCGTGCTCAATGGACTCGAAAGCCTTGCACGAGAACGGGGTAAGTCAGTGAACCAATTGGCCGATGAGGCGTTGCGTCAGTTCTTGAAGACAAATGCTCAGCCTCTCACTTTGCGCGAGGCGCTAACGCAGAGCGCGCGAACCACAGCCGATAACGATGCTGGCAACAGGCCCAAACGATTAAAGTCCTGACCGTCCTTAACAACGATATTGCATGGCGAAAGCTCTTGCCGAATACGAAGCGAAACGAGACTTCAGCCGGACGACAGAGCCGCGCGGAAGTCGCGGCATACGGCGCGCCGAATACCCGCGCTTCGTCATACAGAAACACGACGCGACCCGCCTCCACTACGATCTGAGACTTGAGGTTGATGGCGTCTTCAAATCATGGGCGGTTACTCGCGGCCCGTCACGCGATCCGGCCGACAAGAGGCTCGCGGTCGAAGTCGAGGACCATCCGCTGGCTTACGGAGATTTCGAAGGCACCATTCCTGAGGGCGAATACGGCGGCGGCACCGTCATGATATGGGACCGAGGTTACTATTCGCCTCTGGGCGACGATACGTCTGCCGAAGCGCTAGCCAAAGGCGAGCTAAAGTTCAATATCGCGGGTGAGAAGCTGAAAGGCAGCTTCGTACTGGTCCGCATGAAACGCGATTCCCGCGTATCACCACGCAACAACTGGCTCCTCATCAAGCATCGCGACAGTTACGCAAAGCCCGGCGATGACGATGCGCTGCTGAAGAAAGATCGCTCGGTCGCCTCAAAACGTAATATGGGCCAAATCGCAGCCGGAAAGGGAAATGGCCCAGTCCCATTCATGCTCGATGGTGGCCGCGCGGCTCAACCCGACGCTGTTTGGCACTCCGACGCTTTACATCCAAATGACGATGATGCGTCACCGCGAGCGCGCAAAGCTCGCGCGCTCGCCAAGTCCGTGTACGCCAGCGACATCAAACAGGCGGAGTGGTCCGGCAACACCGTGGCGGGCGTCGCGATTTCCAATCCCGTCAAAGCGCTGTGGCCTAAATCTGCAGGCAGCGGCGCCATAACCAAGAAAGACCTCGCGCAATACCTTGCAACCGTCGGTCCCTGGATGATTGCACATATCGAGGGACGCCCCTGCTCAGTTGTGCGCGCACCCGACGGCATCGGGGAGCAAACTTTCTTCCAGCGCCACATCATGCAAGGCGTGTCAGATGCCGTCACGCAGCTGAAGGTTTCGGGAGATCGCGAGCCATACCTGCAGATCGACACTGTAGAAGCGCTCGTTTCAATGGGTCAGCTGGCAGCTCTTGAATTCCACCCTTGGAACTGCGCGCCTTACGAGCCGTCGGTGCCTGGTCGATTGGTATTCGATTTGGATCCCGCGAGTGACGTGACCTTCGACGCGGTCGTAACGGCCGCGCGCGAAATGCGCGAACGGCTGGAAAAATTGGGGCTTACTGCCTTCTGCAAGACGACGGGCGGAAAAGGGCTGCATGTCGTAACGCCGCTGAAAACCACGCAAGCCAATGCAATGAGCTGGCGTGATGCCAAGACGTTTGCGCAAGCTGTCTGCACCCAAATGGCTCATGACAGCCCAGACCGCTATCTGACGAAGATGACGCTCAAGCTCCGAAGGGGTCGCATTTTCCTCGACTACCTGCGGAACGACACCAAGGCCACCGCCGTCGCTCCGTTGTCGCCGCGCGCGCGGCCGGGCGCGCCGGTTTCGATGCCCTTGAATTGGGGACAGGTCCGCGCGGGACTTGATCCGAAACGCTTCGATATTCGCTCAGCGCCCAACCTGCTCTCCCGTTCAAAGGCGTGGGACGACTACGCGCGCGCCGCCACCCCGTTGAAGTCGGCCATCCAAAAACTCATTGGCAACGCGTGATGGAGCTGAAGCACCAGACCACGGGGGAGCAGAAGCTTGGGCCACGCTTCATAAAGCCCTGCCTTGCCAAGCTCGTCCACGCACCGCCAAACGGATCGGCCTGGCTGCACGAAATCAAGTACGATGGTTATCGACTTCAGGCCCGGATCGGCGAGGATGGTCACATCTCGTTCAAAACGCGTAATGGACTGGACTGGACCGAGCGCTTCGCAGCTCTTGCACCCGAGTTCGCGAAACTCAAAGTGAAGAATACAATCATCGACGGCGAAGTTGTTGTCCAAAATGACAAGGGAGCTTCAAACTTTGCACTGCTGGTCGAAGACCTGAAGGCGGGCCGCTCAAACCGTATGCTATTTTATGCATTCGACCTGCTCTATCTCGATGGCCACGACACCCGCTCCTTGCATCTCATGAACAGGAAGGAGCTGTTGGACAAACTGTTGTCGAAGCTTCCAAGGAACGCGCATCTTCGCTTCAGTCAGTACGTTGCTGCGGAGGATGGGGCGACGCTGCTGTCGGAGGTCTGCAAGCTTGGCCTTGAAGGCATCATTTCAAAGCGCGCGGACAGGGCCTATCGATCCGGCCGCCACGACGATTGGCTCAAAATCAAATGCACCCTCACGGATGAATTCGTGATTGGCGGATATACCGATTCCACTGCCATGAAGGACGCCATTGGCGCGCTTCTGCTGGGAACATTCCAGCACGGGAAATTTGTCTACGCTGGCCGCGTCGGGACCGGCTTTTCGCAGGCAACCGCCCACGCACTCTGGAGCGACCTTCAAGTATTGCGGCGCAAAACATCGCCATTTGTGCAGAAGCTCACAACCGAGCAGCGCCGCAACGCGATTTGGGTTTCGCCAGAGTGGGTTGCACAGATTGAGTACCGGTCGTGGACTACCGACAATCTGCTGCGTCACGCGACCTTCCGGGCACTGCGCGAAGACAAACTGGCGCGGGAGGTCGGCACTCCAAGCCGATAAAATTTCTCCCTCATATGCGTGGAGGGGCGCGCGCAATCGCAAATCATGTTAGGAATCGCATCGCGGAACCGTATGCGACGTAGAAGCATTTTCTCCGATTATCGGAACGGAAGGCCGCGACCTGACCTGATGAAGCGGCTTTCAGTTTCGCGCGTGAAACTTATTGCGACTGCACAACATAAGGGGAAGGTTCATGACAATTGAAGCACTCATCGTTTGGCTCGTGATCGGCGCGATCGCCGGGTTTCTCGCTGGCCTCCTCGTTAAGGGGTATGGCTTCGGTCTCATCGGAAATATCGTTGTTGGCATCGTTGGCGCATTCGTCGCCGGCTGGTTGTTCCCAAGGCTCGGCTTTTTTGCCGGCGGCGACATGGTTAGCACGATCATCTCCGCCACAATCGGCGCAGTCATCCTGCTGTTGTTGATAGGTTTGGTCAGACGAGCGGCCTGAGCTTTCAAGGACAAGGCTTAGGCACGCGCTCAAGCCTTGTCCTTTCGACTGACTGCTAATCACGATATGGGAATAACATCCACGGCTACAGCAACGGAGTGCTTTCCGCCCCCCAGCAGCACGCCGGTAATCGGACACACGTCGTTATAATCTCGCCCTTCGGCAACGACGATGTGCTCTTCGCTCGCGACGATACCGTTCGTCGGATCAAGTCCCTGCCAACCGGACTGCGGCGACCACACCGAGATCCAAGCATGAGATGCGTCGGCGCCCTGCAACTTGGGCTGTCCAGGCGGAGGATGGGTGAGAATGTAGCCGCTCACGTATTTTGACGGCACGCGGAGTGCGCGCATACACGCCAGCGCAAAGTGCGCGAAGTCCTGGCATACGCCGCGCCGCTCGATGAAGACCCTGGATACCGGCGTGGAAACATCCGTCGCGGTGGGATCGAATTTGAAATCGCGGTAGATCCTGCACATCAGGTCTTGTGCTGCTTCGAGAACGGGTCTGCCCGGCGTGAATGACGCCAGCGCATAATCGGCAATCTCGAATGAAGCGTTCGTCAGCCCCGAGGGATTGCGGTACTGAACGACGTCGAGATCGACAAGGCCGCCCACAGGGGCAAGAACATCGTCAAGCGCGTCCCAAGGCGTCGTACTGGAAGCATCCACATAGAGGGGTGGCGAAGTTTCAATGATCGAGCGCGCGCACAAGACCAGATCCTCGTGCGGACGCTCGATCTCCAGCGCGGTCGTCGGATTGGCGAATGCATCGTAGCCGTCATGGCGCATCGTCGGGGCGGGCTCGATGATGAGACTATGGCGATGGATGATCTGAGCTGGGTTCTGGCGGGGTGCCAGGTGCACGACATGCTGCGATTGAACTACCGGCTCGCTGTAACGGTAGGTAGTCCGGTGACTGACCTCAAACTTCATGGCACCGTCTCGCTGCGCGTATGCACGCGATGGGGCGTATCGTCTGCCGGATTGAAGTAGTGTCGGCCGATCGCATTCGAAAGCTCCGGCAGCAGCTCAAGCTGCTCGCTCATGAGCCTCGCCAATTGATCTCGGGTCTTGGCGGCGCCCAGTACCTCCACATCCGCCAAACGAACAGCCGTCAGGGCCGCCAGCAGTAAACGCTTGTCGTCGGGCAAAGGCGTGCCGCGAACACCCTCCGGCAATGCGTCCAGGTGCTGAGAGGTGGCGTTGAGCTGATAGGCCAGCGAGCGCGGATTTGTCTCGTCAAGCAACAGCAAATCGAGCGTGAGAGGAAGCTTTGGATCGATGCGATAACGCGAGCGGTATGTGATGTAGCTGTCAGCAAGCTCAAGCATCAGACGCAGCGCGTTGGTCTCTTCCTCCGGCTCCTCGACACGCGAGAACAAGGTGTCTATCAATTCACACAGGTTGTACGCACGCTCCACGCGCCGACCAACGTCGAGGAAACGCCAGCCGAAGTTTCGCGTCATGTTCTCGTGCATCAATCCGCTGAACGCCGAAAGCGATGATAAACCCTCGTCAAGTAGATCCAGAACCGTACTCGCGCTCGCACGCGTCAATTCGTTGAGATAGGCGTCTCCGGGCCTGAACTTGCTCAGCGTTTGCCATGCCTCGAACGATAAACGGTCACGGCCCAGATTTGCACAGCGATAGAGATCCTCGCACGTGTGCTTTAGCGTGCGATAACGATCGGCGCCGGAGGTCAGCTCGACACAAAGCCTTTCGATTTGCCGATCCGTCGTCCGTGGCTGCAGCGGGCCCGATTTTTCAAGAAGCGTCCGCAGACATTTCTCAACTGCGGTCAAGCCATCGAGATCGCCGCTGTCCTCTTCGATCCGTCGATACGCGCCGCGCAAGACCCGCATGAGCCAATCGGCACGCTCGTGATAGCGTCCGAGCCAGAAAAGATCGTCAGCGACGCGGCTTTGAATGACACGTTGAGAGCGTTCCACGCGCGCATTTTCCATGCGGGGACGCCAGAGGCTGACATGCGGGCGCTGTTCTGCATCGGAGAGCACCCAGACGTCGCGGTTGTGTCCATCAATCGTGCTGAGCGCAACAGCACGGCCCGGGTCAACCGACATCGCAAGCCCGCCCGGCATAACTTCGTAATCGCTACCCATGTTGGCGACGAAAAAGCGGATCGCGAAAGGACGGCTCGATAGCGTCTCGCCTTCGATCGTCGGCGCACGGCTGAAACCAAATTCTTCCTCGGCGACAAGCGCCGCACCTCGCATGGTGATCGAGCGCACGAGTGCATCACGTTCGACTGACGACAACGCGCGCGGCTCTTGACCAAGCTCCGCCTGGCCCGGACGCCCTGTACCTTCCTGGGCTTTGCGAACGATGTAGGTATCGAGGTTGTCGAGCACCTCGCGGCGCGACTGAGGATCGCCCAGCCAGTGACGCCTTGCGTCAGGCAAAAGCAGATCTTCTCCGAGCAGATCCCGCGAAAGGCGAGAGAGATATGGACCGAGCCCGCGGTTCTGGACGAGGCCAGAGCCGACCGCATTCACGATGAGATGCGGCATCGCGCGGTTCACTCGCAGTAATCCCGCAGGCCCCGACAATCCGCCAGGATCAAGCTCAAGCGCATCGATCTGACGACCATCCACGCAGCGAACCAGAAGATCGACCTCTTTCAGACCCTCAAGGGTCTTGAGGTAGACTTGGTTGCCCTTGGTCCTGAGATCCGGACCCTCGACCAGAATGTAGCCGAGATAGCGCGCCAAGTAAGCGTGGGAGAAATAATCCTGATCGGTCGGTCCCGGCGTCAGCAGTGCAATCCGCGCATTGTCGCGACCGGCACTCGCCGTCAACGAACCCTGCAGGTTCTGGAAAAACTGAGCGAGCCGCACCGCATTGCAGCGTCGGAATATATCGCCCGTAACGTGCGAATGAACCACGCGATTGGCGATGGCATACCCCATGCCCGCCAGCGTTTCGGAGTGGTTGTCGATGACCCGCCACTGCCCATTTTCATCGCGCGCAATGTCGGCCGCAAAAAAGCGTAACGGCCCCGCGTTTGGCAAAATACTCTGACACGGGCGAAGGAAGGTAGGGTCGGCGAAAACCAGTTCGGCCGGAATGGCGCCGGAACTCATCAAAGTCTGAGCGCCGTAGATGTCTTGCAGAATGAGGTTCATCAGCCGTGCACGTTGGCACAGCGCTTTTTCAAGCCACCGCCACTCGCCTGCGGAGATGACGACAGGCGCTAGGTCTATTTGCCATCTCTGAGTGGGGCGGGTGGGATGAGAAAAGATGTCGAAATCGACGCCGGCTTCGCGCACACGCTTGGCAAGCCGGTCCCCTCGGGCACGAATCTCGGATGTCGGCAGTGAAGTCAGTTCGGAAAGGAGCGGCGACCAGTGCGAGCGAGGACGGCCTTGGGAATCGAACGCCTCGTCATAGCCGCGTTCTTGGGCACGGCTCTGGAATGCAAAGAACGTATCTGCCGACTCCATATCGAGTGGAGCCCTGTGCTTCATAGCCACGGCGCCTCGCCTGATATCCCCCCGCGCAAGGTAATCGCCCTCTACGACCTCCCCGCATCAGTCGAATGCTAACACGGCGAATCGCGCAACTTGCATAGGAATCTTATCAGTATGACGAACGCGACGCTGGCGAGACGCATTTACCATATTCCTATTCCGCTCACTCATTGCGCCCTTAGGTCCGCCGTAGGTCCAGTGTCATGGGATAGTCTGGATTGGGTCGCTGCGGGACCGGCCTGAACGGCGTCGCGGTATAGCCCAGCGATTCGAACCTTGCGAGACGTCGCCCCTCCGCCTCATAGGCGTTGATGGGGAATATCTCGAAACTGCGACCGCCCGGATGGGAGACGTGATAACGGCACCCCGCGATCGACCGCCCTGTCCAAGTGTCGAAGATATCGAATGTGAGCGGCACGTGCGGTGCGATAGTCGGATGCAGAGCCGAAGGTGGGCACCATGCGCGATATCGCACCCCACAGACTGCCTCTCCCTGCTCTCCCGTAGGCGTCAACGGAAGGGTGTGACCGTTGCACGTCACGACGAAACGATCTCCGATCAACCCCTTGACCTTCATCTCTACGCGCTCCAGCGAAGAATCGACGTAGCGCGCGGTTCCCCCGATGACGCCCTCCTCGCCCAGCACATGCCAAGGCTCCAGCGCCTGCCGCAATTGCAGCTCCACGCCCTGCGCCGCAACCGTGCCCAACATGGGGAACCGGAACTCGAAATGGGGGCGGAACCATTCCAAGTCGATCTGCAAACCCGAAGAATTGAGATCCCCAACCACGTCGGAGAAATCAGACCACAGCATGTGTGGGAGCATGAACCGGTCGTGGAGCGATGTGCCCCAGCGCACAAGCTTCTGGCGATACGGACGCTCCCAGAACATGACGACGAGCGCACGCAAGAGAAGTTGCTGGGCGAGGCTCATGCGGGCATGTGGGGGCATCTCGAAGGAGCGAAACTCAACGAGGCCCAACCGGCCGGTCGGCCCATCGGGGGAGTAGAGCTTATCGATGCAGATCTCCGCACGGTGCGTGTTGCCCGTCACGTCGATGAGGAGGTTGCGGAAGATGCGGTCCACGAGCCAGGGCGGCACACTTCCCGCGCCAGGTTCTGGAATCTGCGACAGCGCAATCTCCAGTTCGTAGAGTGCTTCATGTCGTCCTTCGTCGGCACGCGGCGCCTGGCTTGTTGGTCCGATGAACAATCCCGAGAACAAATACGAAAGAGATGGATGGTTCTGCCAATAGGCGATGATTGAGGCCAGAAGATCGGGCCGGCGAATGAATGGACTGTCCGCCGGCGACATGCCTCCAAGGACGATGTGATTGCCGCCACCGGTACCCGTGTGTCGTCCGTCCAGCATGAACTTCTCACTCGACAAGCGCGCCAGATGCGCCTCTTCGTAAAGAGCGGTGGTAATCGAAACGGCTTCATCCCAGCTGGTGGCTGGCTGGATATTCACTTCGATAACGCCGGGATCGGGCGTGACCTTGATCACGCTGAGACGCGGATCCGACGGAGGCGTGTAGCCTTCAAGATGGACGGGCACGCCAGTCTTAGCGGCAGCTTCCTCCACTACGGCAACGAGGGCGGCGTAGTCTTCCGCATCCATGAGCGGTGGCATGAATATGCAGACCTTGTCGCCGCGCGGTTCCACCGTCAGCGCTGTCCGCACAGATCCTGCAACGATCTCATCGGGCGTTTGGGGCGCGATAGTGGGCGCTTCTAACGTCACCGTGCGCCGACGCTGCATAAGCACATATCGCTCCGGCAACGGCGGCGCACCGGAAAACGGATCACGCGGCCACTGATGAGGATACTGCGACGGCGAGAGATAATAGGTCGAGCCTAGCGGCAAGCGAAATCCGACAGAGGAATCTCCGGGAAGCAAAAACAGCTTGTCGCGACGCAACGCCCAACGCTCGGTGACCCATCGTCGACCGCGATCCTGGGTGTGCCAAACCTGGATTGGAAGCACGTATCCGGCAACGGTTGTTACGCCTTGATCGAAGACGCGCACGACACGCTCGCGCTCTTGTGGATCTTCAAGCTTATTGGCCTTCGGCGTCACATTGATCGGAAGTTTTTGCTCCACCAGCGCAAAATACGCTGCGTCTTCATAAGCCGGCATGGCGCTATCCTGCGGCAGGCCGAGTTGATTGATCAGTGCCGACATTACTGCCTTGGCGTCGTCAGTTGTCACCCTCGGGCCTGGCTTTTCTTGCGCAATAAGTTCGCTGCGCTCCCACAAAGGCTGTCCGTCGGTGCGCCAATAAAGGGCAAACGCCCAGCGCGGAAGCTGCTCTCCCGGATACCATTTGCCCTGCCCGTAATGCAGCAATCCGCCAGGAGCAAACCGCGCCTGCAGACGCCGGACGAGATCGTCGGCATAGCGGCGTTTGTTAGGGCCAACAGCAGCGGTATTCCATTCCGCGCCTTCCATATCGTCAGCGGCAATGAATGTCGGCTCGCCGCCCATGCTCAGGCGGACGTCGCCGCGGCGCAAGCGCTCGTCAATCAGATGACCGGTTTCAACGATCTGCTCCCAGGTCTCATCGCTGTACGGTTTGGTCACACGCGGCGTTTCGCGAATGCGATTGACGCGCATCGCGAAATCGAAATCAACCTCTGCCTTGGAATGTGCGCCTGTGATCGGTGCTGCGCTGACGGGATGAGGCGTCGCAGCCAGCGGGATGTGTCCTTCGCCAGCCAGCAGGCCGGAGGTCGCATCAAGCCCAATCCAGCCTGCACCTGGGAGATAGACCTCGGCCCAGGCGTGCAGATCGGTGAAATCTACGTCGGTGCCTGTCGGGCCATCGAGTGATTTTACGTCGGGCGTCAACTGTATCAGGTAGCCCGAGACAAAGCGCGCCGCCAATCCCAGTTGGCGCAGGATCTGCACCAGCAGCCACGCGCTATCGCGGCATGATCCTGATGCCTTCGCAAGGGTTTCCTCGGGCGTCTGCACGCCCGGCTCCATGCGGACAAGGTAGGCGACGTCCGATTGCACCTTGCGATTGAGATCGCATAGGAAGTCGATTGTCGTGGGAGAACCCTGCACCAGTTTGTCGACGGCATTGACGTACGCGCGCAAGCGCGGCCCCGCCGCATCGGGCACAAGATAGGGACCAAGCTCGGCCTTCAGCGCATCGTCGTAGTCGAACGGCCAATCCTTCGCACTTTCTTCAACGAAGAAGTCGAACGGATTGATGATCGCCATGTTGGCAACCAGACCGACGGTCACTGAGAACTCCCGCGTGTCTTCGGGAAAGACAATCCGCGCGAGGAAATTTCCGAACGGATCCTGCTGCCAGTTTACGAAGTGGAGTTGCGGTTCGATCTTGAGCGAATAACTCAGAATCGGTGTCCGGCAATGGGGCGCGGGGCGAAGCCGGACGATATGGGGGCCCATCGAAACAGGGCGATCGTATTTGTAACTCGTCTTATGTGTCAGAGAGACGTTTAGCACCATATAGACGACACCAGATGTTGTTGTGGGGGCACGGCCGTAACGAGCCGCAAGACACGAAAAACCCGCGCGCTCAAAAATCAGACACGCTTATTCTGCAATATCGGTTGCCTTCGATGCTGCCAATGTATGAACCTTCTTCGCGATGAAATTTGCGCCGGTTTGACGCAGTTTTAAGCGTCGTGATTAAACTTTGGATTGGCTATTGGTCATATTTCATGCAATCAGCTTACGGCACGGTTCGGAACAAAGTCTATAACTAGCCGTTCTTTATCGTCGACTCGCACAAGGCTCATCGGAAACGGTATGAAGACATCGGTTTGCTCGTCGTGCGGTAGCCGGATCTACTTCGAAAATATTGTCTGCATTCGTTGCGGTCACGATCTGGCGTTCGACAGCGCGGCGCTCGATATGAGAACGCTGAACCCTGCGTCCGGCGAAGAGGCACGCACCGTGCTGAAAGATCCGTCGGGAACGCTCTATAAGTATTGCGAAAATACTCTGCACGGGGCCTGCAACTGGCTGACGCGCGTCGACGAAGGCAACGGCCTTTGCGTGGCATGCGACATGAACCGAACGATTCCCGATCTCTCGCAAACAGCCAATCTCAAGGCCTGGCAGAAGTTCGAACGCGCAAAGAAGCGCCTTGTTTATCAGTTGCTGCGGTTCCGCTTGCCGTTGGACGGAAGTTACATCGGCAAGGGGCGGCTTACGTTCGATTTTGCGCGGCACACAACCACCGGACATTTGGATGGTGTGATTAGCGTCGACGTCATGGAGGCAGATTCCGTTTGGCGCGAACAACAGCGTCAAATCTTTTCCGAACCCTATCGCGCCCTCCTCGGCCACTTACGCCACGAGAGCGGTCATTTCTATTGGATGCTTCTGGTTGAGGCCACAGGGCGGCTAGAGGAATTCCGCGAGCTGTTTGGCGACGACCGCGAAGACTACGCGACGGCACTCGATCGCTACCATGGCCAAGGCCCTGCGGCCGACTGGCAATCGCGCTACGTTTCTGCTTACGCGGACGCGCATCCTTGGGAGGATTGGGCCGAGACTTGGGCTCATTATCTGCACATGGTGGATGCGCTCGACACTGCCGAGTCTTGGGGCCTGGAACCTCGCGCCAGCGGCCTGGTGTTCGGTTCGGCATGGCCGTTCAAGTCATATGACATCTATCGTGAAGAGACTTTCGAAGCGTTGATGGAGCGATGGGTGCCGCTCACTCTTGCGCTCAATTCGATGAGCCGCAGCATGGGCCACTTCGACTTCTATCCATTTATCGTGTCCACCCCGGCCCGGATCAAACTCAACTTCGTTCACGATGTCATTCGGGCCCATGCGAGCGGATCCTTCCTGAAATAGCATTGTGCTTTGGGATGGTTCGGACTTGATCCTCGCGCCTTCTGCGGCCATCTGCCCTGAGGCGGCGACGCGGAAAATTCGCGATCTAAGCCGTCACTCAAACACGAGCGTTGCCCCGCCTCGACGCTCTTTCCGCCAAAGGACCGACCATGAAGGCTTTTCCAAAGCTGCTCAGCCCCCTGTCGCTGCGCTCCATCACCCCGCGCAACCGCCTCGTCGTTTCGCCGATGTGTCAATACTCCGCCGGGCTCGGCCTCGCGAATGACTGGCACTTTGCGCATCTTTCCCGATTTGCACTGGGAGGCTTCGGCACTGTTATGGTCGAAGCCACCGCTGTCACGCCGGAGGGTCGTATTACGCACGGCGATTTGGGACTTTGGAACGATGCCCAGATCGTGCCGCTCGCACATATCGCGGCATTCTTGAAAACCCATGGCGCCGTGCCTGCGATCCAGATTGCACATGCGGGCCGCAAGGCATCTGCGCAGCGCCCGTGGGAAGGCGATTCTGCGATGACAGAAAAAGACTTGACCGAACGCGCCGAGGCGCCTTGGAAGGTCTATGCCCCCAGCTCTATTCCTCATAACGACGGCTGGCTGATGCCTGAAGCTCTCGACCAAGCCGGGATTGATCGCATACGTGACGCCTTCGTCGCGACGGCGCGCCGCGCAGATACGGCAGGATTCGAAATCGTCGAAGTTCACTGCGCGCATGGCTATCTGATGAACGAGTTCCTGTCGCCCATAGCAAACAAGCGGACGGACTCCTACGGCGGCACTCTGGAAAATCGCATGCGCTTTCCGTTGGAGACCATCGAAGCGGTGCGCGCGGTCTGGCCGCAGCACAAGCCGCTGTTCGTGCGGATCTCAGCGATCGACGGCGTGGAGGGTGGCTGGACCCTCGACGACAGCATCGTCTTCGCCACGGCGCTCGCCAAGATCGGAGTCGATGTGGTCGACACCTCGTCGGGCGGCGTTGGCCGCAGCTATAGCGGCAAGCCTGGACCGATGCATCAGGTGCCGTTTGCTCAAGCCATTCGAGAGAAGGCTGACATCAAGACGATGGCGGTGGGGCTCATTACCAAGCCATCCGAAGCCGCCAGCATCGTAGATGAGGATCGCGCAGACCTAGTTGCGCTTGGTCGTGAAGCGCTGGCAAATCCACAATGGCCGCTCCACGCAGCGGCGGAACTGACCAACAACCCGCTAGATTATTCAGCCTGGCCCGTACAGGCAGGACATTGGCTGAGGGCCCGCGCGGCATCGATGGTCCGACACAAAAGTTCCTAACGCAAGCTCCACGAAATTTTGCGCGGCTAGTAAGAAACGGCCGGACCAATTTGGTCCGGCCGTCGCTTTCTCATATTCCATTATGCGGGCCGACCGCTTCCAAAGTAATCGATCCATTTTTTTGGCCCGCCGCGACTGCAAACGCTGCCCTGCGCCGTTTCGACGACGTCGGCGCACTCTTAGAGTCAGGCCATGGATCCGATCGAAATCGCCGTAATTTGCTTTCTCGTTTTCGCAGCACTTATCTTCATTGCGCGGCGTCGCGTACAACGGAAGTCTCGCGACCGGCGCGAACAACACCTCGACCGTCTACGTTGGGGCTGACAACACACACGGTCGCGACTGGACCACTGACTGAAGCTAGACCCGCTCAAAGACCGCCGCGATACCCTGTCCTCCGCCGATGCACATCGTCGATAGGCCGTAGCGCCCCCCTGCCCTCGCGAGCTCGTAAATGAGCTTGGTGGTGATAATCGCTCCGGTCGCTCCAACAGGATGACCAAGCGAGATACCGCTTCCGTTCGGGTTCACTTTTTCAGGATCAAATCCGAGTTCGCGCGAAACGGCGCAAGCCTGCGCAGCAAACGCCTCATTTGCTTCGATGACGTCAAGATCGGCAAGCTTCAGTCCAGTCCGCTCCAGAACCTTTTGCGTCGCCGGCACGGGACCGATCCCCATATATGCCGGATCGACGCCCGCATGGGCGTACCCAACGAGACGGGCAAGCGGCTTCAGACCCTGCTCCTTCACTGCCTTCTCGCTGGCAAGAACAACCGCCCCGGCTCCATCATTTATACCCGAAGCGTTGCCAGCCGTTACGCTGCCATCGCGCTTGAACACAGCCTTGAGTTTGCTGAAGTCATCAGGCTTCGCGTCCATACGCACGTACTCATCCGTGTCGAACGTAACAACCTTTCCCTTCATCTTGACGTCAATGGGCACGATCTGCTCTTTGAAGCGGCCCTCCCGGACCGCGCGCGCAGCCCTTTGCTGGCTCATCAGTGCAAGCGCATCCTGATCTTCTCGTGTGATTTGATAGCGCTCTGCAACGTTTTCCGCGGTCACGCCCATATGGATTTTGTTGAACGGATCGGTGAGCGCACCGATCATGGTGTCGATCATGAGCGTGTCGCCCATCTTCTGGCCGAAACGCGACGCAGACACTATGTGGGGCGCACGGCTCATCACTTCAGCTCCGCCACCGATTGCAACGTCACAATCACCCAGCATGATGGCCTGTGCTGCTGACACGATCGCTTGCAGTCCGGAACCGCACAGCCTGTTGACAGTCAAGGCTGGAGTTTCGACAGGGACGCCTGCGTTCACCGCCACAACACGTGATAGATAGGCATCCGCCGGAACCGTCGGCACAACTTGACCGAATACGACATGGCCAACGCGGTTTACATCGACGCCACTTCGCTCTATCGCTGCCCGCGTTACATGTGCGCCGAGTTCCCCGGGCGGCACATCCTTCAGGCTTCCCCCGAAGCTTCCGATTGCGCTGCGTTGTGCGCCGACGACGAACACTGCGTTCATGACTTATCCTGCCCTAATGTCTTGGATTTCTATTTGTAGCGCGAATTCAAACCGCACGCCGGCGCGCAGCCGATCTGTGTTCCGAATTCGCCATCCGCTCTATGAAGACCGTTGCCGCATTGGCGATGTGCGCGCGCGCCAGTTCCTCCGCTTTAGCACCATTTCCACTGATGACGGCCGCGAGGATTGCCTCGTGCTGATCCCAAATTTTCCTTGGTGTCTCATCTTTCAACAGCACCTCGCCCATCAAGCGGCGCAGATGCGCCCAATAGGGTTGCATCATGTCCTTGATCAAGCCGTTACCGGAGATCTCATAGAGAAATTCGTGAAACCGCTTATCGGCGGCGATCAACTTGGGAACGGAGCCTTCGGCTTCGGCCTTGCGACCGTCTTCGATAAACTTGGCGCCTAACTTTGCTGCTTCATCGCAGCCTCTATCCGCTGCGAGCCTGCACGCCAGAGCCTCCGTTGCAGCACGAACCTCAAACAGGTCGCGCACGAAATCGGCATCAATTGGCGCGACCACCAATCCGCGGCCCGGCGCATCCCGCAAGAAGCCTTGGTTGCGCAACAACAACAGAGCCTGCTGCACAGGCTGTCGCGAGACGCCGAGAGTCTTTGCCAAGTCATCCTGAATCAGCCGTGGATTGTCCTCCAGCCGTCCGCCGATGATCTCGGAGAGAATTTGCTCGTACACCTGTTCGACAAGACTAGGCTGGGCTGCAAGCGGCTTCACGGCGGGCCTCCATGGCTGGCGGGCATTGGCAAGATAATAGTAGCGACGCCCTCTCCACACAAGCGCATTCTGAATTCAGAATTCACTTGCTTGAATTCTGAATTCAGAATAAGGTTGCTTATCCCTTTCCGAGGGTCCGCCAGCTTCCTGCGCTAAAGAGGTGTGATTTGAACGGGTTAAGCCGCAGACAGGCAGTTTCAGGTGTTGGCGCCTATTGCGTCGCCGCTTTGTTGGGCAACTCCGCGCGAACCCCTCTGCCGTCCGATTGAAGCTCGGCAACGACCTGCCGCCGGCCCATCCCGTAAACGTGCGCCTGCGCGAAGCCGTCGCCGCCATTCAGGCTGAAACCCAGGGCGCTATTCTCATCGAATTGTTCCCCAACAACCACTTAGGGGGCGATCCCAACATGCTGTCGCAAGTCCGGTCGGGCGCGCTGGAGATGGCGACGTTCCCGGGAACCGTGATGTCGACATTGGTTCCGGTGATGGCACTGCCGGGTATCGGCTTTGCCTACACCAATTACGACGACGTCTGGGCGTCGATGGATGGCGCGCTCGGCCAGCATCTGCGTTCCCAACTCTCCAGTGCGCACCTGCATCCCTTCGAGGCGGCATGGGACAACGGCTTTAGGCAAATCACCACGAGCACGAAGCCCATCCTCTCTCCGCAAGACCTGATCAGCTTCAAAATCCGCGTTCCCGTCGTGCCGTTGTGGGTGACGATGTTCAAAGCACTGCAAGCCGCGCCCGTGAGCATTCCGCTCAACGAAGCCTACTCGTCCCTGCAGACGCACATCGCGGACGGGCAGGAGAACCCGCTCTCGCTGATCAGCATTGCGAAGTTCTATGAGGTGCAGAAGTACTGCTCTTTGACCAATCACGCCTGGGACGGCTTCTGGCTGGTCGCAAACGACCGTGTTTGGAACGCGCTGCCGAAAGACATTCAAGGCGTGCTCGCCAAACATCTCAACGCGGCCGCCCTCGCCGAACGCGCCGATATCGCACAAGCCAATACGACTTTGCGCAAGGAGTTGGAGAGCCACGGCCTTCAATTTTCCACCGTTGAACCCGGCGCCTTCAGAGCCGCTTTACGCACTAGTGGCTTTTACGCGCGGTCACGGGAGCGATTTGGAGAACAGGCGTGGAGCCTTCTTGAAAAATTCACCGGACGGCTGGGGTAATGCGATGGATCTGCTAGACACCCACACCGCTCCGGACGCGCAGGCCGGCCATACCGCCTCACCTATCGAATCCGCCCTGGGGTCCATGGTGGAAATAGCCGCGGCGATCCTTGTCGCGGCCGAAATCGTCATCCTCTTTGCTGGCGTGTGCGCGCGCTATGCGCTTCACAATCCGCTGCCCTGGGTCGATGAACTCGCGTCCGTGCTGTTTCTCTGGCTCGCCATGCTCGGCGCTGCAATCGCCTTCCGGCGGCGCGAACACATGCGCATGACGGCCGCGTTGAGCAGACTTGGCGAAAAGCCCCGCGCGTTCCTCGATACGCTCGCCATCGCTGGCCCTATTGTCTTTTTGGCGCTGATCATCTACGCGGCGGTTTCCTACACGCACGAGGAGCACGTCATCCTCTCACCGGCACTGGAGATACCGAACTCATGGCGCATCGCAGCGATCCCTACCGGCATCGCGCTGATGCTCGTCTTCGGCGCGTTTCAAATAGCGCGTAGACCGAGCCCGGGTCTGGCTTTTGCGCTAATCGCAGGCGCACTGGCGGCCATTTGGCTCGCTACGCCTCTTTGGGATCGTCTGGGCAACGCAAATCTAATCGTCTTCTTCATCCTTGCGCTTTCTGTATGCATTCTGGCAGGCATTCCGATTGCCTTCTCATTCGCGCTGACGACGTACGCTTATCTCGCGTTCACGACCCAGGTGCCGCTTTCAATCATTCCGATGCGGATGGAGGAAGGCATGAGCCACCTCATTCTTCTGTCGATTCCGCTCTTCGTGTTCCTTGGAAAGATCGTCGAGATGACGGGAATGGCCAAGGCCATGGTCGATTTCCTGGCGTCCTTGCTCGGCCACGTGCGCGGCGGACTTCACTACGTCCTTATCGCCGGCATGTATCTCGTATCGGGAATCTCAGGTTCCAAGGTTGCCGACATGGCGGCAATCGCACCGGTTCTCTTCCCGGAAATGAAAAAGCGCGGCGCGCGCGAAGGCGATCTTGTTGCCCTTCTTTCTTCCACCGGCGCCCAAACCGAAACAGTTCCTCCGTCCATCGTCCTCATCACCATTGGATCTGTTACTGGCGTCTCCATTGCAAGTCTGTTCAGCGGCGGTCTGGTTCCGGCTCTCGTGCTGGGAACCATGCTCTGTCTGCTTGTCTTCTGGCGTTCGCGCAATGACGACATGAGCCACATTCGCCGCGCGACCTCGCGTGAGATTGGACGTGCGTTGCTGATCGCCGCGCCGGCCATTGCATTGCCATTCGTCATCCGGGCGGCCGTCGTAGAAGGCGTCGCAACCGCCACAGAAGTCTCCACGCTGGGCATCGCCTACTGCATTCTTGTCGGCCTGGTGTTTTATCGCCGCTTCGAATTCGGACGACTTCGCACGCTGCTCGTCGAGACCGCTTCGCTTTCCGGTGCAATCCTTCTGATTATCGGAACAGCGACTGCGATGGCCTGGGCTCTGACACAGTCTGGCTTCTCGCACCAGCTTGCTGACGCCATGTCGCGCGTCCCGGGCGGCGGGGTGGGCTTCATAGTGATCTCTATCCTGGCGTTCATCGTGCTTGGCAGTGTGCTCGAAGGAATTCCGGCGATCGTGCTGTTTGGTCCGATGCTGTTTCCGATTGCCAAATCGC
Source organism: Hyphomicrobiaceae bacterium (assembly GCA_041397645.1). Lineage (NCBI taxonomy): Bacteria > Pseudomonadati > Pseudomonadota > Alphaproteobacteria > Hyphomicrobiales > Hyphomicrobiaceae > Hyphomicrobiaceae bacterium. Next base: position 9,252 of record JAWKWE010000005.1, on the reverse strand, counting down.
TCGGCATCCATCCGGTGCACTATTCGATGGTGGTCGTCCTTGCGATGGGACTCGGTCTTTTTGCCCCGCCCTTCGGCGTCGGCTACTACGCCGCCTGCGCTATCGGGCGCGTCCATCCCGACAAAGGCATGCGCGAGATCCTTCCCTACATCGTCGCCCTATTTGTCGGCCTCGCTTTGGTCGCCGCCTTTCCGATCCTTTCCACTGGATTTTTGAAATGAAGCCTGACGAACCGCACCCGGAGTTCAACTAAGATGGAACTTCTCAACATCGGCGCGATGCTCACCGCGCACGCACGCCTGTTTCCCAATAAGGCCGGTGCGCGCGATCTTGAACGCTCGCTCACGTTCAGCCAATGGAACGCGCGCGCATGCCAGTTGGCCAATGCGCTTCTTGGTCTTGGCCTGCGCAAGGGCGAACGCGTCGGCGTTCTTGCCTACAACTGCTTGGAGTGGGCGGAAATTTACGCCGCAACAGCAAAAGCCGGATTGGTCGCCGTGCCAATCAACTTTCGCCTTACGGCAAGAGAGGCCGCCTTCATCGCCGAGAATGCGGGTGCTTCGGCGCTGATCGTCCAGGACGAACTCGCAGGCGTCGTCGAGGAGATGGACGGCGGCATCTCGATACCCAAAGACAGGATCATCTGCTTCGGCAACTCACGCCAAACGGGTTTTCGTGACTACGAAGATCTGCTCTCACGCGGCAGCGCTCGTGAGCCGGACCAGCAACACAGCCTGAGTGACCCGTGGACATTGATGTATACGTCGGGCACCACGGGAAACCCTAAGGGAGCCATTCGGAGTCATCGCGGTTCCGCTGCCATGGCGCTCGTGACATCCATTGAACTCAGTCTGCAACGCGAGGACGGCGCACTCCTCGTCATGCCGATGTGCCATGCCAATTCGCTGTATTTCTTCGGAGCGTTTGCCTACTGCGGCGCCACCACCACGATTTACTCGCGCAAGAGCTTCGATCCGGAAGAATGCGTCCGCACGCTTGCACAAAGCGGAACCACGTTCACATCGCTCGTTCCTACCCACTACATCATGATGCTGGCACTCTCCGAACAGATAAAGGCACGCCACGATGTCTCGCGCGTTGCAAAGCTGATGATTTCCTCAGCGCCTGCACGCGCCGAAACCAAACGCGCGGTGATGGAGATGTTCGGAAATTCCGGATTGTTTGAGCTTTACGGCTCCACCGAAACCGGCTGGGTGACCATGCTCCATCCCCATGAACAGTTCGACAAGCTCGGTTCGGTCGGGCGTGAGTGCATCGGATCTGCCCCGATCAAGATCCTCAACGAAGACGGAGAGGAGGTGCCCGATGGCGAAGCCGGAGAGCTCTACTCCTGCAATCCCTACACCTTCGACGGCTATTGGAATCTTCCGCAGAAGACAAAAGAAGCGTTTCGCGGTGACTATTGCACCGTCGGCGACATGGCGCGGCGCGACGAGGATGGATATATCCGCCTCGTCGACCGCAAGAGCAACATGATCATCTCAGGCGGTGAAAACGTATATCCATCCGAGGTCGAGGCCGCGCTTGGAGCCCATCCGCAGGTGAAGGACGTCGCCGTTATCGGCGTTCCGCACGAGAAGTGGGGTGAGAGCGTGTTTGCCGTCGTCGTGCCCCACCAAGGCGCAACGCTGACGCATGAGGACCTCGCCACGTGGGTCAAGACCCGTCTGGCGGGCTACAAGCGGCCCCGCGCGTTCGTGCTCATCGAGGATACACAGATGCCGCGAAACGCGACCGGAAAGATTCTCCATCGTGAGCTCAAGACACGCTACGCCGACGTAAAGACGTAACGGGGCTCGTTGCTCACAACGTCAACCTTCGGACGCCTTCCAACCCTCAGCCCTCGATATAAAGCCGCCTAATCATGTCCGCCGTCTTTAACGCAACCGTGCCGATCTTCGCGCTCATTCTCGTCGGTTATCTGGCGGGACGAGCAAAGATGTTCGACATGAACGGAACGGACACACTCAATCGCTTCGCCTTCTACTTCGCGCTTCCGGCTCTGATTTTCGTGGTTATGTCCAAGGTAACACCAGAACAACTTGGTCATTACGGATTTGCTGCCGCCTTCGGACTTGGCATTGCCGTCACATATGCCTTGGGTCATTTCATTGCGACTGCGCGCGGCAAGCCACTCGCCGATGCCAGCCTCGATGCTCTCGACGGCGCTTACGGAAACACGGGCTTCATGGGCATTCCGCTTTGCCTTCTTGCGCTTGGCCAGGAAAGCATGCCTCCGGCCGTGATCGCGACGCTCTTCACCGCCTGCATTCTTTTTCTTTTTGGCCTGATCATGATCGAACGAGGGGTGCAACCCGCAGACGAACGAGGAAAAATAGCGCGCAAGACAGCACGCGCGCTTTTGCGAAACCCGCTGTTCATCGCACCCATCCTCGGATTGACTTTCGGAGTGACCGGGATGCCGCTCTGGACGCCCCTGGAACGGTTCGCGAGTTTCCTCGGCGCTGCGGCCTCGCCAACTGCCCTTTTTTGCATCGGTCTATTTCTGGCGCAGATCCCCATAGGCCAAACCGACATGCGTTCTTTGGGAACGCTCGTCTCTCTGAAGCTGCTCTTCCAGCCTGCGTTGACAACAGGCTTGGTATTATTTGTCTTCGATATGCCAAAGGTCTGGTCGGCTTCAGCCGTCCTTTTGAGTTCCCTCCCGATCGGATCAGGGCCATTTACGATCGCCAAGACCTACGGACTTGATGCCGGACCGACCGCAGGCGCAATTCTTGCGTCTCACCTCATCTCAGTACTCACATTGTCGCTGATCATCGCATGGCTGGCCTGATGGAATGCCCATCGGCGCCGTGAAGGAGTTTGACAAATGAACATATCTCAAGACAGCGTTGCCGGTGTCGTTGCCAGACTGCTCAAGGCGCGCGGGGTCAAGCATGTATTCGCCTTGTGCGGCGGACACATCATGCCGATATGGATGCGGCTCGACGCGGAAGGAATACGCATCATCGACGTTCGCGACGAACGCAGCGCGGTGCATATGGCGCAAGCCCATACTGAGCTGACAGGCGAACTTGGAGTTGCTCTCGTGACTGCAGGTCCGGGATTTACCAATGCCATCACCGGCATTGCCAACGCGCACGTTTCGCGCGCGCCGGTTCTGATCATTTCGGGCACCGTTACAAGGCCACAGGAAAACCGCGGCGCATTGCAAGACCTCGACCAGCCCCAACTCGTGCGCTCCATCACACGCTATTCGCGAACGGTGCGCGAAGCGTCACTGGCGTTAGCTGAGATTGACGAAGCGATTTCCCGCGCCCTTGGCGAAGGCGGAGAGCCAGGCCCTGCGTATATCGACTTCCCCACCGACACCATGCGTGCGCTTGTGCCCGAGCCACTTCAGCTTGAAGAGCACTTCGCGCCAAAGCCGCGCGCCATCGCCCTGCCCGATCCGAACGTCGTTGCCAAAGCTGTCGATGTGCTGTGGTCGGCGCGTCGCGTTCTCGTCATTTCCGGTCGCGGTGCGCGCGGAGCAGGACCAGAACTCACCGCGCTACTCGACAAGCTGGGAGCCGTGTATCTCGACACCGGCGAGAGCCGTGGCCTCATCGCCGACAGCCACCCCAGCGTTGTCAGCGCCATGCGGGGCGCGGTGATGGGCGATGCCGATGTTGTTCTCACCGTCGGCCGCAGATTGGATTTCCAGCTTGGCTTTGGCTCACCCGCCATTTTCGGCGCGGCGCAGTTTGTTCGCATCGGCGACGTGGCGGGCGAGGTTCGCGACAACCGCCGCGGAAGCGTCGAAATTTACGCAAATCCCGTAGCATCATTGCGAGCCGTCGTGGATGCCGCAGGCAATCGCGCACCTACGCTCGACAAATCCTGGGCGGCGAAACTGCGCGCCGAACACCAGAAGCGCGCGACGAAACTCAAATCGAGCATGGCCGCAGCTGAGCCCGGAAAGGACGGGCGGTTGCATCCCAATAAGGTGATCTCGGCCCTGCAAGATGCGATCCCGGAAGACTCGGTTGTTATCACCGATGGCGGAGACTTTCTCGCCTTCGCACGCATCGGCCTCAGCGCACCGCAGATGCTCGACCCCGGTCCCTTCGGCTGCATCGGTGTTGGCGTGCCTTACGGCGTAGCGGCTAGCCTCGCTTGCCCCGATAAAACGGTCCTCGTTGCAACGGGCGACGGCGCATTCGGCTTCAACGCCATGGAACTTGATACTGCGGTGCGCCATAAGGCGCCTGTGCTTTTCGCAGTTGCCAACAACGGAGCGTGGGCCATCGAAGTTCACGACCAGACCGTCACTCATGGCAAGGTTGTCGGCACCCGGTTGCGGTTTTCCGATTATGCAGGCATGGCGCGTGCACTTGGTATGCACGCTGAGCGCGTCGAGACAGAAGACCAAATTGGCCCCGCCATCGCGCGCGCGCTCGCCAATCGCCCCGCGCTCATCGACTTTGTGGTCACGCCCGAGGTTGTATCTTCCGACGGCAAGACCGGGCTAGCATGGGTCCCAGATCTGCAGCCTCTCGGCGCTTGGGACGATGCGGAGCGCAACTGGCGGGCAAATGGGAAGAAAGCATGACGAAGGACCTTGTCATATCTCTTAGTGATCGGCGCACACTGATCACGGGCGCCTCAAAGGGATTGGGCGCGCACTTTGCACACGTTCTTGCCGCCTCTGGCGCATACGTTGCCGTGGCTGCCCGCGATTTGAAGGCCTGCGAAAGCGTTTGCGATTCCATTCGCTCTCGCGGCGGCAAAGCAGTCGCCGTGGCGATGGACGTGTCCTCGAGCGATAACGTCTCGAGCGCGGTGGAACGGGCCGCGGCTGCACTGGGCGGCCTCGACATTTTGATCAACAACGCTGGCGTCACCCAAACGATCCCACTCATCGACCAGGATGAAGCAGGCTGGGACCGCATTTTCGATACGAACTTGAAAGGCGGATTTCTTGTGGCGCAAGCGGCGGCAAGAACCATGCGCGATCAAGGGAACGGCGGAAACATCGTCAACGTGGCCTCGATACTCGGTCATCGCATTGCCGGACAAGTCGCGGCATATGCCGCCTCCAAAGCTGCGCTGGTCCAATTGACCAGGAGCATGGCGCTTGAGTGGGCGCGCTTTTCAATTCGCATCAACGCACTCTGCCCTGGATATATCGAAACCGACCTCAACCGCGACTTTCTGGAGAGCGATGTGGGCCAAGCCCTGACCAAGCGCATTCCGCAACGCCGCTTCGGCACGCTCGCCGACCTTGAAGGTCCGCTTCTATTTCTCTGCTCCGACGCCGCCCGCTACATGACCGGCTCATCGCTGGTCGTCGATGGCGGACATCTCGTTTCTTCACTGTGAGATCAGACATGGACTTCACCATACCTCCCTCTTTGGAAGACTATCGCCGCCGCATCGCAACTTTCGTTGCAACAGAAATTCTTACGCTTGAAAGCGAACCGAGTTCCTACGACGAGCACGAAAACATCGCTCTCGACGTGCTCGCGAGGCTGCGGGCGAAGGCGCGTGAGCAGGGGCTGTGGTGTCTTCAGCTCAAGCCGGAGACCGGCGGCAAGGGTGTCGGGCGCGTCGGCATGGCGGTGTGCTACGAAGAAATGAATCGCTCCATCTTCGGCCCGGTCGTCTTCAATTCGGCAGCCCCGGATGACGGCAACATGATGCTGCTTGAGGCGGTAGGAACGCCCGCACAGAAAGAGAAGTGGCTTGCCCCTATCGTGAGAGGAGAAGTCCGCTCCGCTTTTGCGATGACCGAACCGCATCCCGGTGGCGGCTCGGATCCCGGCATGATGCTGACGCGCGCAGAAAAGCAGCCCGATGGCTCTTATCGCATCTACGGACGCAAATGGTTCATCACCGGTGCGGGTGAAGCCTCCCATTTCATTCTCGTCGCGCGCACCTCGGACGACCCACGACGTGGTCTCAGCGCCTTTCTTTTTCATAAGGATCAGCCGGGCTGGAGCATTGTCAGGCGCATTCCGATCATGGGCCCGGAAGAGCACGGCGGCCACTGCGAGATGGAATTCGACGGCCTGCAGATCTCGCCCGATAACGTGCTGATGACTGAAGGCGATGGTTTGCGTGCAACGCAGATCCGTCTTGGGCCTGCGCGACTGACCCACTGTATGCGCTGGCTGGGACTATCCAAGCGCTGTCTTGAGATTGCGCAAAGCTATGCGGCAGAACGCTATGGCTTTGGGGTAAAACTCGCGGACCGCGAATCCATTCAGCTCATGATGGGCAAGACCGCTATGGCGATCGAGATCGCAAGGCTACTCGTCATGAAGGCCGCGTGGGAACTGGACCGCGGTGGAAAGGCACAAAAGGAAGTCTCCATGGCCAAGGTCCAGGCCGCCAACACGCTCCATCAAGCCGTGGACCTAGCCATTCAGATCAACGGCGCGCGCGGCTACTCGAAAGACACCGTCCTGGAATGGATCTATCGCTACGCACGTCAGGCGCGCCTCGTCGATGGCGCCGACGAAGTTCACCAGATGGTGCTTAATCGATCCCTCCAGAAGCAGGGATGGGATTTCTGGAGCTGGCCTGTTGCCGATCCCGAGGTGAAAGCATGAGTATGCAAGAGAGCCCGGCTCCCGAATTCGCGGCTGCGCTTCAGTCGTACCTGCGCGCGGCTATCCCTGGCCTTGAAGGTGCCATGCGTATGCAGTCCATCTCGGGCGGACAGTCGAACCCCACCTATTTCGTATCGTTCGACAACCGCCGTCTTGTCATGCGCAAGCAGCCTCCGGGGAAACTGCTGCCATCAGCACACGCCATCGATCGCGAATACCGCATCATCAGCGCGCTTGCCGATACGCCGGTGCCAGTGCCGCCTTCGATCCTTTATTGCAATGATCCCTCCCACATCGGCACACCCTTCTACGTCATGGAGCGCGTCGACGGACGCATCTTCCATGACTGCACCCTGCCCGACGTAAGCAAGAGCGAACGGCGCGCAATGTACCGCGCCATGGCGCAAACGCTTGCCGCATTCCATTCCGTCGACGTCAACGCCGTTGGTCTTGGCGACTATGGAAAGCCGGGCAACTATTTTGCGCGCCAGATCTCACGTTGGAGCAAGCAATGGGAATTATCGCGCACACGCAATGACCCCAACGTGGAAAAGCTTATTGCCTGGTTGCCGGAACACATCCCTGACGACGACCGAACGAGCCTGGTTCACGGCGACTATCGCACGGGCAATATTATGTTTCACCCGACCGAGCCGCGCGTCGTCGCAGTTCTGGACTGGGAATTGTCGACACTTGGACATCCGCTGGCTGATGTCGCCCATAACGCAATTGCTTGGCTGACTGCATGCGATGAATATGGCGGTCTGATTGGCATCGACATCGACAGTCTCGGCATTCCATCGCTCGACGAATACATTGCCGATTACAACGCTGCAGCGGGTGAGCCAATCGAGTTGACCAAATTTCATAAAGCATTTGCGTTGTTCCGCTGGACCATTATCTTTGAAGGCATCGCAGCGCGCGCGAAAGCGGGTAACGCGGCCGCCGAAAATGCGTCCGAAGCTGGAACACTCGCTGCTATTTTTGCCCGCAGAGCCGCTGTGTTTATCTGAACTTTCAATTCGGAAGGAGCTGCGATTGACCGATAGAACTAGAACATACGTCCTAGTTGCGCTGGCCACGATCCTGTCTACCGCAACCGCTCGCGCACAAGACACACTCGAACAACTGGAGAAAGACTGCTTTCAGCAGGAGCACGCTTATGTGGCTCTCGGGGCTTGCTCACGTATTCTCATGAGCACAAATCCCGACAGCGCCCAACAGATTCGCATCCACGAGCGACGTGCGCGCGCGCAACTTGTGCTTTTCTATTTCGCCGAGGCCGCAGAGGACTTCTCGCTTGTGCTGGCTGCCGAGCCCGACAACGTGTCGGCCCTGGAAGGGCGCGCTGAGGCATACAGTGAGGATGGCCAGTATTCCAAGGCCGCAAAAGATTGGGAGCAGGTTGCCAAACTAAAAAGCGATGATGTTGGAGCGCTCATTCGATTAGGCGACAATCTCTTTGCTTCGGGCGCCTTCCCGGAAGCCATCTTGGCCTATCAGCGCGCAAACAAGATCGACGCCAAGAATACGGCAGCGCTTATCGGGCTTGCCCGGGCATTTGACATGACGGGCGACCGGAAAAAATCGGATGAAGCGATCGCCGAAGCCTTGAAGATAAAGCCAGACCACGTTCCCGCGCTTATGGCGCGAGGCGAAATTGCAGAACGGCGCGGCGATACGGCACTCGCAATCGAGAGTTACAAGCTTTCGCTTAAGGCGAATGGCATGCAAGTGAAGCCCCGCCACGCTCTGCAGAGGCTTGGTGTCGAAACACCGCCATAACGGCGCATATGCACACTCAGAAACAAGAGAGGGCTCGTTCCGAAAAAAAGCGGAACGAGCCCTCACCTAATTTGTAGCACTGTAGTGCCGCGCGGTGGTCAGGCGATATCGAAGCGATCGGCGTTCATCACTTTGGTCCAAGCCGCCACGAAGTCTTTGACGAACTTTTCTTTCGCGTCATCCTGAGCGTAGACCTCTGAGATCGCGCGCAACTGCGAGTTCGAACCAAAAATCAGATCGACGCGAGTGCCGGTCCACTTCGGAGCACCTGTCTTGGAGCAACGGCCTTCGAACAGGTCATCGCCCGACGTCGGCTTCCATTGCGTGCCCATATCGAGCACGTTGACGAAGAAGTCGTTGGTGAGCTTGCCCGGTGTCTTGGTGAAGACGCCGTTCTTACTCTGCCCATGATTGGCGCCCAGCACGCGAAGGCCACCGACGAGCGCGGTCATCTCGGGAGCCGTCAGTGTCAGTAGCTGAGCCTTGTCGACCAGCATCTGCTCTGCGGGTACCGAATACTTCGCCCTCGCATAGTTGCGGAAGCCATCAGCCTCAGGCTCCAGCGGCTCGAACGACTCAGCGTCAGTCTGCTCCTGCGAAGCATCCGTGCGGCCCGGTGTGAAAGGCACTTCTATCGCGTGCCCGCCATCCTTCGCCGCCTGCTCGACAGCAGCGCAACCGCCAAGCACGATCAGATCGGCAAGCGAAACCTTCTTGCCGCCGCTCGCACTCGCATTGAAGCTTTTTTGAATCTCTTCCAGCTTAGAAAGCACGTTCGCCAGCTTGGCCGGCTCGTTTGCTTCCCAGTCCTTCTGAGGCGCAAGGCGTACGCGGCCACCGTTGGCGCCACCACGCTTATCCGAGCCGCGGAACGTGGAGGCAGAGG